>JBBTTW010000053.1:0-2651 GCA_038064055.1 Patescibacteria group bacterium | reverse complement strand
GGCGCAATCGCCAGCGGCCCAGACGCCAGCCACCGACGTGCGTTGGTTCTTTGGGTCGACGACAATCGAGCCATAAGGAGTTAAATTGACGAGACCCTTAACGAAGTCAGTGGTTGGCACAAGTCCAATCTCGACGAAGATACCTTCCGTCGGTAATTCCTTGGTCTCGTTGGTTAATTTATTTTTATAGACCAAGCTGGTTACAAATTGCCCCCCCTTCACCTCCACCGTCTCGGCGTTGGTAAGGAGCGTGGTCTTCGGATTAGCGCGGACGCGGTCTACCGTTACTGGGTCAGCCTTAAATTCAGTACTGTGGTGGATTAGAGTCACGCTCTTGGCATAGGCGAGGAGTTGAAGCGCCGTCTCAAAGCCGGCATTACCGCCACCAATCACCACTACGTCCTTACCGCCGAAGAGCGGACCATCGCAGGTGGCACAGTAAGTAATACCCTTCTGCTCGAAGGTGTCGGCGCCCGGCACTTGGAGTTTGCGGCGGTGCGCGCCGGCCGTCACGAGTACCGTCTTGCCCTCATGCGACTCGCCGTTATCGGTCTTAACGATAAAATTACCGGTCGGGGTCGGGCGCTCTACCTGCTCCACCTTCACTTCCGTTTTAATTACCAAGGTGTCGCCTTCGTAAGCGCGGAGATGCTTCTCTAGTTGATGACCCAACTCTTCGCCCGAGATGCTCGGCGTGCCGATCCAATTCTGGATCTCGGCTGAGACGACGGACTGGCCGCCAAAGTCGTAAGTGAGAAATAAAGTTTTAAGTTGCTTGCGCGCGGCATACACCCCCGCGGCAACACCAGCCGGCCCACCACCGATGATTATTAGATCGTAGATCATTACTTAATTCTTTTACTCACAGGATATTTTAATGACTCAGCCATCTTTTTTAATATCGGTGAATCAGAACCATCATCTAAGGCGTCAATTAGTAAATATAAACTTGTATCATTACTGAAGGCGTATCCAATACGTTCACCAATTTCCGGATTGGCTCGATATTTAAAAACCTCTGCTGGATTGCTTAGTGCTCTGCCGTTTAACTCCCCACTTAAGTCCAGTAAACATTCTGTATTGCAATACCGCTTTTCAACCCAATCCTTAAAACCCACTCCACTTTCAGATTGAAAAACTAATTCAATTGGAACTTGGAAACTCAAACCCTCTTTATAAAATGAGACACTCACTCTGCCGTTACTGGTAACGTTCTCCTTCGGTGAATAATTGGGTGGGTATTTTATCTCTATCTGGTATGCTTCATCCCGATAAGTTTTCCAATTAAAGGTATCTATGATGGAAGTCGTGAATCGGAAGGTAGGGAGAATTTGATTTAATAAATTAACAGATCGGGCAGAATAAATGGTTAACCCTTTCCCTCCAATAAGTTCAACCAACAAAACAGGGTAAGAGGTCACCATACCCTTCATTGCTGTTTTATTATCTAAAACCGTTGGTTCCCATTGAACAGCGAAATCATCGCGGGCTTCACTCAAGGATTTCGCAACGCACAAGCTGAAATAAGATTGGACATCACCTCCTCCCTCTCCTAGCTCTTCAGCTTCTTTTTTATCCCAAAAATCAATCACCGAAAGGCATTCTGGATTTGTTGTACCCTTAATCTCATCAAAAGACAGTTGTGTTGGATACTTAAACTCAAACCCATACTCATCATTCCGGTAAGTTTTCCAGCCTTCTACCCCCCCCGACCCCCTCCCCAAAGGGGAGGGGGTGGTGGAAGTCGGACTTCCACCAGTTGGCTCCGGTACCTCCACTCTATTTTTCCACACCCCATAACCCCCACCAACTACTACCGCTAAAATTATAATTAAAATTATTGCCGAGAAACCTTTATTTTTGAACATAGTTATTCTTTTTCTTATTTTAATAAATTTGATCGTGGGTTCCAACATCAGTATAAAGAACGGAGTTTCCGCCGAGAAACATGAAAGTGATCCGATATGAATAATCTATCCAATACGCCCACTCATTCTTGCGCTCACCGTGTAATTTGTGAGTGCCAAGTCGTGGATCAAACGGATTATTGATAAAGATCTTTTCTCGAACAATCATCTTTTTCTTGATTTCTGCCGGTAACTTTTTGAAATGTCGTTTGAACAAACTACCAACGTCAATCTCTAGCATGCTACATCAGATCGGCTACAGACTTAATTTTTTTAGTTTTACCAGCCAAGTACTCTTTCAGGCTTTGCTCCACCCGTCGATCAAGCTTTCGGGCCGATTTCCCCTTCAAATAATAATTAGGCAGGCGAGTCATCGCCTCATAAGCCGAAGCCTTTTTCTTCAGCTCACGATACTCAAGTTTTGGTAAAGTAACTGTCGACATCTCTCTATTCTATCACAACTAAGGCTTCTTAGAGCGTCTTAGGAAAGCCGGGATCGATGACCAGTCATCGTCCTCTTCTATTTTATTCGATGGGGTGGCGGCTCGTCCAGTCTCAACGCGCTTCGGTGTGGGGGCGGGCCGCTCGACGCCTGGTTCGGGGATGCTACGCGGACCCTCACCCGACTTTGACTCGACGGTGATCATCGGCTTCTTGCGGGCCGTTTCGGGGAAGCCGGAGGCGATGACGGTGATCTTAATCTCATTCTTATTCAACTTGTCGTCGTGGATGGCGCCGAAGATA
>JBBTTW010000052.1:0-2647 GCA_038064055.1 Patescibacteria group bacterium | reverse complement strand
CCTTTTCTCTCTCGCGGCGCTCCAACCAGCGCCGACGAGCGGGAGTGATGATTGAAGGAGTGGGATCGATTATCGCCGCCTTCGTTTTTATCCCCTCCAGATCGTGAGCTGGCATCAACCCCAAATCGTTTAACACTAACGCCGCTTCGGTTAAGCTGTCTCCCAAGATGTTCCCTCGGTTAGCTTCGATCAATTTCTTGACCTCGGCTACCGAGAGTAAACCCCTCTCAACCAATTTGGGGACCAGATGAGCCGCCTTGACGACTCGTCTGAGTGGAACCGAACGGAGCCCCGGCTCAAGAACGTCCCCCTCAACAAAGTTTTCGCGGACGTCAGAAAACCAAAGCAGTTCATACCATCGCTTTAGATAAACTCGGTTCAGCCGCGTTGCGGCTTGAGCCAGACTATCAGATCCCAGAAACCACGACCCTTGGGGGAGGAACTCGAAGGGTAAGTACAAAATCAATCTTCGGCTCTCCGAATCGGACTCAAGCAGCGCCGCTAACTCATGGTAGGCTCTTATCACCTTTCTTGATTCGAGCTGGCCACTGCCAACGGCTTCTTTAATGTCCAAATTCTTTGGCGCTAGTTGATCGAAAACATCCGCTAGCGCTTGGGCTAGACTTGTCCTCGATCTTACCTGCTCAACCAACCCCGGGTTACCCCTAACCACTTCCGGCCAAAAGGAATCTTCGTCTATTAAGTTCAGGAGCGACTCGATCGCCGGAGACGCGATTACCGTCTCCGGAACTACAGCCTGATTCGGTCTGACTATCATGGGTCACTCCTAAGTTTGAGTGGCCTGGCCCGATACACTCGTATCTCAAAGACCAACCTGTTTAGATCTATAACAGATTTTAGCAATAAATGCAAGGGGAACAAAAAAGCCTCCCGCCGCACCTAGGGTACGACGAGAGGCCAGGACTAAATTATTGTGTCAGTGAAGCTGTGTGTGATCAGGCGTCATCTCCACTGTCATCACTATCGGACCCGACACCAATGCCGACTCGGTGGTTGATTCGGGGTCGCCGAGAGGGTATGGCGGTTGTCTTCAAGTCACCGCTACCGGCGGGAAGCTTGTCCCAAGGGATAGCCGCGCCGAGCTGAATCATGGCCCCCAGGTAAGAATACTCCTCGGTGCCGGCCCCAACCTTCGGGAACTCGACGATCGCCAACACATAACGCGTGACGTTTTGCTCGAGCCGAACAAGATCAGCACTAACGCTGACGCCGAGCATCTTGAGCATCTGCTCCCGATTGGCCGCGCCAATGGAAGCTGGGAGCGTTGCTTCTTCCAAGACGCCCTTGATTCGGGTGGCGTCATAGGCCAAGGCGCGCGCCACAGGGATACCTGTTCCCGCGAAGACTCGGTTGATCCGATCGATCACACTATCAGCGGCATCACGGATGGTGGCCGTATCGGGCGGCTGCATCATCCCCGGAGGCATCATGTTGCGCGCACCTGACTGACCAATCGCCAGAGCGGTCAGTAGCATGGCTGGATTCGCCATCCCAGCTGACCATGTCTCCTGCCAGGCCTTAAGTTGATCGTTGAAGCTTCGCAGCGCTGGCCAGAGACCAGATTTGAGACGATCCAGCAGATCCTGCTTCCGCCGATTGCTGACGTAGTTCCCAGGGACACCCAACGCCGCGAGCACATCCCCGTAGCGCTTCTCCGTCAGCATCTTCTGCAGACGGAAGAAATTGTCGCCAACCGGTTCATCTTGCCCCCGAGCAAATTCTTCCATTCGCTCGATAATCGTCGCCGGTAAGTCGAAGACACCCACCGACTCAGCCAGAGCGGCTCGAGTGGCGGCCATAACTTCAGTCTTACCGACTTTGATAATGCCACCGATCTTGAGCATCGAGAGGAAGTTTTCATCGTCGGGGACGGCGGGGAGGATATCGAACGACGGACCAGAGCCAGCCGCCGCTGGAGTCGCCGCGGCCGCTTGTGGACCGCGCAACAATGCCAAATTCTTGCGGAACACTCCGAGCGGGATTCTGGGCCCATCCCCCACCAATACCGCCTGCAGGTCATTGTCTTGAACTGCATTGGGATCAGCTAGGGTCGCCAGAGCATCGTCGCTTGGGTCGCCGACCAGTCCAACCAGAGCTTGAGATACTGCATCCAAACTCTTTTTGACTGCCTCGGCGAAAGGTCCCACTCGCTCTTCCCACAACTTGGGGTAACTCGAGCTACTACCAACCTCGGTTTTCTCGTCCGCCATGTGACTGTCTCCTTTCAGTAAACAGTGTGAAAATGGCTCCAAATAGACACAATAACAACAAAGAACGACCTCCTTTAACAACTATCACCCAAGTCAAAAATCGTCAAATCGTTGGGGTGTCTACTGGGATTCGGGGTCAAGTTCTTGCAATTTACCTAAAACGATAATCGAGTTTATCAAAACAATCCCTTAGTTGGATTTTTAACTCCCCTCGTCCTTTACCGCCCTTGAGAAATTTCTCTCGACGTTCGGCATCTGATCGGTGAAGATAAGATTCGTAATAAATAATTTTTAGTGGTCGGCGCGTGGTCGTAGATTTCACTCCTCCAGCATTATGCTGAGAGAAGCGACGTTTTAGATTATTGGTACTGCCTATATACAGACGTTTATCTTTAATACTAAAAAGTACATAAACA
>JBBTTW010000051.1:0-2440 GCA_038064055.1 Patescibacteria group bacterium | reverse complement strand
TTCTTCGCCCTCGCCCTCTCGGTCCACGTGGGTAATCCGAAGCTCGGCCGCTGGCTCACGCTTGCCGCCGCGGTGGTGAGCGTGACCCGAGTAATGGCCGGCATCCATTGGCCCCTCGACATCTTAGGCGGTCTCGTCCTGGCGATCATCGCCGTCTCTCTCACCAAGTTTGCCTTCAATCTTTCGCAATCCGAATTAGGACCGAGATCCTCAATTTAGTCTCTTGACGGGAGGGGAATCTCCTCTATAATGGCCCTGGTAAAATCTAAAAACTATGGCTAATAAAATAAACATCAAACCACTAGGTGATCGAGTTTTAGTCGAACCGATAACGGAAGACAATAGTAGTAAGTCGAAGCACGGCATCATTATTCCGGAGACGGTCAGTAAGGAGAAGGCCGAGCGCGGAGTGGTGCTCGCGGTAGGCGCGGGGCGCGTCACCGACGAGGGCAAACTCTTGCCGCTTCGAGTGAAGAAGGGTCAGACCGTCCTCTTCTCTAAGTACGGTCCGGATGAAATTAAGGTCGAAGGCAAAGAATATTTTATCATCAGTGAGTCGAGTATTTTAGCAATTATCGATTAACCTACCATGGCCAAGCAAATTGTATATAACGATGAGGCCCGCTCTCTTTTAAAAAATGGGGTTGATAAGGTGGCCAACGCCGTCCGTGTGACGATTGGTCCGAAGGGTCGGAATGCGGTGATTGATAAGGGCTACGGCACTCCGATGATCACGAATGATGGCGTCTCCATTGCCAAAGAAATTTCGCTCAAAGACAAAATTGAAAATATGGGCGCCGAGATTGTGAAGGAGGTGGCCTCAAAGACGAACGACATTGCCGGCGATGGCACCACGACGGCCGTCGTCCTCACCCAAGCGCTGATTACCGAAGGTTTTAAAAAGACGACCTTGGGAGTGAACTCCGTTGGCATTCGCCTTGGCATCGAGGCGGCTACGCGCGAAGTGGTGGCCGCACTCCGCACGCTCGCCAAGCCGATCAAGTCGAAGCAAGAGACGAAGCAAGTCGCGACCATCTCGGCCGAGTCGGAAGAGTTTGGTGAGATTATCGCCGATGCGATCGATAAGGTAGGTAAGGATGGAGTGGTGACGGTGGAAGAGTCACAATCCTTCACCGTTGAATCAGAATTGGTGGAAGGCATGCAGTTCGACAAGGGTTACGCTTCGCCTTATATGATTACCGATGCTGATCGGATGGAGGCGGATTACGAAGATGCTCTCATTTTAATTACCGACAAAAAGATTTCTTCGATCAAAGATATCTTGCCCATACTGGAGAAGTTGGCCACTAGCGGTAAGAAGGAACTGGTGATTATTGCCGAAGACGTGGATGGGGAAGCGATGGCGACTTTGGTGGTGAATAAGATCCGCGGCATCTTCTCCACCCTCGCGATTAAGGCGCCGGGCTTCGGCGATCGCCGCAAGGAGATGCTCGAAGACATTGCCGTCTTAACCGGCGGCCGCGTCATCTCGGAAGAGGTGGGCTTGAAGCTCGAGAATGCTGATCTAAATATGCTCGGGCGCGCGCGGAAGGTGGTGGCGACGAAGGAGGCCACCACGATCGTCGGTGGCAAGGGTAAGAAGGGTGAGATCGAAGCTCGCGTCGCTCAAATCAAAAAGCAGATTGAAAATTCTGATTCGCAATATGATAAAGATAAGTTGAAAGAAAGACTAGGGAAACTAGCCGGCGGGGTGGCAGTGATTAAAGTGGGCGCCGCCACCGAGTCGGAGATGAAATATAAAAAGTTGAAGATCGAAGACGCAGTGGAGGCGACCAAAGCCGCCATTGAGGAAGGGATCGTGGCTGGTGGTGGCACCGCCCTTCTCCGCGCCGGCGCGCTTGCGTCGAAGAAGGAGATCAAGCCCACCTCGCCCGATATTGCGCACGAGTTCGCTGTCGGTGTGGCAATCTTACTCAAAGCGCTCGAGGCGCCACTCAAGCAAATTGCCATTAACGCTGGCAAGGATGACGGTTCGGTGATCGTTGATCGAGTTAAACAAGCTAAGGGTAATCAGGGTTACGATGCCGTGTCGGATAAATTGGTGGAAGATATGTTTGCCGCCGGCATCATTGATCCGGTTAAGGTCACCCGCACCGGCCTCGAGCGCGCCGCCTCGGCCGCCGCCATTCTCCTTACCACCGAAGTGGCCATCGCCGAGGAACCAAAGGAAGATAAACCTACCGGCGGACCAGCTGGTGGAATGGGTGGCATGGGCGGGGGGATGGATTTCTAAAACAGCTTTTAGGGGTTAGCTCGTAGCTCCATTAGCTTGGATTTTATGATATAATAGGCGCTTACTAGGTAAGCTCTTAAATTATGACCTACATTATTTTAGCGATTGTTGCAGTTATCGTTCTCTGGTTCATTATTAGTTACAACGGATTTGTGCGCTTAGTCACTCGCACCAAGGAGGCGTGGG
>JBBTTW010000050.1:9345-12304 GCA_038064055.1 Patescibacteria group bacterium | reverse complement strand
CAACTAGATTAAGGGCGGATGTGGACATCTCGATTGACTTAATTCCGTTTTTTGGTACAATAAGGGGCAGATTAGCTGGGTTGGTCCTAGATGGATCTAGGCCACAGCTAAGACAGGTCCCCACGTAGTGGAAGGGTCGAGCATGTCAGGTTCATTTTCTGAAGAATCGGTAGATGTCGTCCAAGAGGAATTCAGGCAAGTTTTTGAAGAAATTCAGGAGGAAGAGAACGGGAACTGCAGACGGAAGACAGTCCTCGAATCTCGACCTTCGGAACCAATCGACAACAAACCTTTTTTCTGGTACGACAACAAGGGTGGCCTCCACTCAAATCTCGTCTTGTTGGAATAATACGGATACAACATTCCAACCAATCAGGGCGCCCGACCACAGGTTGGGCGTTTTTTACACTATGACTAAATTAGAGGTAATTAAGATATTAAAAAATGGTGGCGTGGGGATCATGCCCACCGATACGATCTATGGCTTGGTTGGCCAGGCTTTAAACAAGTCTGTGGTTAAGCGGATCTGCGAGATTAAACAACGGCCGAAAATTAAATCTTTTATTGTCCTGATTAGTACTATCAGCGATCTGAAGAAATTTGAAATTAAGCCAGATAAAGCAACTTTAGAAATCCTACACCAAGTCTGGCCGGGGCCCACGAGTGTGGCTCTGACTGCTAAATTTGCCTTCCGGTTACCACTTCAAGCTAAACTTCGAGCTTTGATCAAGCAAACAGGACCCCTCATCGCCACTTCAGTTAATCCCAACGGTCTTCCACCGGCTAAAAACATTAAAGAAGCTCGAGGGTACTTTGGTGATCGAGTTGATTTCTACTTCGCCGGCCATAAACCTAAGTCAACGAAGCCATCAAAGTTAATTAGTATCCAGCGTGGTAAGATTAAGATCATTCGTCCATGACCGAGAGCCTAATCAATAAGCATTGCCCCCCTTGCGAGAAGAAGACGCCGCCGCTCAAGGATGAGGCGGTAAAGACATTAAGCGTTGAGCTTAAGCGGCCTTGGCAAGTGGTAGCCGGAGCTCATGGCCTGAAGAAGTTGAGCTACGAATTCACCTTCCCCACCTTCCTTGCGGCGGTGGATTTTGTAAACAAGATTGCCCCCGTGGCCGAGGCCGAGGGGCATCATCCTGATCTTTATATCTTCTACAATCGCGTCCGCGTTGAGCTCTACACCCATTCAATCGGCGGCTTATCGGAAAATGACTTCATCCTCGCGAGCAAGATTGAGGTTTTAGTCTAAGCTTACTCAGCCTTGTAGCCAAGCTCGGCAATTGCTTTTTGGATATCTTCTTTCTTAACCTTAGTCGGATCAAACTCCCAATTCCCCTTCTTGCCGTTATAGTCAACGAAGACGGAGTCGACACCATCAAGTCCTGACGTGATCATCTGGATGCCGGTGGCGCAAGCCCCGCAGTGCATCCCCTCAATTTTCATTTCCAATTTTTCCATCTTATTTTATTTAGGATTAATTTTCTCAATTGGCGGTGTATAAAGTTTCAAGATCAGTGAGTTGAGGACGACCGAAACGGAAGAGAAGGCCATGGCGAAGCCGGCAATCTCGGGTCGAAGCGTCGCTTGGGAGAAGTTGTAGAAGATCCGTCCCGCGCGACTGGCTGAATCGGCAAATTTTGCCACCCATGGCGCCGCCACTCCAAGCGACGATTGAGTGAAGAGGAGGTGCACCCCACCGGCAATCGGGATCGCCACTAAGTTATAAATGAAGGCCCAGAAGAGATTCTGCCAAACCTTCTTAATCGTCTTGCCCGAAAGCTGGATTGCCGTTACCACGTCTCGCAGATCATCTTTGACTAAAATGACTTCGCCGGCCGCGATCGCCACATCGGTACCCGAACCAATGGCAATGCCGAGATCCGCCCGCGCCAAGGCCGGCGAGTCATTGATGCCGTCGCCCACCATGGCCACCACTTTCCCTTCGGCCTGCAAGGCGGCAATCACCTTCTCCTTATCTTGTGGCAAAACTTGGGCCATCACTCGATCAATCCCCACTTGCTTACCAATCGCTTCGGCCGTCTTCGGATTATCGCCCGTGATCATAATGATCTCTTTGCCCATCTTCTTTAACGCCGCGATGGCCTCGACCGCATTTGGCTTCAAGGTGTCGGCCATGGCAATGATGCCGGAGAGCTTCGCATCGATGAAGACATAGACCACGGTCTTAGCCTCACCTTGAAGCCGCTCGAAGGCTTCGGCCAAATCACCGCCGCTATAATTTAAATTCTTCAATAAAGTCGTATTACCAATTACCACCTTCTTCCCTTCCACCATACCCTCAATGCCCATCCCTTGGAGGGAACGGAAGTCGCTAATACTTGGCAAATCTTTCATCATCTCCTTACCTTTAGCGATAACGGCTCGCGCCAGCGGATGCTCGGAACCAGTCTCGAGGGCAGCTGAGAGGCGGAGTAATTCTTTCTCATCGACGCCGAAGGCGGGTACAATATCCGTTACCTTCGGCTCGCCGATCGTTAAGGTGCCGGTCTTATCAAAAGCGATGGTGTTGACCCGATAAGCCTTCTCCAGCGCCTCTCCCCCCTTCAAAATGATACCGAATTTCGTCGCTCGGCCAATGCCGACCACGAGCGCCGTCGGCGTAGCCAGACCCATGGCGCAAGGGCAAGAGATCACGAGCACGGCGATCATCTTCATTAGACCGGCGCGGAAGGGTAGCCCAGCGAAGAAGACCCAACCAACGAAGACAATGACCGAGAGCATCACCACCGCCGGCACGAAGTATTCGCTAATTTTATCTACCAAATCTTGGATCGGCGCCTTTGAAGCTTGGGCCTCTTCCACCATCTTTACGATCTGGTATAAGAGCGTGTCTTTGCCCACCTTGGTCGCCTTAAATTTGATCAAGCCGTCTTGATTCACCGTTGCACCAATAACTTCCTCGCCGACCCCCTTGCCGACGGGGAAA
>JBBTTW010000050.1:0-9335 GCA_038064055.1 Patescibacteria group bacterium | reverse complement strand
TGAGTCTTGCCCTCGACAATGATTCCGTCAACTGGAATCTTCTCCCCCGGACGGACGACCACAATGTCACCCACCTTAATCTCATTTAACGGCACGGTGATCTCTTGCCCATCGCGAATGAGGTGTGCTTCTTTAGCTTCTAGTTTCAAAAGCTCTTTAATCGCCGAGCTGGCGCGGCCCTTGGCTCGCGCCTCAATGTACCGGCCAAACAGGATAAAGGAGAGCAGTGCCGCTGATGATTCCCAAAATGGATGGTCAATGTTGAAAAAGAGGAAGCCGATGGCCGAATAGAAGTAAGCCGCTGAGGTGCCTAGAGCGACTAAGACATCCATATTGGCCGCGCCAACTCGGAGTGAGGTATAAGCATTACGGTAGAACGGCCAAGCGATCACGAACTGCACCGGAGTCGAGAGGATCCAATAGATATAGTTCAGATCGAGGCCCCAAATCTCATGCACATGCTTGAGGTTAAACATGTGAATCACCATGTAGAAGATAATGATCGGCGCGGAAATAACGAAAGCGAGCAAAACTCTTCTCCCCGCCTCTTTGATCTGTCTTGCTTCCTTCGCCTCTTCTTCCTCAAGGGTCGAACTGTCTTCGTCAGGACGAATCATGTCGTAACCTAATTGATTAATTAGATCATCAACCTTGTTGAGCGAAATCTTAGATTCGTCAAATTCGAGCGTCACCTTCTCAGCGCCATAACTGGTGCTTACCTTCTCAATCCCTGGTTGCTTACCGACCAGCTTATCAATCAAGATCGCGCACGAAGCGCAATGCATGCCTTTAATTTTTAGAACGATTTTGGTCATTGGGTTTTGGCGATACTCTCGGCATGGATCACGCCAATCATATCTTCGTGAGCGCGGTGCATCCCCGCTACATCACCCTCACCGCAGGGCACCGAGCAGTAGAAGGGGTAATCCCCAGCCTTAGTTAGTTTAAACTGGAAAGTCACGGTGGAATTGGCTGGCATCTTCTGGGAAATACCGGCCGCTTCAATCGCGATGCCGTGGTCATAATCATCTTCATTAATCGCCGTCATCCTAACTGTATCACCTTGAGAAACCGTGAATTCTTCCGGCTCCCAGCGCCACTCATCGCGCACGGCGATGACGGTAATCTCTACCACCCGACCAGTATCCACACCCTTCGACGCATCGTTTTGGATCACCCCACGATAGACGATTCCGGCTCCAACTACCACGGCGACTAAAATAATTAGGATAACGTATTTGTTCATATTTGTTTTAAAGTTGAACGCGCAGTAATCGCTTAATGATAAAGCTTAGGATGATAATCATGACCAAGCTCACCACTAAGCGGAGCCACCAAACGCCACTGCCAGTACCAGCTAAAATGCGGCTCTCGATCTTGGCTGGAGCTTGGCTCACACTGCCAACCGGCTTAACCTCGATCCAGAAGGTGGCAAGTAGGGTTTCGTCCGGCGAGAGACCTGCTCCGGTCGGTCGGAATTGGGCAAACATTTTATACCGGCCCGGGGTGTCGATGAGAGCGGAGAAGTTGACTGACCCATCGAGCGCCTGAGGCTTGGCCAGACTCGGCGTCGGACTCACCTCTTCTCCATGACTATGCCCAGAGCTAGTGTCGGCGAAGACTGGTGGAATGATCATGAATCCGTGTTCATGATCGTGGCCGTCATCCGGTGCCGCACCCCCATCGTGGGGATGAGCGTGGATCAATTGACCAAGGTCCTCTCTCATAATACTAAGGTGCATTAAGGCTCCGAGGTAATTATCTAGAAGGACCGGTTGGCCAGATACCGTCTCGATCTTAAATCCGAACGGCTGATCGACGCCAGCGATAAAATTTTCTCCATTTACCAGTGAGACTAGATAGTTGCCGATGATTACTCGACGATCGAAGGTGATCTCCAGACTGAGCGTCTGATTTTCGTCTCCGACAATTAAATTAGCATGGTCGAAGACGTGGACCTCTCCGGCATGCTTCACTTCCGACCAGATCTTATAAATCCCTTCGGTGGGGAAAATGTGTTGGCCTACCAGCGAAACCTGATCGGCGCTTGGCGCGGGATGGATGTGGAAGAATTCTTTCAGATCGCTCCTCGCTCCGATTACATGCATGAGTTTCTCGTGCCCCAACTCAAGCTCGCTCACCGTTAAGGGTCCGCCGGTTGATTTGTCGGTTAATGAGAATTTGAGGGTGGTGGTGGCGCCGGCAATAAGACTCGTCTGGGCCGGCGCTTCCAAACTAACCAGCAGATCCCTGTGATTTGCCCCCATCGGCATCGATTGGTCGCCGGAATGATGATCCATCATCTCTGCTGTGGTTGAAGACTCTGCCATGCCGTCGTGGTGACCCAACTGATTTTGCAAGAGGAAGCGCGTTGGTAAGTAATAGACAAAGGAAACAACCAGCAAGGCCGTAAGAGTAATGTAAGTCCAGAAGCGCTGTTTTAGTAACTTGGGGTCTATTCCTTCCTGTTTCTTTAACTTACGGTAATACCAGAAGAGTGGGACCACCCAGAGTAAAACCATGAACCAATTACCCCAAGTTAAGGGTAGGCCGAAGAGACCCGTCCCTTCCTCAAGGCCATGGGTGTGCATGTTGGCCACCTCTAACTTACCGGCAATAGCGCTCGTCAGCGCTTTCTCTTGAGTCAACAGTTCGAGGAAGGTGTGCTGGCCAGAATTAACCCACCAATCATGGGTGAATAAACCTAAAGTAAGGATGAAGCCGGCGACAAAGACCATCGCCCAACCGGTCGCCCGCTCGAGCTTATCTTTCTTCGACACGAGCCATTGGAGGGCGTTGACGCCAAGCAAAGCCAAGAACGCGAGGATAAGCAAGGGAATCACCCGACCAATAGCATGGACGAGAAAGAGCGACCAGCCATAAAAGAGATCGCCGGAACTGGCGATCTCGGTTAGGATGAGCGGCGTCGCCGGGTGAGGGCAACCAACGCCAATGTTACCAAGAAAGAGTCCGAGCAGTAGCGCCTTGAAGTAATCACCTTGCTTCTGGATGAAGGCCGGCGCCGCGCCGGTGTAACTCGGCATGCGAAATTTAACCAATCCAATCTCTCCCAAGGCGAAAAGATAGGCGAAAATGCCCGCGATAAAGTAAACCCAATTCTTAACCGTCTCAAGCGGCGCACCGAGACCACCGATGGCCGCCTTGCCGACAATCGCGGCGGCCAAGCCGTAAAGACTAAGAGTGATCGAGACACCAAGACCGAAGGCTATCGCCAGTCCGAAACCCTTGGCCGCCCCTTTCTTTAAGACCATCGGCACAATAACGAAAGCGAGCGGCAAGGTGCAAGGCAAGACAATCATTGTAAGACCCATGGCGTAGCTGAAGAGGTACCAACCGAGACTGCCCGAGACGAGACCGGAAGTAGCGGTACCACTCTCGCCAACGAAAGCCCAGACCAAACCAAAGATCATGAGGACGACCAGTCCAATGATCGACCCGCCGAGAATTTTTTTAATATTACTTCCGGGCATAAATAAGGAAAAGGGCGAAGAAAGCACCAATCAGCCCAAGATCGCGGAAGGTGGTGAGATCGAGTCGACCAAAGATAAGAATGAAGGCCATCTCGAGAGTGGAGATGAGGGCCAACCACTTCACGAGTCGTTTCGGGGCGAACCAAATAAGGAAAATGATAGCGATGAAGATCTCAACCGCCCCTTGGACTTGGAGGAAGAGATCAACCGAAAAGCCGACGTTGGTTAAGGCTTCCTTCAGCCAATAGGGCACGAATTGCGTCCAACTCTTCGGGCTCGTAATGAGACTGTAGCCCGAGTAGAGGTACATCGCGGCGAGCGTGAGGCGAAGAGCGAATTCTGGTTTCAATCGACTTAGTAAATTCATAATTCTAAAAAAATTTTAAAAAGTTAATTGGAAAGCTCCTTAAGTTTAGCAAGAAATTTATCTTTATCCACTCCACCAGTGGAAAAGAGTTGTCCGTTTAAAATGATCCCCGGCGAAGCGAAGATCATGTGCTTACCGGCGAGCTCTTGCCCTTCGGGCGTAACGACACTAACATCGCGGAACTTAACATTCGACCAGTCTTTCTCGATTCCATGCCAAAAATCTTGAAAAGAGCGGCAGTGAGTACAGCCGGGAGCCGAGAGTTCGGTCAAGTCAACTTCTTTCATCGAACACAATTATAGCCTATTAGTCCACACTTGGCCTATGGTTATCCCCAACTCCTTGGTAAAATGGGTGGAATTAAATGAACTTCGGCTTAGAAAATTTCTTTTTCATCTGGCGGGGAATAGATTGGGCTTTAATCTTCCTCGGTAAAATGGTTAGTCTGTGGTGGTGGCTCTTACCGCCCATCCTCCTCTACTCACCGGTGAAGAAATCTATCCTGTGGTGGCAACGAGAGAAGTGGGAAGCGCGACAGAAGTATGTGATGCTCGAGATCGTTCCACCCAAAGAGTCATTGAAGCCACTGCTCGCGATGGAGCAAGTCTTCTCGTCTATTTGGTCAATCTACAGTTCGATCGAAGGGTTGAAAAACTTTCGCAAGAAGTGGATGGAGGGGCGGCGCTTATCTCACCTTTGTATCGAAATCGCGTCGATCGGACCCCACCCGCGTTTCTTCATCCGTTTAAATAAAAAGCAGGCTGATGCCGTGCGCGTGGCCTTCTACGCTCAATACCCCGACGTTGAGTTCCACGACGTGCCGGAGGGTGATTACACTCAAGCGATGGCTTGGACCGCCCCCGACCGGCAATGGAATTTCTACGGCTTCGATATTGCCCCCGCCAAGTCCGACGTTTACCCGATTAAGACTTACTCCCACTTCTTCGAGCCGCGACCCGAATCCACGAAGGAGGAGAAGCGGATTGACCCGCTCAACAATCTCCTCGAGGGGCTAAACGAATTGAAGCCCGATGAGCAGATCTGGCTCCAATTCCGTTTGACTCCCGTTTCCGATAAGGATAGCGATTTCCGGCGGCGCGGGCGGGCCCTTCTCGCCAAGCTCGTCCACCGAAAGGAGAAGGTCAAGTCGGGCGATGGCTTCGTCCCCCCCGAAATGAAGATGACGCCCCACGAAAAAGATGTGGTCAAAGAGATCGAAGACAAGTTAAGCAAATACGTTTTTCAGACCAATATCCGTTGTCTTTACATTGCCCGAAGAGAAATCTTCGACGGCGCGCGGCGCGCCTTAGCCGAGCAGTACTTCTCCGCTTTCTCCAGTCCCGACTTAAACATCTTACGCCGTTGGAGCAAAACGAAAACGAAGATCCGTTACTTCTTCATCAAGCGGCGGGAGTATCTGCGCCGACGCAACATGTTGCGTCGCTACCTCCTCCGCGAAACGCCACTTTACCCGAAGCATGAAGGCACTTTCATTCTGGGCACGGAGGAAGTGGCGACGCTCATCCATATGCCGATCGAACTCACGAAATCCGGCTCCTCCCTCCCTCGCGTCGAGACGAAGAAGAGTGAGGCACCAATTGATCTCCCTATATAGACTAAAATGGAAAATTTGATTAAAATTATCAACTTCATAACCTCGGCCGAGCTCCAACTTCAACTGTTTTGGTTGAAGGCGGCCTTTTTCGCCTTCACGGCGGCGGGACTTGCCTTCCTCCTCATTTTTCTTATCCGAACGCGATGGTTTAAACTATTCTTCCTTTTACCGGCTGAGGAATTCTTGACCAAACGACCCTTCAATCAACGCTCGGCGGCCAAGCGTTGGAGCAAAGTGCGTCAGCGATTCAGCCGGCCGGTGGATGAACGAGCTTGTCGCCGCGCCTTAAAACAGGCCGTCGGTATCCTCGATGATTACCTCGAAGATCTTGTCCCCCACTTCCAAGCCAAAACTTTAAGCGAGCGACTTAAGTTAATCGGTCCCGTGACCATTGGCAACATCGGCGAATTAAGACAGACGGTGGAATTAGCCGAGCGTTCCATCCTAGACGCGACGAATCATTTGAGCATAGAATCGTCTCTCATTTACTTAGAAATTCTTCATCACGCCTTCATCGATCTCGGATTAGCGGAGAAAGAGTGAGTCATGTTAAGATTGGCTCGAAATGAAATCGAGCGGCGGCAACTTCGAAGCCTTAATGACGGATCATGGCGTGCCGGTGTACCTCATGCCGCGAGGCGAGAGCGAGACGCTTGCGCTTGGCGTCTTGGTTAAGACCGGCACGCGTGACGAAGAGTGGCCGCGTGAGGCGGGCCTGGCTCACGCCCTCGAGCACATGTTCTTCCAAGGGACGAAGCACTTCCCCGAGACCAAAGACTTCAGCGCCCAGATTGAAAATACGGGCGGCATCATTAATGCTTGGACGACAAAGGAGATGACCTTCTACTGGCGGCAGGTGCCGGCCGCGGCGGCCGAAGTGGCCGTCACTTCCCTCGCCGAGCAGCTCCATCGGCCACTCTTTCGTGAAGATAAAATCCGGACCGAGATGCAAAACATTGTCCAAGAATTACGGCGGCGCAATGATGATCCGGTTCAAAATCTCAATGACCACACTTACCGTTATCTCTATGCCGGCCATCCATTAGAGAAGGATACTTTAGGCCTTGAGGAATCAATCACCAATTTCCAATACCAAAACTTCGTTGACTTCCACCGGCGCTTCTACCACCCCGGTCGCCAAGCCATTATTGCCGCGGGTAAAATCACTGGTGGAGAATTATTGGCTCTCTTAAACCGACACTTCACCGAGAAGCCAGATCCGGTAGGGCCGCGCGAAACCCGATCAATACTCGAAGCGCCAGTGGCCAAAGAACTCGTGATTGAGAAGGAGATCGAGCAAGTGCATTTAAATCTCGTGGCGATTGGCCCGAAGGCCAAAGATCCCGCCGCGAAAGCCTTAGATCTCTTTAAAATGATGCTTAGCGCGGGTATGTCCTTCCCTCTGTTCCAAGAAGTGAGAGATAAGCTTGGCTTGTGCTACACCATTAAGGCGCGCTGCGAGAGTTGGAGTGACGCCGGCGCTTTCGGCATCTACGTTGGCACGGATCCGAAGCGCTATCGGGAAGCGATCAAGGTGATCGAGCGCGTCGTCGGCGAGTCGGCAAGCGACGCGGCGCTCCTGGCCCGGACCAAAGAGACGGTCCTCGGTCGGCTAGCCATCGCTTTCGAAAGCACGACTAAGATCATTGAAACCGCTGCTATTCAAACCGCCCTCCTCGATCGACCGCAAGGTTATGATGAGGTTAAAGCCGAAGTTGACGCCATTACCATTGAAGATATTAAGGAGGCAGTAAATCAATACCTAAAGCCCGATCAATTCCGCCTCGTGCGCTTAACCCCCAAGACCAAGAATTGATTAACTCGAGAGATGTGCTAACATTCAATTAGCGATTATTAATCAGTTAATTTTTATAAAAAAATGGACGAGAATAAAACCCCCGCTTCAGGTTCGACCAGCTCCGCTTATGCCATCCCGGGAGCCATTATCATTGCCGGCCTCATTATCGCGAGCGCCATTTACTACCAAGGACCAACGGCTAACCCAGGCGGCCAACCGGCCGCGGCCGGCGCGGGCGCAGAAGAGGGTAACCCCCAACTTGATCTGATTAAGGCAGTCGATGCCACTGACCACATTGTTGGTAATCCGAAAGCGCCAGTTACAATTATTGAATACTCCGACCTCGAATGCCCATTCTGCAAAACCTTCCACGACACCATGCACCAAGTGGCCGAGGCTTACCCGAATGAGGTGGCTTGGGTTTACCGCCACTTCCCGCTCGATCAACTCCACTCTAAGGCGCGCAATGAGGCTGAAGCCACCGAATGCGCCTTCGAACTCGGTGGTCATGATAAATTCTGGGCAATGACGGATCAGATCTTCAAGGTGACGCCGTCGAATGACAAACTTGACCCCGCTCAATTACCGCTCATTGCCGAGCAAATTGGTTTGAATAAAACCGCTTTCGAGTCTTGCCTCGCGAGCGGCCGGCAAGCAGCCAAGGTGGATGCCGATTACGAGAACGCCATCGCCGCTGGTGGCCGTGGCACCCCCTTCCCTGTCGTCATTATGCCGAGCGGTAAGCGCATCGCTCTCCAAGGCGCCGTCCCCTTCGAAGGGATGAAGCAACTCATCGACGCGATGCTCGAAGCAGACAAATAAACCTAAACCTGTCGAACACCGAGTGTCGGACAAAACAAATCCCCGAGTGTTTCCACTCGGGGATTTTTGATGGGATTATCCAAGGGTCACCCTTGTAGTTTTGAGGTGTGGTGTAATTTTTAGTACCCCAAAAGTTTCTTCACTTTGTCATGTTGGCGGATTTTTTCGTGAGCTTTGGCTTCGATTTGGCGAATGCGTTCGCGGGTCACGCCGAACTCGCGGCCCACTTCTTCAAGTGTCCGCATCACGCCGTCGGTTAAGCCGTGGCGCATTTCAAGAATCTTCCGCTCTTTGGGCGTTAAGTCTTTTAAAATTTCTTGAATCTGATCGCGTAAGATGCGGCGCGCCGCATCTTCGCCCGGACTCGTCATCTTGGTGTCGGGTATGAATTCGCCAATCGTCGACTTCTCCTCATCACTATTCGTCGGCTTATCGAGCGAGGTGGTAGCTTGATCAATCTTCTCAATGATCGCCACCTTCTCAATATCGACTCCCATTTCGGTCGCAATTTCGGACGGCAATGGTTCACGACCAAGATCTTGGAGTAAGCGACGCACCACTTGCTTATACTTCGCAATGGTCTCGACCATGTGGACGGGGATGCGGATCGTCCGCGACTGATCAGCGAGGGCGCGCGTGATGGCCTGCCTGATCCACCAGGTGGCATAAGTGGAGAATTTGTAGCCCCGCGTCCAATCGAACTTCTCCACCGCTTTGAAGAGACCAAGATTCCCCTCTTGGATCAAGTCGAGAAGAGTTAGATTATTACTCCGGCCAATGTAGCGCTTAGCAATCGAAACGACGAGACGCAAGTTGGCATTGGCGAGCGTCCGGCGCGCCTCGTCATCACCAGCGATAATCCGGCGCGCTAAGTCGCGCTCGTCCGCTGCCGAGATGAGTTTGTGCCGACCAATTTCTTTAAGATACATCTGGACGGAGTCGAGGGAGGCCGGACCATAACGCGTGATCTTCGTCTTCGCCGCCAGCTCATCGTCGCCCACTTCGTTTAAGAAACCGGTCTCTTCGAGTACGTCAATTCCCGCTTGCTCCAAGCGATCATAAATATTTTCCAAGAATTCGAGATTGATTTCGATATTAGGAAACTCTTTCAAGAGTTCGCCGTAGGTGATGAAGCCGCGCTGCCGCCCGCGGGTGAGGAGGTGGTTGAATTTGGCCTCACTCGCCTCTTTGGTCGGCTTCTTTGCTTTTGGCTTCTTCTTCTCCTTCTTGATCGGCTTTGAC
>JBBTTW010000049.1:0-3466 GCA_038064055.1 Patescibacteria group bacterium | reverse complement strand
CCCCGAACGGACTTGAGCCGATTCGGAATGCTAATGCCGCGCGTATCTTCGGAGCGGAGACCGGCCGCCTTAATCTGCTCGGCCGAGAGCGCGACGAGCCCCACCTTCCCCTGCCCTACCACTTCAATCGAGCTCATGGCGAGACCTTCAAATCGGAGTTGGCCGGGATTATTGTTATTCTCCAACTCATGGATCAACTTAGAGAAATTGGGGGCGGCCGTAGTGAGTTCGGCCGCGGCGAGGAGAGTGCTTGATCGAGTGGAAGGGTACTTGAAGCCGCCGGTGTCGGTGTACATACCCAAGAAAAGACAGGAAGCGATACTTTCAGTCAGTGGAAGATTCCAAAGTTTAAAAAGTTCGTAGAGGATCTGAGCGGTCGCCGGATAGTCCGACAAAACTAAATTGATTTGGCAAAAAGGCTCGGCGCTTTGATGATGATCGATTAAGATCGTCCGCATCGTCGGCGGAAACTTAACTTCGCCTAAGACACTAACGCGACTCACTTGTGAGACGTCGAGGACAATGAAAAGATCGAAGTCGCTCGGATTAATTTCTAAATAACTTTTAGGCACAATCGTCTCGTAACCGGGAAGAAAGGAGAGATACTCCGGCATGGGTGAGTCACCCTTGATGACCGTCGGCTCTTTACCTAAAGCCTTAAGGGCGTGGTACAGACCGAGGGCCGAACCCACCGAGTCGGGATCTGGATTCGGATGACAATGGAGCAGGATCTTCTTCGCTCCCTTAATCACCTCGAGGATTTGCGTCGCGATAAGTTTCGCTTCTTCAGTCATAAATTGAGTCTAGCATAAAAAACCGCCAGCTCGGAACGAGTCCGAGCTAGCGGCGAAAGGAGAGAGCACTTTTGGTCAAACCAAATAGCGCCGAGAGAGACAAGCAACGAGTCCCACTCCAAAAAGTGAGAGGAGTGAGGGCTCCGGCACCGACACTGGACTGCCAGTTAACGACAGTTGATCGACGAGCACTCTGTCACTGGCCCCGTCGAACTCGGCCAACCAACGTAAGGTTAGTTGAGCATTATTGTCTGCTGTCGCCGGCAAGTCGAAGGAGAATGGCGTCCACTCATTCACCGGTGACCCAGACAAGATGATCGGGATCTGCCAAGTGAGACCATCCACGCTCCAGCCGAGAGACAAGCGATCGGTTAATTCCAGAGCGGCATGAATCTTCATATAGCCGCTAACCGAGATGTTCTCGTAGCCCGCGGAGGAGGTCTCCCAAAGCAAACTGTCTCCACCTGTGGCCGAAGGACCAGTGAGATTCAGGTACTTATCGCCCGAGAAGGCGAGCGATGAATCGACGACCGAGAACTTGTCGCTCCCGACTGCCCACTTTTTGCCGAGCCCCAACTCGAAGTCTTCACTCTGGAAGGCCACGGCCGGTCCGGCCAGCGCTTTCACCGGTAAAACACCGAGGGTCAAAAGCCCCATCACTACAATCAGTCTTCCACTCGCTCGCTTCATAAACGAACTCTCCCTAAAAAAAGAACTTCCCTGTCGGTCTCGAAGACATCATTGTCTTCCCAAAGACCTACGCCGGAGAAAAGATTAACAAAAATTATTTTTCGGCGCAATCCCTACTAGTGGCAAACTCCTCCATTCTTCTCCAAGTAGCGCTGATGGTACTCCTCGGCTCGCCAAAATTGGCTCGCCGGCACAATCTCGGTGACGATTGACTTAACGCCGAAGCGACCGCTCGCGGCAAGGGCTTGCTTCGCCTGCTCCGCCGCGAGCTGCTGCTCCGGTGAATGGTAAAAAATAACGGAACGATATTGGCTGCCAACATCCGGACCCTGCTGGTTTAAAGTGGTGGGGTTGTGATTAGCCCAAAAAATTTTGAGTAAGGCTTCGTACGTTACTTCACTCGGATCATATTGCACCTCCACCATTTCAGCGTGACCGATCGCATCACTACAAACGTCTTCGTAAGTCGGGCTCGGCTTCGTGCCACCCATGTAGCCTACGGCCGTCGCCTTAACGCCAGCCGTCTGACGGAAAAGTTCTTCCACGCCCCAGAAGCACCCGGCACCGAAAGTAGCCGTGGCTAATTTGTTTTTAACTTCTTCCGACACTGAAAAATTAAATCAGTGAGTAAGGCCAAGCCGGTAGCGTCCAGAGGAGGAGCAGGGCTCCAAGCAAAGCCATGTTCTTCATGAACTGCACTTGCTCCATCATCTTCATTTGCGGATCAGACACTGTCCAATAATTATGCATCTTGAAAGTAATGAGCAGAAGGAAGACGATGAGCGCCAAAATTGCCCACCAAATTTGATAGCCTAATAAAATACCGAGCCCACCAGCCAAGAGCAGCAAGCCGGCTATTTGAACCGAAAGTTTCGGATTAGCCACACCCTTCGAACTGGCGTACCCGGTCATTGGACCGAGATTCTTAAAGTGATTAATCCCGTTACTTAACCAATAAAGACCGAATAAAACTTGTCCAATAATTGCGAGGGTGGCCATAATTTTTAGATTGTTAATAACTAATAATTAACTTCATTTTAACATAGAAACTTGGGTTTAAAAAATAAGACCCCTAGGTGTGCTAGGGGCTTGGTGTTATTGGCTGGAGCAACAGTCACAGTTCTCACTATTGGCCGCGGCCGGTCCCGATGACTGATCATGGCAAGGGCAACGACACGGCTTGGCGGCGTTTGGAATCTGCCACGGGGTGACCACTTCTTTGAAGGCGAGCCGACCCCGATCGCCCGCACCGAAGATCGTGACCGAGGCGTTGGGAGCAACGGCCTCGCCATACATCCTAAGCGCCTCCTCAATCGAGAAGCGCTCCACCAATCGCCGGAAGAGGATGAGCCAATGACCATGAGCCACAATGAGCACATCCTTGCCGCCGTAATCGCGGTGGAGCGTGCCAAGGAAGCTGTGGATCCGAAGTTCGACATCGGGCCAACTCTCCCCACCAAGCGGCCGATTATGGTAGAGTCCCTCGTGGTTCTTACGGTAGGCTTCAAAGGGAAAGTGCTTGGCGATGGCCTCTTTCGTCATCGTATGCCAAATACCGCGTTGGGCTTCGGCCAGTCTCGGATCCTCGTAGACTCTAGCCTCCGGATACATGATCTTCATCGTCTCTCGCGACCGCTGGTAGTACGAAACGTAGCAAGCATCGAAACCATTGGGGAAATGTTCTTTCAGCCAAACTCCGGTGATGCCAGCTTACTCTCGACCAAATTCGGTCAAAGGGTAGTTGTGGTTAGCGAGATCATACTGGGCTCGCTCTTCGGCGGTTCGTACGTTCCCCTCCGATTCAGCGTGACGGACTAAGACTAAATTTCTAGGCCAAGGCATAAAGCTTCCTCCAAAAAAGTTAAGGTTGATTACCAAAGAGCCATCTACTAACCCATAACTACCGAAAAGCGCATTGAGTGTCAAACATAAATGACCTCCTCCCCGGGCTAGCGCCCGGGGTTTCCTTTCACTGGCATGAG
>JBBTTW010000048.1:867-16426 GCA_038064055.1 Patescibacteria group bacterium | reverse complement strand
TAGTTGCTAATCAATGGTATAGTTTTGATGGCCGGTTTTATAAAAATTATTAGTAAACCAAAATAAAAATAAAAACATGAAAGGTTTGCACACAATCTCATTCATTCTCCTCATCATCGGTGGCTTGAATTGGCTCATCATGGGCATCTGGGAAACGGATCTTGGTGCTTGGCTCGGCGGCGGCGGGATCGCTACCACGATCTATGTCCTCGTTGGTCTCGCGGCGATCTACGAACTCCTGACGCACAAGAGCCGCTGTAAGGCTTGCGACAAGGGTGGCCAGATGGGTGCCTAATTCCCTCGACTAGTCTACCGATTAAACCGCTCGAACCTTCGGGCGGTTTAATTTGTTATATCTAAAACAAGAAACCAAATGATCGTTGATTAATCCCGTGGCTTGGAGATGAGCGTAACAAACGGTCGGACCGAAGAATTGGAAGCCGCGTCGCTTCATGTCGACGGCGATTGATTCGGCGAGTGGCGTCTTGGCCGGCAACTGCTTAAGCGTGCGCCAACGATTAACGATCGGCTTACCAGCGACGAACGACCAGAGGTATTTGGAGAAACTGCCAAACTCCTTCTTCACTTCAAGAAAACGTTTAGCGTTGTTAATGGCGGCGCGGATCTTCTGTTTATTTCGGATAATCCCGGGGTTTCCGAGCAGTCGAGCCACATCACGCTCCGTCATTTTCGCCACCTTTTCGGGATTAAATTGATGGAAAGCCAAGCGGTAATTCTCCCGCTTACGAAGAACGGTAAGCCAGCTCAAGCCGGCCTGCGCGCTCTCGAGCACCAAAAATTCAAACATCTTCCGATCGTCGGTGACGGGCACACCCCACTCTTCATCATGGTAGCGGGCGTAGAGTTCGTTACCCTCTGGCACCCAAGCGCAACGGTTAATCTTAGGAACGTTTGGCACTTTTTACCAAAGCGATGAGGGCAAGGACCAAAGCGATGAGGGCAAGGATTGAAGCTGTCTTGGGACTCTTTAGATCAAAGGCAGTACCACCCAAGTCGTCGACAATCTTCGTTTCCGAATAGGGTCCAAATTTCGAGAAGTCGGGTTGCCCCTCCTCATCTAGGGTTTGCTCAC
The DNA here is from genome assembly GCA_038064055.1 of Patescibacteria group bacterium. GTDB lineage: Bacteria > Patescibacteriota > Minisyncoccia > Phycocordibacterales > JACOZG01 > JACOZG01. The sequence goes on along the minus strand of JBBTTW010000048.1, from coordinate 15,333 downwards.
CCTTTGGGTCATTAGCCCAAGCGACTTCAGATCCATTGGAGTAGGATTGATAGGCTTTCCAAATTAAAGCAGTCGCTTCGGCTGGCACCTTAGCACTAAAACTGAAGTCATCGCGCTGGTGGGCGGGGATCCGACCACCGCGCCAAATGATCTCGGTGGGGGAGACCTCAATCTGCCAACCCGATTTAACGGTTGGGGTAACGTGTTCTAGTCCGGCCGGTAATTCCAATCTTAGGCCAATGGTAGAAAATTCTTTCTCCGAGGGGACGCCAATGTTGAAAGTTTGGAAGGAACCGACGCCAACTTGATTTGGCCGCACGACCACGTGAGCGGAACTTGATTTCGGATTAATTAAGATCGTGCCCCCGACTACGAGTAATAGTAACAAAAGTTTTTTCGACATAATTTTTCTTAAAACTATTAAAACGACTAGGGTAATAATACCAATCGCCAAGCGACTCGTCCAAGTCGGGGTCTGATTAAGATAGGAAGTTAGGGGTGAGGGTGGATCATCCGACTCTCTCGACACTCGGAAGTTGTAAGTTAATTTGAAGGGTTGAAAGGCGAGGGCGGTTTTCGGTTGACCTGTTAGTACTACTTCATAGATGCCTGCTCGGGGAAAGGTGAAGGTGGTTTGGAGCACTCTCGAATTAGGAATTTTATTCGCTCCAATTTCGCCTTCATAGATGGAGCGTTTTTTTAGGCTAATACTTAGGCGGCAATCGCAGTCAGTCGAATTAAATTGCTTGTTTTTATCGGTGACACTGAAGTAGAGAGTAGCCGGCTCGCCAATGATTGGGTCGTCACCAGGCTCAGCATGGAGCAGGACGAAGATCGACTGATCTTGGAGCATGATGTGGGCCGAGGCCGGCTGACCGACAAGGAGGGCCAGCGTGAGGAGAGAGAAGTAAATGAATTTCTTAATCATCTCCAAAGCTAAAATCTAACCAAAATTGTGACCGAATCATCATGTTCCGGCAGACCGGAGGGGTTGTCTTTCCTTAAGATAAGTTTGCCCACTGTGCCGCTTATCTGGGAGGGGAAAGTGAGATTCGCAATGAAGGGCACAAAGTCAGTCGTCATCCACTCGGCTTGGGCGGTTCCAAGTCCTCGACTAATCACCGCCCCGCCGCCGTCGAGAAGCTCGATCGGGAAACTGGCTTCGAAGAACCAAGGGCCGCGCGCCGCGCCCGTAACGCTAAGCGGGGAATCAATCTTTTGCCCCATCACCGGCGCGGTCACGATGATGTTGTCGTTACGAAACGGGTCGGTTGATTGAAATTTGATCACTAAGACCGCGGCGATGACAGCTAGGAGGATAAAGATTACTTTCTTCACAGGAACTATTTTAGCAAAATTAAGTAGATTTGGAAAAAGAAAAGAGGTGATTCGCTACAGCGAACCACCTCTGTCGTAGTTGGTTATCACCCTTTGACTCAGCCAATCGCCCAATGATCGCAAGGCCACAGTACGAGGGGCGACGGTGGGATAAGTCTCGGCAGGGTGCCTATTTTAAATGATGGTTTATGGTTACCCGATAAACCCAGGACTGACACTACGACTTGCCTTTCCCCGGAGCTCCCACCTGAAAAGTCCTAATAAATACCAATCCGCAGTCTACTACAGTCTTAGATTTTAATCAAGCGGGGTCGAAGATGTTGATCAGATATTGGTCAATCGTTCGTTGGTCGAAATCGTAGAAGAATTTACCCTCAGTCTTTAGTCGAGTGGCGAGCTTAATGCCGACGAAGCGCCAATGCCACGGCTCATACTTGTAGTACTTGTTGTTTGGCGGATAAGAAAGGGTGAAGCCGTATTCGTGCGCGTGATCAATGAGCCACTTATAACCCTCCGTCTTCTCGAAATTAAGGAAAGTGTCGCCAACGGTCGGATTGGTGAGATCAACCGTCGTGCCGAGTTGATGCTCGGAGTAACCTTGGTCGGCGGAGAATTGATTGGCGCCGGAGCCGTAGACTACGGTGTAGGCCGACTTAAGTTTGGCTTGCGTGCCGAAGGAGCGATAGCCTGAAATAACCTGAATCTTGATACCGGTGCTCGAAGCGGCCTTGAGCATATTGCCGAGGAAGGGGAGGACCTTAGTGTGGATCTCGTCATTTTGCGCCGTGGAGTAGAGGTAAGTTTCGTCGATCTTGATCGTGCTGTCGGGGATGTAATGTTCGTTTAGAAAGTAAACTTTAGAATACTTCTGCAACAATTCCTCATCGGTCTTACTCAACTTCTCTAGAACGCTGATTGTCTGGTTGATCTGATTAACTTGCCGCGCGATATTGTCGTTCCGATCCTGCTCTTGAGCCAAACTCTGATTGAGGGAGAAGTTCTGCTTGCGAGATAATCCCAACTCCTCCGTGAGTTGGACAATTTGAGCCTCAAACGCGGCCGTAGTAGTGGCAAAGTCAACCTTGGCCTGGGTGAATTCTTGAACCAGAGAATAGTGGCGATAGCCCAAAAAGCCGAGGCTGGCCAAAAGAATTAACCCAACGATAAGGTTAGCGGTTTGGCCGAATAAGATCGATTTGGTCGGCATAGAGGTGATGATAATACAAATTTTGCTAATTGACCACCGAGGCAAATAAAAAGATCCCACCATAGCGGGATCTCAAGTGACGGACAGATAAAGAACGGATTACCCAATCCGCGGACTGCCACCACACTGGAAGCAGGTGTCACCGGAAAAACTGTTTGAGCCACAGTTGGTGCAGTGTCGGGCCGCCGAAGGGGGTGCGGAGGAGGTGACTCCACCATGAGCGTCAACGTGAGCTTTGAAGCAAACGGAGCAGAGATTAGGACACTTTTTCGCCACCTCTCGGGTCATGATCTTCATCATATCCGGGTCACAGATGGAGCAGTTCTGGGCTCCCTCCACACTAATGTCTTTACCACAGCCCTGACATTTCATTTTTCCACCAGCCATACCGCGCCTCCATTTCTCAGCTCAAAGAAGATTGAGCCTCATCGCCACTTCGTCTTCTTTGAAGCCGAATCGTTCATACCACGAACGATTCTTCCTACTACATTTTAGGGTGACTTTATAACACCCCTTCTCCCGTGCGATTCGGATGAGATCTTTCACGATCACTGAACCAATACCCCTTCCCTCATAATCAGGGTGGGTAGCCACGTCAGAAATACGTCCCGCTCTTACTCCGCCGCGCAAGTATTTCCAAGTGACGATGAGGATTCCCGTGCCGATGACCTTACCGTCCGTTCCTATGGCCACAAGCATGGCGTTCTCGCCATTAGAAAGATTGTTCCAGATCTTTGCTTTGCTCTCGGGCGGTATCGGCTCCGTCTGGCTTAGGTGACTCAGGACTTCGAGCAGACCATTATCGATGTCGTCCCACTGCATTTCTCGAATCAACACAGCTAACCATCCTTTCTTCCCAATATGTCCAAGGTTCCAAGTCCGAGCTTATCTTACTTGAGAAGGACAAAAATGCAACAAAAAATAAACCCGTCGCGTTTAGCACGACGGGTGACTGGTTTGATGAACGAAGGAAGGGGTCACTACAGGTAGTGGACATCGTCCATATCGAATCTCGGGTGGCACATACAGAGAGCGACGAGATGCTGATCATGGTGGTTGCGTAGTGAGTGGGGAGTACCAGGATCAATTCTCACCCAATCGCCCGAAGACAGAGTCCGCCCCCCTGAACTTCCAGAGTAGATATACCCACCACCCTCAATCACATAAATCCACTCAGTTGTCTTCTTGTGATAGTGCGGTCGTTTCTTTCGTTCCGGATCATTAATGACCCAGCCGAAAGCAAAACTTAGATCCAGTAGAGGAAACTGGTAGGACACAATCTTGGCTCCGTCGAAGCATTCTTCCATCGGGGGCAGATCGACTTCCTCCAGGGATAGTTCTCGCCCCTCTTCTTGGAGTAAGATGATGTCTTTGGGATCGAAGGGTGGGGACGCGATCACTAAATGTTCAAGACTGGTGACCCCGGTGTTGACCAACCGGTGGGGAGCTTTGGGCGGGATCAACACGACATTGCCAGCACGAACACGGAGTAGCTTGTCGTCAACTGCCAATTCACCATTGCCGCGAGTGATCACATAGACCTCGGTCATGTGGACATGGGCGTGGAGTAAGGAAGCGGCGCCCGGATTCATGAGGACATGAGCGACACTGAATTCTTTGGTCCGCTCCACCTCGCGCAACATCTGATCGCAGATGTTGCTTGCTAATGGTAGGTTTGGAATATTTTTCCAACTTGGGACACGGGTGCAACCAAGCAGCATGTCGTTCTCCTTTCTTTAAAGAACAGGGTTTATCAAACCTAATAACTAGCACGGAATCAGATTCTTAACAAATAAATAAAGCGCCAGATCCACGATGGAATCTGGCGCGAGGGGTAACTTTCAGTTTCTGTTAATTACCCAATTTTCGGACTGCCACCACATTGGAAGCAGGTGTCACCAGAGAAACTAGTTGAGCCACAGTTGGAGCAGCGTTTCACTGGTTCAGATTGAGGAACAGGAGATTTTTCTCCCTGATGAACCTCTGTGTGCTTCTTAAAGCAAACATCACAGAGGGGAGGGGTCTTCTGTTCCACCGTTCCGTCGATGATCGCCATCATATCAGGATCACAGACAGGGCATATTTGAGCTCCCGCCATGCTGATATCTTTACCACAGCCCTGACAATTCATTTTTCCACCAGCCATACCACACCTCACTTTCTTTTTTGAAATTTTCCGATGTCCAATCCACTCTAATAACTAGCACAGAAATATGATTGTGTTAAGATGGAGACATTATGGAAAATCAAAATAATAATAAGTTGATGGCGATCTTGGCCTACATTGGGCCGTTGGTGATTGTGTCTTATTTAGTCGCGAAGGATGATCCGTTTGTAAAATTTCATATCAAACAAGGTCTAGTGCTCTTGGTGATCGAGGTCATTGTGTGGATGCTCGGGATGGGGATGTATGGCCTCTGGCCCATTCTCCGACTCGTTAACCTCGCCACCCTTGTCTTGGCGATCGTCGGCATTATTAATGTGACCAAGAATCAGGAGAAAGAGTTGCCGCTCGTTGGCCAATTCGCCAAGCACTTCCCGATATAAATATTAAATAAAAAAACCGCCAGCTCGAGGCTAGCGGTCGGGGATTGGATTGAAGAAGCAAGTCGCCCGATCAATCCATCGGGTCTGGGTCTACCTTGCCACCAGTGATTTTCCACCACGATCGCCATTCTGGCACGCGGCTTCCATGGATCACTAGCAGTTCGGAAGTTCTCTTTGTCACTCGGCTAATCGGTTTGGGGACAAAGGTCTCAAGCGGCTTCGCCAGTTCGATAAAGACAAAACCCAGTTTTTCCGAGATGCCCCAAATTGGGCAAGCGTCCCAAGGGGTCTCGGAGGTGGGACCGAGGACGACACCCCCAACCTCACCCTTCCACATTCGAGCGAAGGAGATCCCAATGCTCCCACCGCTAACCTCAACATCTTTGAAGAGGCCATTGGATCGTAGGTTCCGTGACTGCTTGCACATATCCTGTACAATTGGCCCACACCGATCAGGGAGATCACGCAAGAGGAGGTATTGCTCGGCGAGGAGTAATTCCTCATCGATCACCAGTTGCTCTGCTTCGTTGAAGCCGAAGAGCCGGTGCACCTTGTCTGAATCGGGGCGGTAATAGTAGATCTCGCCCGTCATCACATCACCGACAAAGGCGGCAACGATCTCATCATCTACCACGAGTGAGAGCATCGTGCCGATGCCGTGCGATTGCCTCCGGATGAAGGCCTTAGTGCCATCAAGCGGATCGACGGTGAAATAGGCATTGACTCCACCAATGGTGCAGGGGATAGACAGCTCATCTTCTTCGGCAATGATACCGAAATGCGGGAAACACTCCTTAATCAACTTAACGTAGATGGTTTGAGCCTCGCGATCGGCCGAGGTGAGGAAGTCGGGCTTGTCACCCTTGTCTGCCTTACGAGTTGTCTCGAAGGTTCGCCTCTCTCGCCGGATGGCCTCAATGGCTCGACGAACGATCTCCTTACCACCCAAGCCAATCAGCTGGGGAGTGAGTCCGGCGCAGTACCTACTTAACAATACATGCATCCTCGTTCCTTTCCGTAAAACGGTTTTTCAATGTTCCTTTTTAACTCCTTTTTCAAACTAGCACACTAGGGGCTAGTTTGTCAATTCTAGATTACTTGCCTTCGTAAGCGTGCTCGAGAGTGGCAATATCAAACTTCTTCATCTTGAGGAAGGCTTGAGTAACGCGGGCGATCTGCTCTTTACTCCCATGCTCCATCATTTGGGCCATAGCCGTCGGCACAATCTGCCACGAGATGCCGTACTTATCCTTCAGCCAGCCACATTGCTCAGCGGCCGGCACGGCCGAGAGCTTACTCCAGTAATGATCAATCTCTTCTTGGGTGTCGCAGTTAACGATGAGGGAGAGGGCTTCGTTGAAATTAAATTCATGGGGCCCGGAACTATCCATCGCCATGAAGTGGCAGCCGCTTAGGGCGAAGCGAGCATGCTTGAGGAAGCCAACCTGATCACCCTCGCCGGACTCGTAAGGCACGACCATCTCCGTCTCCGAATTGGGGAAGAGGCTAGTGTAGTCATCAATTGCCTCCTTCGCCTTGCCCGCCACCCCGCGAGTGAACATGAGCAGGGGAGTGATCTTCTGTTTACCCCGAGTTCGCCGCGGCGAATCGAGGGGTGCGTACGAGAGTTGCCACGAGAGGCCATACTTGTCTTGCAGCCAGCCATACTTCTCCGCCCAAGGGTAAGTGGCGTAAGGCATGAGGGCTTTGCCACCATCGATCAACTTATTCCACACCGCCTCAATCTCCGCCTCGTTATCAAAGACGACAAAGAAGGAAATGGAAGGATTTAATTTGAAATAAGGTCCGGCGCTAATGGCCATGAAGTCGAGCCCCGCGAGTTGGAAGGTAACGATGTCGCAATCGCCCGAGGGTGTGTCGGTAATCGTGCTTACATTCTTAACCTTCGAATCAGCAAACAGGGTGGTATAAAAGGTGGCCGCTTCTTTAGCCTCTTTATCAAACCACAAATGGGGGACAATTTTTTGCTTTGCCATAATTTTTTTGCGCCAATTACTTCTTAACCGGTTGCCAGAGGCCGAGGGTGTTGCCCTCCGGATCCTCCACGTAAGCATAAGTCCCCATGTCGGGGATAGTCTGCGGGGCGCCAATCAGCTTGCCGCCGGCCGCCTTCACCTTCTCAATCGTGGCTAAGACGTCTTCCACAATCGGCGTGATCACAATACTCCGCGCGGCGAAGCCCTCGCCGCGCTTAAACATCCCGCCGTTGATGAAGTTGGACTCCTTAGTCATATTCTTCTCATCCGTTGGGCCGGTGTGGAGACCGATATAGACGCCACCATTCGGCATCGGCCACTCCATTGTCTGCCAGCCGAAGCAAGCCTCATAGAACTTCCTCGCGCGCGCCACGTCATCGGCCGGAATCTCAAAATGTTGCACCTTGTCCATAATATTTTTAGCTTAATTAATATTAATAATTACTTGTATGGATTTGATTGTAGCAAGATCTGAAAAAATAAAAAACCGCCTAGCGAAGCTAGACGGTCTGCTTGGTCTTGGTCGAGTCTTTTCCTCCGTTTTAGACCACCGCGCCAGTCCAGATACTTAGGATGGCTTGGCGCACTTGCTCTCGATCGCTCGTGTAAACGAAGAGCTCTTGTCGACTGTTGGCCCCGCGGACGAGCACGCGCCAGCCAGCGGAGACAGAGACGAACTTGATTCTGGGCGGGCCATTCTTGATGTGCCGAATCTCACCGAAGAGCACCTTCGACACGCAGGCCAAGGCTTTGGCCGCCTTTATTACCTCTACCGCCATAGGGATCGCCGTGTGATGCTTACCCACCTTCGAACCGCCAGCTAAACCTCTTAAGGTTCTTCCCATGATCGTTTTCCTTTTAATTAACCACTCACCTGTCGAGGTGATAATTTCCACTATTTAAACTAACATATCTTTAGTAATCTTGTCAACACATAAGTTGTAGCATAAAAAATCCCGCTCAATGAACGGGACCCGGAATGATTCCCTCAAGTATTAATTAGCTTCGCCTTCGAAGTTCTGCGCCACCTCGGCGAATTGCATGGTGGTCGGATCAAGTTTGAGCCAGACACTCTTGCCGACCGAGGGCGGAGTGGTGAAGGGTTCGCCCGGCGCGCGGTCGGCGTAATTGACGACGATCACGTTGCGCCGATTGCTCCCGAGCGCCGTCTGCCCTTGATCGAGCTCGGTCGTCTGCGGGGCAATGCGGTCGCCGAGGAAGAAGGCTTCCGAACCGACGTAGCCGGTAGGCATGTTTAAAGCAGCGACGAGATAGAAGAAGGTGCCACTGCCGCCCGTTTCTTGGGTGAGGATGAAGGCCACATCCTCTCGACCGTCGTCGTTAAGATCATGCCTAAGCTCATTGCCGAAGTATTGAGTATCGGAGAGAGTGATGGGTCGACCCTCAATCTTGTAAGTGATGTCCTTGTATCCAAGAGGGGTTGGCTTCGAGATCGCAAAGGTGGCGATCAAGATCAGAATAAGAATTGCTAAAATAAAATAAATTTTCTTCATTTTATATTGTTTTGTAAATTATCTCACCGATGAGGGCAACCGGCCCAACAGCACGGCCGGCGCATTCCACCGCCGAGCTTCGAAAGGGCTTTCTCAATCCGGATGATTCTTGTCTCAGCCTTCTTGCCGGAGGTAACCCAGCAAACCCACTCATTGCGGGCGAGGGGTGTAATGTCTTCCCACACCGCGAAAGCCGCCCGATTAGAGGTAAGGGCCTTCCGTAAATCTGGAGGGACTTGATGCATCAAAAGTGGCTTTAATTACGAACTCACTACGACCTCGAAGCCGCCGTACGCCATTCGCTTCAGGTCGAAGGGCATGGTCATATCTTTATACTTCTCCGCCTCTTTATCCATCTCGGCCATCACCTTCTTATTCACCGCGTCTCGATGCGCCCGTGACTTGTAAGTGATGTAGGAGAACCAAACCGTCTCATCCTTCTTAGCCCCCGCCAACTTGGTGAAGGTGAGGGGAGCCGGCATCTCGCCCATTGCCGGTTTAAGATCATTGCCCATACATTCTTTATAATCCAACGCTCCGAACTTGATCCACATCTTGCTTGCCCCTTCGGCCATCTTGCGATACTCGGCCACCTTCTTCTTCGGTACCACGAGCACGAAGCCATCGACATAGTTTGTTTTATTTTTCTTCATCCCATTAATATAGCAGGTTTAAGGGGAGAATAAAAAAACCGCCGAGCTGGGCTAGGCGGTCTGCTGGCTGTCATTTGCGAAGACAACCTTGAGGGCGGCTACTTTGCTCTCATTGACTACGCTCATGGTTCCATTAGAGAAGGTGAGTTTGATCAGCGGTCGAGCTAGCTCGAGATGCCAACCCGGTTTGAAGGAGAGAGCGTTCTCCCTCTCGTCGTACTTCTGAACGAAGCGAGAGTGGAAGATCGCGCCACCGGGGGAGAAGCCGGTTACTCTCACTAGGCCGTCGTCTCGCCGCCGGTCGATTATCTTCTCGGCCACTTCACCCGTGATTCGATCGAAGTAGAATAGGTGAGTGGGGTCATCGGTGGTGATCTGATGCAACCTGTCGGTAAAGTGGATTACCAAAAGTGGTCCCATTACCTTCCTCCTTGGTTATTGCCTAGAAAAAACTGGGGACGAATGGAAGTTCTGCCGCTTGCATCCCCGTGACCATGCTGGCGGTATAAGCTTTGCCGCCACCGAGAGCTTTAAGAGTCTGCTCTTTGGTGTAGTGCCCCCAAAGGAGCAGATGCTCTGGGTGCTCTGGGTGGTGAGTCGCCACCGTACCGAGCTTGCTCACCAGCCAACCAACTTCTGCCTCGGGCCAAGTTCCATTCGGGCGGTGGAGTAGGGTCATCTTAAAATTTTTACGATTTTCTGCCACACCCATTGCCACAAGATCCATCACGCACCTCCTTTTCAAGGTCCTCGTTATCCTTCAAATAGCCGGATACTCCAGCCATGAAGCAACTCCTGTTTTTCAAACTAGCACAGCAATAATTGTTTGTCAAACTCTTGCCTCAAGCATTAGGAAGAGGGGGATTTCTTTCCGCGCATAATCTTCCGCCTTCTGGCGCGGACCGCGAGCGCTTTGCCGATGCGAGATCCATTCTTCGAGTCGCGTCACCGCGAAGCCCGCCTTAGTGAGCGGTTTGAAGAAGTCTTGAAGCGAGCGGTGGTAGGAGATCGTCTTCTCGGCCACCGCCCGCCCCGGGTGCATCTCGATCTCCCACTTCCCACCCGAGAGGTAGCTATCGATCCGCCGATATTGCGCTTGCTTCTCCTCGTCGTAACCCCAGCTCGAGTTCTTGAGCACGCGGAAGCAGGGGTGATTGAGCACCATAATGAAGCGCCCTTCGGGCGCGATGATGCGGCGCACCTCGGCGAAAGTTTTGGCAATGTCTTCAATGTTCTGGAGCGACAAGACGCAATAGACCGCCGCAAACTCTCCATCCTTGGCGAAAGTGAGCGCCGTCGCCGGTGCGATGTGGAAGGTGGCGTCGGGCACCGCCGCTTTGGCCGCCGCAATCAACTCCGGCGAGAGGTCGGCGCCCACCACTTGGGCGCCGGCTTTGGCCACCTCGCGGGCGAAGAAGCCTTGCCCGCAAGCGAGGTCGAGCACGCGATCACCCTTCTTGATATCGAGCACCCGGAGCAAGTTGGGTAGAATCACCTTGCTCTGGTAAGTGTCGGCTCCGGCTAAGTATTCGCCATACCACTCCGCCACCCCTCCCCATGATGTATCCTTCTTCATCTTTGCTTAATGCCGCTTACTTCTCACCAGACCGATGATGCCGATAATCGCGGCCACGAGCCCGAGCAATTGCCCGCCAGGGCTGTCATCAATTCCCCCATATACCACCATAAACGCGCCAAACAATATCGCGAGAATGAAGTAGATTAACCTGCGCTTGTTCATGTCACTAATATAGCAGATTTCGAGACAGCATGAAAAAAGACGCCGTACCCGAGGGTCGTGCGTCTTATATGTCTCATTGCTCATGACGCCGGTGGTTTTTTCGCTTTTTCAAATTTAGCCTCATAGTATGTAGCGAACCAGTCCCTATCCTTCTGTCGAACAACCGCTGATACAAACTGATCAAAACTGCCGACTTCCTTTGATTCGGACAATTGAGTCCCAGATGGCATATATTCCAAACCCAACTCGCAGAGGGCAACCTCTCTAGATGCTGCTTCTACGTGCCCCATGGGGAACATGCTCCCACCCACGTCTACCCGAATGATAAAAATCATTACATCTCCTTTTGTCGAAGGGCCAATTTTTGTCCAATTCATCCGCCGAAGAGGCGAAAAACTCCAACTCCATTACTACCATTTTCTGTAAGGAAAGTAAAGAAAAAGCCCCGTTGATTTCGCCGGTTGGCGAATCGCGGGGGCACAGAGTGTTCTCATGATACGACGCGTGGTTTATCTTATTGGAGGGTAGTTGCTACACAGGATCGCGATACTTAGACTGGGACACGAGTTTTCCGTGTACAGGTGACAGAAGCCACATTTTTCTTTTTCTCTGTGTGCCACACTCGGAGCTCGACGTCCAAGTTCTTCCTCCACCAACTTGATCGCCTCATCATAACTGTGACTGTACATGAGATCGGGGCCATCTTCGTGGTCGGTGAGGAATTGACCCCTCGTCAATAGTTGCAAATCTTGTACCAGTCTCGGGCTGGGCACCGTGGTCAGATCTTCATTCTTGAGACGTTCTTCAACCGCTTGTGCTTGGTCATGAGTACGATGGAAGTCGCCCAAACTGATGTGAAGGTCCATATCTGGCGTCATTGCCGTAATGTCCATATCCTCCCCCTTTTAGAAGACCAAATTTCATTCAAAAACTCCAACCCTATTACTACTATTTTTTGTGGAGAAAGTAAAGAAAATTTCTAATCAATCAACCCCTTTTCTTTTAGCCAATGGATTACTAACGTGCCTGTTGGGGAGGTCTTCTCAACCCTTCGGCTATCGAGCCAAGCTAATTCTTCTATCTCCGATGCCGGCGCGATGGCGCCAGTGAAGTCGGCCGCGTAGCAGGTGAGTTTGACCAATATTTCACCCTCTTTACCATGAGCCTTGTCTGTGAAAGTATTCAAATATTTAATCGTTTGGGGGAGCACCGCCACCCCCACTTCCTCCCGCACCTCTCTGATTAAGGCTTGCTCATCACTCTCTCCCGCCTCACGCTTGCCACCGACGGTATAGAAAATATCTTTGCCCCGAGAACGGACGAAAAGGACTTTCCGATCCTTCACATACAACCACGCTAGCTTGTCGATTATTTGCATTGTTTTGGATTATAACACAAAAGAAAACCGCCGCACTGAAGAGACGCGACGGTCTCCTTAGTGGGCGGTAGGTGTATCGGATGGGGGAGGAGTTTGTCGTTACGCCATGACGTGACTCAAGATCGCCTCGACGATCAGGGCGAGATTCTGGCGACCACCGTCGCAACCACAGATGGGGTCGTTTGGCATGATTCCCTCCATACGATCGTGGAATTCAACAAATTCGAATTGGTCATCGTCACAACCGCAGGCGAGGAGGAACACTATTTTTCCTCGATTCGCCAGTTTGCGCCCCAGCCTCTCGACTTCCGCAAAACGCGATTTGCCAGCGTACAGGACGACCACCTCGAAGGCCTTTTCATCGAGTCGGTCGAGCGCTGATGAGACTACCATGAGGCCATCCGTCGTCTTGCTCTCTGAATATCCAGGATTTGGCGTCATGGCATCCATGCGGCGGTAAGGAGCGCCCCCACTCACGATGGTAAGGCTCTTCCCCTCATTAATCTGAATTTTGCCCCTCTGCTCGTGGCCGTTGACGGTGTTGTAGGTGGCAACGACGAAACTGGCCGTTCCACTCAACCAGTTAGGCAGAGTCACGGCCAAGAAGCTATCCAGAGTCATTTTATACATAACTCCTCCGTTGTAAAAGATCGGTCCGAAACGTGCCCTAAACCCGATGTTTTAAGCACCCCTAGATGGTAGCATATTATGCTATATTTGTCAATACGAGATCAGCCTTCTGCTCGGGATGATATGTTTCGCGATAACTCTTGAGGGCGGTGGTGATTTGGCGGAAGTGGGAGTCGGGATGCGTTTCGGGGAAGTATTTGTCGCCCCAGCGCTTCTGCTCTCGCTCCACTCGCCGGCGATCTATCTCGTCCACATCGCCATCGAGGTAGATCCGCTTGTCCCACAAATGGTCTAGCAATTTGGGGTGGAACAGGAAGACGCCATCGATCACGAGAATCTTTTTCGAGAAGTCATATTCTATCGGCGCGTCTACTTGGCCCGTCTGGGGGTTGAAAATTTTGGTTTGATAATTCTCACTAGAACCCCTAAAAGTCGTAACCAACTTCTCAATCGCGGCGTGATCCGTCTGGTGCAACTCGAAAGCGGTCGACTTATCTTCCGTCTGCTTTAGAACCTGCTCAAAGTCATCGACGGAAATAATGAAGTCGTCCCAATGGACGGGGAGAATGCCGGGGTTTAATTTAACCAGATTCTCTAGGAGAGTCGTCTTACCCACGCCGGTATAGCCATCAATCGCCACTACCAACTTATCTCTCCCCACCAACCACTCCCTAATTTTCCGATCAGCTTCTTGGGCTAGTTGTTCCGGGGTCATTTTGGCTAGTATACCAAAGACTCACCTCTAAGTCAGTTCTAACACTTACATTCTCAAGTATGTAAGGATGTTGTTATTGGATGTGGCGAAATGATTTAAGGAAGCTGGCGAATGTCTTGCCGTATGGCGAGAGTGTGTGTTCGACGAATTTGCCACGATATTTTTTGTTGACCAAGCCGGCTATTGTGAGTCTTCGTGTGTGCTCACCAAGCGTTTTATCGTTCGCGCCAATCGCGGTAACAATATCATCCAACGTCGCTCCGTTGCTGTCTGCGATATATAACAAAATCTCAATCCGGTGATGATTAGCCATCCCCTTCAGATGCCGTTCCATTTGTTTTGCCGTTTTCGGTTTTGCCATAATTACATTATATATAACATCCTTACATACTCAAGTTTGTAAGGATTATTCTCACTAGGGGGGTCGGGTCATATTTTACGGCTATCGTAGGCCCAGTGCAAAACAGCCTGTCTTTGAGCGGGACGACAGGTCAGATCTTTCGACCGGCAATTCTTTATAATCTGTGCTACATGGCGGCTGATCGCTTTCCAGCGTTTGATCTGCCTCTCGTCTTCACCCGGTAGCCTCCTGCCCATGTAGTAGCGGCAATACCACTGGAACCAGCCACGAGGGTCGTGTTCTTCATTGATCCATCCTTTTTCCTGCCAAACTTTGAGCGACGAGCTCGCATGCTTATGGAAAAAGTTGAGCGTGTCATCGTGATGTTCGGGCGAAAGTTTGGCAC
>JBBTTW010000048.1:0-857 GCA_038064055.1 Patescibacteria group bacterium | reverse complement strand
TTTTAGGAAACTCTTTCTTGCAGTCGGTCATGTACTTGCCACCAAAAACGCCTAAGCTGAGCATCTGCTTTGGCGTAAGCTCCGGTTTGAAATCCGGATGAAAATTCCGTCCCACCGGTTCGACAAGCTGGTATTTGTAGCCTTTCTGGAATTTATCATTAACGCCGACCGTCTTTTTTCTCATAAAAATTTGTTATCGGCTTACAAGATGCATGACCAAAAGAAGCAGACCGCCCCACCAGCCAATATCGGAGACAATGAGACTCGCCATAATTTTCCTTTGCCAAGAAACCGGCAAAAGTTCTCCGGACTGTCCCTCTTTTTCCCGCTTCAATAAAAATGGACTGACTTTGAAAGATAGAAAATAGCCATTCACGATAAGCACCAGCGCGATCACTGCATGGATGAGCGGAATGCCGGCAAAGCCTTGCTCTCGGTAGAAAACTAAACCGCCGATAATGGCGAGCATGATGCCCGTCCAAATCATCGGTTTAGTCACTTTGTGTGTGCGGGTTGTAGCCTCCGTCCAGTATGATGACTTTCGCCCAAGAAAGCCGTGAATATCGATGACCGTTACCGCGCCAAGGCCGATCACAAAACCAGCCAAGAATAGGAACAGTCCAATTGTATCGAGTAGGTTAATTGAGAACATAAATTGAGTAATTCAAATATCCGGCGAAGCTCACCCAAAGAATATACGGTACCAAGAGCCATGCGGCCAGTTTGGAGATTTTTGCAAAAGCAATGATGGTAGTGAGAACAGCAAGCCAGAGGAATATAATCTCAACAAGCGCACCACCCAGGCTGTGCAGGCCGAAAAAGATAATCGACCATAGCGCGTTTAAAACCATTTGAAT
>JBBTTW010000047.1:0-1376 GCA_038064055.1 Patescibacteria group bacterium | reverse complement strand
CGGCCTACTCGTCATTTCCGGAATCGTTTTAAGTTTGCGCTTGACTGACTCAAGGTAGTGATTATTAAATTATCAAGAACAGTCCTTGGTGACTAATTTGGTGGCTAAACAAAACTCCCCCGCTACTAGAGCGGAGGAGAAATGAAGCGATTTGCGAGACAGCCGAGACATGGTTGGAGTTCCAGTCATTGTCGAGCCGGTTGGCGTTCCAGTTCCACCTCACGTCGTCGCGGTAGAGATAAAGGACGTAACGGTTGCCATCCGGGTGCTGAATACGTGCCGAAGGCCGCCCATGACACCACCCCTTGAGTCCAAATCAATGGAGTACTCGAGATTGAATTTTATTCGGCATCTAAAAATGCCCTAGCCCTAGGCACCAAGTAGCTTCTATTTTTTGAAGTTTCCCCAAATACCACTCTACCCTAAGCCTTAGCCGAGAGTACTCTCGATATTTGGATACTGGTTTCGGCCGCCGGAAGCCTTGACCGCCAGCAGATTCGCCTACTACCAAGATTATGCTAACACAAAAACGCGGCGTGAAGTACCGAAGTACATTCACGCCGCGGAGGACCAAGGTCAAAGGATCAAAAGAAAATCCAAGTGACCAAGGTCCAAAGTTCAAGAAGCTACTTGCGAGACAGCCGAGACACGGCTGGAGCCCCAGCCACCGTCGAGCCGGCTGGCGTCCCAGTCCCACCCCACGCCGCCGCGGCAGAGATAAAGGACGTAACGGCCGCCATCCGGGTGCTGAAGAACATCGCCGAAGAAGTCGAGGTAGACTGTCTTCCTTTCTCGATAGAGGCACTCGAGAAGACTGTTTTCCTTCAACGCTTGGTAGTCCCGCCAGAGCCCCATGAAGACGTTGGCACCATAACGCAGGCAACCAGATTGCTTGAGGCGAGCAAGTTTTACTTCGCCGGTGATAGCTGTCTCCCCCTCATTTAGTCCTGTGGTAAGACCAACCCGAGCGAAGTCAACTTCGACTAATCCGTCGTTGCGAACATCATGTTCTTCAGTGAGAACTCTCCATCCTTCTCCGAGAACCGGGAAGGTTGCCGGATCAAATGGTTGAGGGGCAACTTTCAGTCCGCCGATATTCAGACGACAGCCATTCTGAAGAAAACGAGTGAAATTTTCCCCAGCAACTTTGGGATCACCAATGATTGATCGTTGGAGCAAGTCTGGGTCAAGCTGGTCTGGATCCGCATTCTGGATCAAGGTCGCCAGAAAGGCATTCCATTGTCTTGCATTCACCGCCATACAACACTCTCCCTTTGGATTATTCGGAGAATCTTCCCCGAACTGGTCCAAGCTCCTTGTTGTCGAGAACACCCCGACCTATCAAAGAACTTCCACTGAATTATGTGCATATCTAG
>JBBTTW010000046.1:17684-32908 GCA_038064055.1 Patescibacteria group bacterium | reverse complement strand
AAGCTATTTCGGAGAGAACCAGCTATTACCAAGTTCGATTAGCTTTTCACTCCTTGCCACAGGTCATCCGATAGTATTGCACGGCTAACCGGTTCGGACCTCCCCCCGCCTTTCGGCGGGGTTCATCCTGCCCATGGCAAGCTCACCTGGCTTCGGGTCTTAATCGTACTACGAACGCGCTATTCACACTCGGTTTCCCTACGACTCCTCTCTCGCGAGATTAGTCAGCAGTACGAATAAACTCGTTGGCTCATTCTTCAATAGGCACGCGGTCATCCGTCTTGCGACGGACTCCCACTCCTTGTAAGCATACGGTTTCATGGTCTATTTCAACGCCCTCACCGGGCTGCTTTTCACCTTTCCCTCACGGTACTTGTTCACTATCGATCTCCAAGAGTATTTAGCTTTGGCTGTTAGTTCAGCCTGCTTCCCTCAAGCTTCTCGTGTCCTGAGGTACTCAAGATCAATGATTAAAAAGATGAGTCGCTTTCATCTACGGGGCTATCACCCTCTTTGACTCGGCTTTCCAGCCGATTCGATTAACGACTCATTTTGTAACTTTTCTCCAAATTAATATCTGGGCATCATTGTCTTACAACCCCCAACTTGTCTTACGACAAATCAGGTTTGAGCTCTTTCCTTTTCGCTCGCCGCTACTAAGGAAATGTTTGAATAGCTTTCAGCTAAAAGCCGAACGGCTTTGAGCTGGAAGCTACCCAATATTGTTTTCTCTTCCTCCAGGTACTGAGATGTTTCACTTCCCTGGGTGCGCTATCCCGACTATAACATCGGGACTAATCCGCTTTCAGCGGATTGGGTTTCCCCATTCGGAAATCTCCGGATCGAAGGTTGCTAGGCACCTCCCCGGAGCGTATCGCCGCCACGCTGCGTCCTTCATCGCCTCTTTGGAATCTAGGAATCCACCGTATGCTCTTAATTTCCCATTGGGAAATTTAAAAACCACTTTCAATTTAATTTGATTGCCTCCATCTCCAATTACTGAAAAGACCCCATGGTAATGGTAATTGTGATGGAATTTAATTGTCAAAAAACTGTCATTTCTGGCCGAAAAAACCGCCCCCATGGGCGGAAGTGAGATAAAGGTAAACCAACGGGCTATCTCCTCCGCCTTAGTGTTTGGTTATTATTCATAGTCATACGGACAAGGGTCAGTCTATACCCTCCCCGAAACCCCGTCAAGGGGATAATGTCTGGCTATTCTTCTTTGTGAAGAAGCGATGGATTGAGAGAATTATTGTACCAGCAATAAGTATGTAAATATACTGTAACGAGGCATACAAACTAAACAAAGCTAAACCTAACCCACCAGACAAAACATAACCCAAAATACTAGCAACTAAATACAACAGAAAGGTGATTACTAAACCGGACGTAAAAAAATTTAGTATATAGAATCGGAGTTTAGAATTTTCAACCGTAATTTCTTTCTTAGACCAATACAGAGATTGTATTAGTATCGGCACCAACAAAATAATTTCTAAAGACCAAACATCATTAGATTTACGGTTTATAACCAACAAGATTAAACTTAGAAAAATGAGTGAGATAAAATATTTTAAGAATGAAGTTATTTTCATGTCTATTATTATATTCCCTATCGCCATATCCACAAGGGGATAAAAAAATTATCCCTCGTCTAGCCACTCCTGTCTTGAGATGCCGGCTTGGCGAAGTAATCGAACGAGCAGATCAACACTGATGTCGCCATCGTGAGGATTAGGGATAGTGAGAACGATAGATCCGCGAATTAGGTAAGGATGACGGCCTTCTTGGAAGGGTCCAGTGAATCCGAGTTTGATTAATTTTGTGACGAACTTCTTCTGCGAGATCGGCGCCAGTTTAGGCATACACCCTAGCTCTAGTCTTCACCAAAGGAGATTTAGTTTTTGGTAAACGAAAATTAGGTACTGATAAATTTTTACGGAGACGAAGAATAAACCAACCTTCAAGTGAGGAAATTAGATTTTGGCGGCAATCTTCTAGGGTTTTCCCGCTCGCCCAAACCCCACGAAGTTCTTTGATTTCGGCATAAAAGCGCTTTCCGCCATCGATCATTTCGTATTGAGCTTTCTTTAAATAAGATTCGAAATAGGCTTGGATCATAATTTCATTCTACCATAAGAAAACCCTCCGTTCAAAGGGAGGGTTTTCTGGAACAGGCTTTGTTTTGATTAACTAATTAGCTGCGGTGATTCTTGATGTCTTCGTGCATGCGCTCGAGGTAGCGGGAGGCCGCTTCTTTACCCCCGAGACCGAAGGCGAGACCGAGAGCCAAGGTGAGCATATTCACCACACCACCCAAGAGCGAAGCGACTAAGGAGTTAGTCGCGGCGGAGAGGACGCCAAGCTGATCAATCGCGGCGAAGATGGCGAAGAGCCAAACCGCCCACTTGGTGATACTACCAAAGAGGTGAGCTGAAGAGACTCCCGTCGCGCGGACGGAGCCACTGACGACCCGAGCCAAGATGTCGGCAATCGCGGCGGCCAAGATGAGGATGAGACTCGCGACAATCACCCGAGGCAAGAAGTTGAGCACACCAGCCAAGAAGTCATTGACCTGATTCAAGCCGAGGACGTTGAAGGAAGCAACCAAGAACGCAATGATGATGAACCACTTAACCAAGCCACCAATGAAGGCGCCTGAATCGAGGTGGAAACCAGCTCGGGACAAGACCTCTTCCGTGCCGATGCTCTTCAAAGCCTTATCAACTTGCGTTGAGCGGATAATGCGAGCCACCCATTGACCGAGGACGATGCCAACAACCCAACCGAGGACGAAGATAATGATGGCGACGAAGAGATTAGGGATGAAACCGATCACTCCGCCCCACAAGTTCTGGAAGGATTCGGTTAAAACGTCATTCCAAGTTCTAAGTAACATAAATATTTAATTGTAAAGCTATTAATAATAAACGATTAAATAAAATAAGATTCGACCTTATTTTTAATCTTCGGTCTTAATTATACCACGGCTACGTTAGCACTTTTTACCGTTGTGGATAACCAATTATTGGCCTTGGTGTTGGGCAGAGCGAGGCGGTCGATAATCCGCTCGTGGGGGTAATCGAGGATGTCGCGAATGAACTTATCGTAAGCATTGAGGCGGTAGAGGAAGTCGGCCGTGTCGAAAACGGCGTAGATGAGCTCTCGCCCCACTTCCGCCTCCATCGACTTAATGGCTCGCTCAATGGCGCCACGCTTAAGCCGATCGCCGACCAAGAGCAGGTCGGCGCGACTATCGCCGGTCTCGATAAAGAGACCGGCGATAACCAAGAGTTTTATCTTGCCACAATTGGCGAAACGATCGGTAATCTCGCGTTGGCGAGTTAATAAGTCGATTTGGAGTAGCCCCTTAAGGTAGCTAAGAAAGGGAAAAGCGGGGCTAAGCTGCCAATGCCCCGCTTTCTTCCCAGCCACCTTCTTAATTAACCCAATTTGGCTCAAAAGTGAGAGTTCGTGCCGCGAGACGGCTGGATTGATCTTACTCCGCTTCGTCACCTCCTTCGTGGCGAAGGGTTGCTCCGGATTTAAGATAAAGAGTCGCATGACCTTAACCTTATCCGGACTACCGAAGAGTTTACCTAAGATATCCATAGCTTTGGATTATACCAAAGCCCGAGATTACTTCAATTCCACCTTACCGCCAGCTTCTTCAATCTGCTTTTTGATCTTCTCAGCGTCTTCCTTCTTTACCCCTTCCTTAAGCATAGCGGGAGCGGCATCAACTAAGTCCTTCGCTTCCTTCAAGCCCAAGCCCAGCACCTCCTTCACCACTTTAATCACCGCAATCTTCTGGGTACCAGCTTCTTTGAGTTCCACGTTGAAGGAATCCTTCTCCTCCGCCGCGGCGGCACCACCTTGGGCCGGAGCCGCAGACATCATGGCGGCGGCCGACACACCGAACTTCTCTTCCAGCGCCTTGACGAGCTCATTTAGCTCAAGGACGCTCAACTTCTCAATTTTTTCGATCAAATCTTTGAACTTTTCCATAATATTTTTAAGCTTAACGACTGATAATTAATTACTTTTACTCTTACTAATCTGGTCGAGCGTTACCACGAGCCCTCGCATGGGGAAAGCCAACATCCCGACCAGCTGACCATAGAGCACTTCGCGCGACGGGATCATGGCAATCTTCGTCATCTCCTCACCGGAGATGAATTTGTGGTCGAAGATGCCACCAATGATCTTCAACCCCTCCTTCACTTTCGTTTGGAAGTCATAGACCCCCTTAGCTGGAGAGAACTGGTCGACGCCATAAGCGATGGCGATCTCGCCCGGGAGCTCCGGCATTTCGCCGGCGATGGCGACCTCCTTAGTCGAGTCATCAATGGCGCGGCGGAGTAAAGTCTTCTTCACCACTTTGTAACCAACCCCTTTTTCCTTCAACTCACGTCGAAGATTGGTGGTCTTGGCGACGTCGAGACCGTGGAAGTTAACGAAGACGACGGAGCCGGCTTGCGCCACCTCCTTCTTCACTTCACTAATTACTTCACTTTTTACTTTTTTACTAATCATAATGTTTGCAATTTTTACACAAAAATAACGGCCAAAAAGCCGGAAGTACGACCTCGGTGGGACTTATTCCGCCGCGGCGGAGCCCACTGTCTACGGCTTCAATTACATCCTAAATGATTGGTGGAAATTAATCAAGGCCACCAATAATCGATGAGGTAGATACCAGCGAGACCGATGGCAATGATGACAACAAAACCTGTCGCCATCCGCCAGAAAGTTTTATCAAAATATTTTCCCATTGATTTAATCAGTGAGCCACTGTTTTAATCGAGTTAATAATCCCTGTGACTTTGGCACCACCATCACTTGATTTGGTGACACAGCTACTGAAGCTGGGGATCCGCCAGCTGGCGGACCTACTGCCGCCACCTGCGCCACTTGACTCACCTCGATCGTTGCCTGCGGCCTCTCCACCACCGGCGCGAGCGGCGTGGTAACCCGAGCCGGTGGCGGCACTCGCGCCGCCGTGGCGGCCGCTAATTGCTGCTTCAAGGCTGTGAGCTTGCGAGTTAAAATTGCTAAATCAGAATTTAGCGCCATGGCACCATCGGGAAAGTTGAGATTAAGAGTTAGATCAGCGGCCGGTAAGAATCCGAGAGTGGTGGCGGGAATGGTAAGTTCGCGATTGGCGGCAATAATGGTGTCGTCGGGAAAAATGAAATTTATATTCCCCTGACTAACTCGCCAACCACCCAAATTAACCTCGCGTGGTGATTGGTTGATTAAGGTAATCCGATCAGATGTCACGGCGCCAAGCGAGAGCGCCGGTGCGGAGATGGAGACACTAGTGCGCGCCACCGCCTTCTCCCCCTTCTCGTTCATCGCATTTAAGATGACGATGTATTCGCCCGGGAACTTGTAGGTGTGCGTAGCATCCGCCCCCCGAGCGCTCGCACCATCACTAAACGACCAGTCGAAGCGAGCGCCGGAGAGCTCTGCTGCGCCGCCTTCGGCGGCGAAGGCAAGCGGCGTATGGATCGTGCCTAAGCGCGGACGACCGGCACCAACCTTGAAGGGTAAGGTGGGGGCCACCTGACTTAAGGGAGTTTGGCTCGAGTGGACAGAGAGAGTGCCCCCGGAACCAGAGTTACTCGAACTACTACTCGTGTCCGTCGACTGATTATTGGTGGGAGTGGTCGAACCCGAGTCGTCGTCTGGCGGTGGCGTAGTGACCGTGCCAACCATAATCGCTTGCGTCGCCGTCCAACTAGTACCACTCGTCCGCGCGGTAAGCATGACGGTGATCGTTGGGGCACCGACCGTACTGTCGCGATAGTAGAAGTTGCGATTGGCCGAGTTGCGACTCATCACCATTGAGACCGGCTCGCCGCTTGCGTTCAAGAATTCGCCGGTGGCCGAAGTGGAAGTGAAGGCGAGATCACCCGTCTCCTCTATTTTAAATTCCGCCCCCGCCTCATCTTGCGTCTGAACGGTTAGGACTTCCGATAGGGTGCTCGGCGCCACCGCTCGAGGCGAGGTGGTAAATTCTAGTTTCGCCACCGCACCGAAAGTGGTGAGGGGAAGGACGAGAGAGAGGAGAAGAATTAATTTTTTCAACATTTTTAATTTAATATTTAACTTCATCAACTAATTTGCCGGCCGCATCATACAAACTGATCACCTCGCGATCTTTCGCCCACAGTTCCCAAGTTTGATTGAGAAAGATCCGCCAATTCTTAGTTAAGAAATCCTCGTCGAGGCGATGCCAGGCGAGGCAAGCGTTGTAACTATAATGATTGGCTAGGAAGGTGCGGCATTGACTCGAGAGAGTAGTGCGACGGCCATCAATCGTCTCGTAACCATCACCATCGCGCTTGAATTCGGGAGTGTGGCAGGAGGAAATCCGCTTCACATAGTCATAACACTCCTCGGGTAGATCAATCACTCCAAGCTCGCTCACCGGCTTGGGGCATTGGCGCGGGAGGCTCGGCGTCATGCGAAAATCGGCGAAATCTTCCGCCAAGTAGCCACTGCATTTATTTAACTGGAAGGCCGAACCGGCGGTCCACTGATTGCTCGCGGGTGGGTAACCGGTGTTAATCGTTACTACTCCGCCCGGAGCGAGCGAAATGGGTGTGCCGAGAGTGACGATACTGATGCGTCCGTGGCGGGCGACGCTATTGAAGAGTCGCCAGCCGGTAATGTTGACGGGTGACTTGTTATTACTCCGCGCCGTGATCGTAATGTACTCACGGTTGGGCGTGCTCTCGGAGCGCGCGTTGCCACCGCCAAGAGTAACTTGATCGGCAAAACTTGATTGATTGGGATTGGCAGGGGGCTTGCTCCCAGTGCCACCCGTTGTGACCCTATTGCCACCTTTAACCGAGTAGATCTCGCCCGTGCCAATCGGGGCCGGCGGCTCAATGAAGGGGCCGCCCATGGCGGCCTCGCGCTTAGTGCCGCCGGTAGCAAACCACAAGATCCACAAGGCCGCCACAATCGCGAGCACCCAGAGGAGATCGGCCGTCGCACTACCTTTTTTTGTTTCCATCATAAAAATAATAGCAAAAATCCAAGCTTCCCGAGGTCGACCCTTTGTACAAAGGACTACCCTTTGTAGGATAACCAGTCAGATAACTGGCTGGAAAAATCTAGTTTGGAGTTAAAGTATTGGGGAAACGCCTCTTTATTTAAAATTAGAGATTCTTGTCTGGGCTCGCCTAAGTAATCTAGATAACTAGAGAAACGATGGCGGGATAAGAAATTCTTGGCTCTATTTTCGTCCTGTAGTCCCTTTTCTTTCCATTCCGGTTCGACTAATTTGACCGGATTTAAGTGGATATAAGAGAAAAGATATTTTAGATATTCATCCTTATCAGCATGAGTGGCTCGAAAATTACCTTCAAACAGGCGGCCAGTTCGTTGATAACGAACATTAAAATACATCGAGTAGGCGGTTAATAATTTGGCCAGAAAACGACTAATGCCTTTTTCGGTTTTTTCTCTAAGTAATAAATGGAAATGATTAGGCATTAAGCACCAAGCACCAATATCAACAAACGCCTCCCCGCGATTTATCTCTGACCAAGGTTTATTTATCGATTCCCGCAAGTTTACCGGCTCGGTCCCATTGGCCACAAAAAGTAGTGTGGTGAATCTCTCGTAATCTTGGTTGTTATTGAAAATTAATCGTTTATCAACACCACGATTGTAAACATGATAATGCTCATCGATAGAAAATTCTATTTTACGTTCCATTGGTAAATTTTAACAAAGGGTCGACCCTTTGTACAAAGGTCGACCCTTTGCGGAGTAGAAGGGTCACCCTTGTAGTTTTGGGATGTGGTGTAATTTTTTTATAAAATATTTCAGACACACAAAAATCCCCCGTCCGCCGGTTGGCGGAGCGGGGATTTTTGAAACCAGAGTTTAGACTAATTAGTCAAGTACGGATAAACTCTTAAGTTCTCCAGACCGTTGTTAATGTTGAATTCCTGAAGACCAGACGTGTCGTCATCCCAATAGAGATTGGTAATCTTGAATTCCTTTACACCAGCCGAGAAGCCGCTGACTAGTCCAACCGAAGCGGCAGTCGATGAAGAATTGATTCCATCATTATTCATACTACCCGTGTAAATAAACTCTCGAGTAATACCATCATCGATTGTCCAGTAGGTACTGGCATCGCTGTTGGTGCTACCGCTAGCCGAGACGACTGTGAGAGTGGAAGTACCAATACCACTAGTAAAGGAAGACGTCGTCGCCAAAGCCGTGGCCGGAGTCTTGCTGACGTAGACTGCACCACCAGAAGCCGCGATACTGAACTTGAAGGTTACACCAACTTGATCAGCCACGTTCTCAATCGGCTGGATGCTTGTGCTGATACTAGCTACATTGGCCGTAGCAGTGTTGAAGATAGTGTTGTTGCTCGTAACCGTACCACCTGAAACCGTCAGGCTGTCGAAGTTAGAATCAACACCACTAATACCGCTCGTGCTAGCCGCCAAGGTCGTCGAAGCGGAGACACCAAGGGCGTAGCTGTCGGAATCGGCAGCTACCGCCTTAAGAGTCAAAGTCTTCGTCGTGCCTAGGGGAATATTGATGCTCAAGCTCGTGAAGGTAGTGGAACTACCGACAGAACCGGAAGCAATCAAAGTTGAACCGTCATAAAGGTCGATCGAGTTGAAGAGGCTAGTCGCCAAAGGAGCATTGGCTCCAGAAAGATTGGCGGTTGCGCCAGCCGTGCTACCCGAAGTGTTGATGGTGAAGGTCAAAGACTCAACCTTAGCATCGCGATTCTCGGCCTTCATATTGAAGGTTAAGAGATCGACATTCGGAGTCGTGCCGGTGTTGCTAACCTTAACTGACCGAGTCAAAGGTGAAGTAACGCTGATCGAAGGGACGATATTGCCAGCAGTCGCGGCGATGAAGTCCCAAGTGCGGTCAGAAATATCACCATCGCTGTAGGTGTAGTTATCATTAGCGTCACCAACCACAACGGAGTTAGACACTTGGGAGACAACTAAGCCAGAAGCGGCAGTTCTGTCGGTACTGGAATAAGTGCTGACTTGGAGAGTGACGAAGTTGTCGACACCCTTAGCCAAACCCTTATTCAAGTTACCGAAGATTAAGCGGTAGTCGGAACCAGCCGTTACCTCACTGAAGTCAGAGGCAGACAAGTTGGTCTTCTCGGCGATGACAGCACCAGTGCTATCAACCAAACGAGCAGAGCTCCAGTAGAGCCAGGAGCGGTTGGTGGTTTGAATACCGAACTGCTTTAAGACGCCATCGGAACCGCTAACCTTAATTTTCCACTTGGCAATCGGCATATTGACGTCACCCTTCTTCACATCCGTTCCGTTGGAAGGAGTGCTTTCGAGTGAGATCGTACCGGAAACGAGGACGCCATCGCTAGCACCGCCAATGACCACTGGGCCAGGGACAGTACCACCAGGGGCGACTGTACAGTTACTAACCAAGGTCATGCCGTTCGGGCAAAGAGCCGGAGCGACCGCACCTGGAGCCACTGAACAGTTGCTGGCGAGGGTCATGCCGTTCGGGCAGAGAGCGCCAGTCATCGGAGGAGGCGTTACCGATCCACCACCCATCGCAACGAAGGCCGCGCGGGACTTAGGACCGAAGTAGCCGAGTGTCGGTGTGACACCAGCAGAAGCCTGCCAAGACGCAACGGCGTTCTTCGTCAAATTGCCGAAGTAGCCAGTAGCGCTCGGGATGTTCAACATCCCCTTGGTGATTAATGCATTTTGTAAGCAAGTCACATCATCACCCGTTGAACCGACCGTGAGGTCGCGAGTGAAGTTGCACGCTGAAGTGCCAGTGGTCGAACCACTGACTCCTCCGGTTTGGAGAAGAGCAGTGAGTTGAGCTGGAGTCAACGATGAAAGTAGGCTTAACAGAGCTGGGTCGACTTGAGCGCTCACCGAAGTGGCGACGCTAAAGATCATAGCCAGCGCAGCAAAACCGAAAACAATTTTTCTAAGACTCATAAATTTTGCTAATTTATTACTGATAATTTTACCACCGCCTCAAACTTACAGACCGAGACGGTCCCTAGTAAACAGGGATTATTTTAACACTATTAAAATTTTCTTTATAGGCCACTGGTGGATAAACAAGTAAGACCACTATTAGACACACAAAAATCCCCCACCTTGCGGAGGGGGATTTTTGTTTTACCCGTTCGGCCGAGCGGCGAAGCCGCGAGGCAGAGTTAGGGCTAGCTATCCCTTTCGACTACGCTCAGGGCGAGCCGTGGGGGGACACAAGTTAGCTAGATTAGGTCGTGAGGACAGGAACGACGCGGAGGTTTTCCAGACCATTACTGATGTTGAACTCTTGGAAACCAGTCGTGTCGTCATCCCAATAGATGTTGGTGATCTTGAATTCCTGTACGCCGGAGGTAAGGGTCTTGGCACCGGTTGAGGTGTCATTGTTCACAGCACCAGTGTAAGTGAACTCACGAGTAATACCATCATCGATTGTCCAGTAGGTACTGGCATCGCTGTTGGTGCTACCGCTAGCCGAGACGACTGTGAGAGTGGAAGTACCAATACCACTAGTAAAGGAAGACGTCGTCGCCAAAGCCGTGGCCGGAGTCTTGCTGACGTAGACTGCACCACCAGAAGCCGCGATACTGAACTTGAAGGTTACACCAACTTGATCAGCCACGTTCTCAATCGGCTGGATGCTTGTGCTGATACTAGCTACATTGGCCGTAGCAGTGTTGAAGATAGTGTTGTTGCTCGTAACCGTACCACCTGAAACCGTCAGGCTGTCGAAGTTAGAATCAACACCACTAATACCGCTCGTGCTAGCCGCCAAGGTCGTCGAAGCGGAGACACCAAGGGCGTAGCTGTCGGAATCGGCAGCTACCGCCTTAAGAGTCAAAGTCTTCGTCGTGCCTAGGGGAATATTGATGCTCAAGCTCGTGAAGGTAGTGGAACTACCGACAGAACCGGAAGCAATCAAAGTTGAACCGTCATAAAGGTCGATCGAGTTGAAGAGGCTAGTCGCCAAAGGAGCATTGGCTCCAGAAAGATTGGCGGTTGCGCCAGCCGTGCTACCCGAAGTGTTGATGGTGAAGGTCAAAGACTCAACCTTAGCATCGCGATTCTCGGCCTTCATATTGAAGGTTAAGAGATCGACATTCGGAGTCGTGCCGGTGTTGCTAACCTTAACTGACCGAGTCAAAGGTGAAGTAACGCTGATCGAAGGGACGATATTGCCAGCAGTCGCGGCGATGAAGTCCCAAGTGCGGTCAGAAATATCACCATCGCTGTAGGTGTAGTTATCATTAGCGTCACCAACCACAACGGAGTTAGACACTTGGGAGACAACTAAGCCAGAAGCGGCAGTTCTGTCGGTACTGGAATAAGTGCTGACTTGGAGAGTGACGAAGTTGTCGACACCCTTAGCCAAACCCTTATTCAAGTTACCGAAGATTAAGCGGTAGTCGGAACCAGCCGTTACCTCACTGAAGTCAGAGGCAGACAAGTTGGTCTTCTCGGCGATGACAGCACCAGTGCTATCAACCAAACGAGCAGAGCTCCAGTAGAGCCAGGAGCGGTTGGTGGTTTGAATACCGAACTGCTTTAAGACGCCATCGGAACCGCTAACCTTAATTTTCCACTTGGCAATCGGCATATTGACGTCACCCTTCTTCACATCCGTTCCGTTGGAAGGAGTGCTTTCGAGTGAGATCGTACCGGAAACGAGGACGCCATCGCTAGCACCGCCAATGACCACTGGGCCAGGGACAGTACCACCAGGGGCGACTGTACAGTTACTAACCAAGGTCATGCCGTTCGGGCAAAGAGCCGGAGCGACCGCACCTGGAGCCACTGAACAGTTGCTGGCGAGGGTCATGCCGTTCGGGCAGAGAGCGCCAGTCATCGGAGGAGGCGTTACCGATCCACCACCCATCGCAACGAAGGCCGCGCGGGACTTAGGACCGAAGTAGCCGAGTGTCGGTGTGACACCAGCAGAAGCCTGCCAAGACGCAACGGCGTTCTTCGTCAAATTGCCGAAGTAGCCAGTAGCGCTCGGGATGTTCAACATCCCCTTGGTGATTAATGCATTTTGTAAGCAAGTCACATCATCACCCGTTGAACCGACCGTGAGGTCGCGAGTGAAGTTGCACGCTGAAGTGCCAGTGGTCGAACCACTGACTCCTCCGGTTTGGAGAAGAGCAGTGAGTTGAGCTGGAGTCAACGATGAAAGTAGGCTTAACAGAGCTGGGTCGACTTGAGCGCTCACCGAAGTGGCGACGCTAAAGATCATAGCCAGCGCAGCAAAACCGAAAACAATTTTTCTAAGACTCATAAATTTTGCTAATTTATTACTGATAATTTGCTAATAATTTTTCTAAAATTCCTTCCCCATTCGCCGACGGCGAACGGAAAGGACTTTTAGCCAAAAGGAGGGAAAGGAGTGGACGGAATATTAAATTGGCAAAGACCGATCAGCGTCAATTATAACACCGCACCGAGTAGCTGCAAAAATCAATGTGGATAACACAGATTGATAGGGAAATCCAGAATTTAACGGTGAATTCTCGACGATTACTGAGTATAGCGAAACCCTTAAGATAGGTCAATGTTGACCATTCTCTCTAAACCTTAGATTTTACTATAACGACTCCAACGGCGTTCGCCCACCTTCTTCACCAACCCGCTATCCACCATCAGGTTAAGTTCGCGCTGGACGGTCTTGCTACTGAAGGCCGGTAAGCTCTTGGCCACATCCTTGATGGAGAGACCTAAATCCGTCTTTAAAACGTTGAGGATTATGGCTTGGCGGTCGGATTTGGAAGCTAGCCCTTTTTCGGCCGGCGGCCGGCCGATGCGATGGATCTTGGGCCCGGTTGGTCTGTTTTGATTAACTTGATTGGCGCGACTGGCTTCCGGATCAGTTTGGGTCTGTGGCAAGCTCGAGAAGCTTGATTCTAGGAGCAACTGATCTTGACTGCGGAAGAATTGCTTAAGCGAAGCGTACTCCGAGCGGAGGAGATTGAGATTCATTGGCGAAGACTGCCGATCGTGCAAAGCCACTTCCAAGAGTCTTATAAGATCATCGATATAAGACAAAATTTGCTCCCCTACCACGCTTGTCTTAGAGGAGAGAAGGAGAAGTTCGAGCGACTTCTCCCTTAGCTTCCATTTAATAGGGTCATGGTCGGAAAGGAAGTTAGTGACCAGATAAACCGCCGAGGTTAGTTTGCTCGTCTTTTTGTCTCTTATGTCCTTTACATCCGCAGACTGGCGAATGTCCTTTAAAGTCTTAGTATCAGACATTTCTCCCTGATTATATATAAGACAAGGAAATTGTCCAACAGATTAAGACTTTTTTGGCATTAGCGCCAATAGCGAGGTATAATCACACCATGAAGAAGAAGCGGAATGATGAATCCCCGCGATTCGCTTTGCCTACCTTGCCCGCCCTGCAGAAGGAGACGAAGCATGGGGTACTTGCCATCACCTTCTTCGTGCTCGGACTTATCTTCGTCCTCGCCTGGCTCGGACTGGCCGGCCGCGGCGGCGCTTGGCTCTACTCGAGCGCCAAGTACATCTTCGGTTGGGGTTTCTTCCTCTTCCCGCTCGTGCTCTTCCTCGTTGGTGGCATCCTCCTCCAAGCTAGCCGGCCGCGGACGCTTAACCTCAAGACCTTCGGCGCAGCGCTCTTCTTCTTGAGTGGTTTGGGTCTGCTCGAATCGATCTTCGGCGAGCGCGCCGGTGGCGCCATCGGCCGACTCCTGTCGCGACCCGTCACCGCCGTCTTCGATCATTACATTAGTCTCATTATTTTCGTCGGTTTGGTCGTTATCTCGAGCCTCGTCATGTTCGACACTCGAATCACGCTCGAGCCACGACTCTTCGGCTGGTCACTCGGGCGCCGGCGGTCGGACGGATCGGAAATTGAGGTGGACGAGGAGATTGTGATTGCGGCCGACTCCTTTATGCCAGATGAGGCGGCGGTCACCACTGTCGAGGCCGAAGAAATCGAAGCCTTGCCAAAGATGGAAGATGAGACTGAGAATGAGGGGGCCGAAGAAGAGGGAGATGATGCCGACTTCGTGCTTCGTTTGCCGGTGCGTTCAGAGACGGAGTTCGAGTCACCACCACTCTCGCTCCTTGAGCGCGACTCGGGCAAGCCGGTGGCCGGCGACATTAAAGCGAATGCAAACATCATTAAACGTACGCTCGGCAACTTCGGTATTGTGGTGGAGATGGACGAGGTCTCGATTGGTCCCTCGATTACCCGCTACGCGCTTAAGCCCGCCGAGGGGGTAAAAATTTCTCGCATCCTAGCTTTGCAAAAAGATCTAGCCCTCGCGCTCGCCGCGCACCCGATCCGCATTGAGGCGCCGATCCCCGGCCTCGCCTTGGTCGGCATTGAGATCCCAAATCGCGCTCGCGCCACCGTCGGCCTCGCTTCGCTCGTTGGGGCGCCCGCCTTCACCAGCTCCCCCTTCCCGCTCTTCGTCTCCCTCGGGCGCGACATTGCCGGCGCGCCCCACTTCTCAAACATTGCTCGCGCTCCGCACGTCCTCATTGCCGGCACCACGGGCTCAGGTAAGTCGGTGGTGATCCACACCTTCATTACTTCCCTGCTCTACCGCAACCATCCGACCAAACTCCGCTTCATTATGATTGACCCGAAGCGGGTGGAACTTACCTTATATCGTAAAATCCCTCACCTGCTCACTCCGGTCGTCACCGATCCGAAGAAAGCCATCTCTAGTCTCCGCTGGGCGATTAAAGAAATGGAACGCCGCTATGAAGTACTTGAGAAGGAGCGGGTCCGCGACATCCAATCCTTCCATCAATCAAGCCCCGAGGCGGCCCTGGCCATGCCTTACATTGTGATCGTGATCGACGAACTGGCCGACATTATGTCGACCTACCCTAGAGAGCTCGAGGCGGCGATTGTGCGCTTGGCGCAGATGTCGCGCGCCGTCGGCATCCACCTCATCCTCTCCACCCAACGACCATCAGTGGAAGTGATCACCGGTCTCATTAAGGCCAACATCCCCTCGCGAGTGGCGCTACAAGTAGCCTCGCAAATTGATTCGCGCACCATTATCGACGAGTCTGGCGCCGAGAAGCTCCTCGGGGCCGGCGATATGCTCTACCTCTCGGGCGAACGCTCAAAGCCGCTTCGCCTCCAGTCCGCCTACATTTCCGAAGCGGAGGTGAAGCGGACGGCTGATTGGCTAGCCGAGAAGT
>JBBTTW010000046.1:0-17674 GCA_038064055.1 Patescibacteria group bacterium | reverse complement strand
TTGATCTCTCGCAATCTGACGCCGAAGATGAAGAGGAAGTGACGCCCGAGGACGAAGAGATCTATGAAAAGGCGCTCGACATTGTGTTGACGACGAAGACGGCCTCCACTTCCTTCCTCCAACGCAAGCTTGGCATCGGCTACGCCCGCGCGGCACGCATGGTCGACCTCCTGGAGAAGCGCGGGGTGATCGGCCCGGGTGAAGGCGCGAAGCGCCGCCAAGTCTACGACCCGAGCGAGGCGCCAATGGTCCAAAGTTAAATTATGAGCCCTCGCCCCTTCTCACCCCACGCCTTCCGCTACTTAGCTATTACCATCTTCTTTATCGCCGCCGCCGGCTACGTGACCTACCAATTCTCCGGTCTCGTCCACGCTCCGACCCTTACCATCAATGCGCCGGCGGCCGGCGCGATGGTGTCGGACGAACTCCTGACTGTGAGCGGTCGCGCCGACCGCTTAACGAAGTTGACGATCAATAACGAGCCTCTGGTTCTAAGTAACGGCGGCATTTTTGAAACTAAATTGCTTCTGGCTACGGGCTATAATATAATCAATTTTTCCGGTGTCGACCGCTTCGGCCGAATCGTCGAGAAGCAGTGGCCGGTGGTTTATGAGCCTAAAATTTTAAATTCATGATGCGCAAGAAAGAACCGCGAGAGGAATCGAGTAAGTTTAGTGGTGAGGGTGAAAACATCCTCGACACGATTAAAAACATCCAGAGCCGCTTCGGCGAAGGAGCAATTATGAAGCTTGGTGACCGACCGAAGGTCGGCGTGGGCGCGATCCCCACCGGCTCACTCGGCCTCGACTTGGCTCTCGGTATTGGCGGCGCGCCGCGCGGCCGGATCATTGAGATCTACGGACCGGAATCTTCCGGCAAGACGACGCTCGCTCTCCACCTCGTCGCCGAAGCGCAGAAGCGCGGTGGCATTTGCGCCTTCATCGATGCTGAACATGCCCTTGATCCGGATTACTCGAAGAAGATTGGAGTGAAGACGGAAGATCTCCTCATCTCTCAACCTGATTACGGCGAGCAAGCCCTCGAGATCGCCGAGAGTCTCGTCCGCTCGGGCAAGATTGATGTGATCGTGATCGACTCGGTGGCGGCACTCACACCGAAAGACGAAATTGAAGGTGACGTTGGCGCCTACCACGTGGGCAAGCAAGCGCGCCTCATGTCGCAAGCGCTCCGCAAGATGACGGCGATTGTGGCGAAGTCGAAGACGGTGGTCGTCTTCATCAACCAGATTCGAATGCAGATTGGAGTGATGTTTGGTAATCCCGAGACGACGCCGGGTGGTAAAGCGCTTAAGTTCTACTCTTCCGTCCGGATCGACATTCGCCGGATTGCCCAGATTAAAAAAGGTGAGGAGGTGATCGGCAGTCGGGTGCGGGTGAAGGTGGTGAAGAATAAGGTGGCCGCCCCCTTCAAGCAGGCCGAATTCGACGTGCTCTACAACGAAGGGATCTCGCCCGAAGGCGAGATCCTAGCACTCGGTGAGAAGCAAGGCATAGTGACGAAGTCGGGCAACTCCTACAGTTATGGCGAGGTGAAGCTCGGTCGCGGCTACGATTCGGCCCGCACTTTCCTTAAAGAGAATCCGAAAATTAAGACCGAACTGGAGAAGAAAATCCGAGCCGAGTGGAAGGATTAGCAAGCTTAAGCCAAGCGTCACGGCCGAGCCAAGCGAGAATGATGATGCTAACTAAAGTAAGAGATTGGACAATCCCTTCCGTGCGAGCGAAAGCGGAGAAGAAGAATTGGTAGTTGGTGAGACCGCCCGAAGTTTGGAGGTTCTGCCAGACTAGGCGCGGCGCCACGTACTCATGGAGGTTCACCGCGAGCAAGGCTAAGAGAGCCAGCTTAAGCCAGAGCGAGTGCCAGACGCGTCGCGCGAGCCAGACGGCATAGACCCGACGCATAATTACTTTTTCTAAACTCATATTTTAATTAAGGAGGCGAACTTTTTAAACTCTTTCTTGGCGCGGTGGAGGCGAGTCTTCACGGCGGCCACCGAAACCCCTTCGAGCGCGGCGATCTCTTCTTGCGGCCGATCTTCGAGGAAGAAGAGTCGGAGAATGCGGGAGGTGGCCGCCGGCAAGCGGTGGAGGTAAGAAGCGACGTAATCGCGCCACTCCGCTTGCTCGAAAGCGGCTCCCCCACGATGATCTACCATCGTCCCGAGCTCCACCTCGGTCAGCGGCAAATCGCCGCGCCGCTTCTTCAACTTCTGATAGTAAGTTAATGCGGTGTTGACGAGAATGCGGTAAGCCCACGAGCGGAAGCTCGCCCCCTCGACCGGGTGGAAGCGGGCGGCGTTGAAGTAGATCTTGGTGAAGGTCTCGGCCACCACGTCGGCTACCTCCTCGCGCTCGCCTAAAATTGACTTCGCCTTACGAAGAAAAGCCGCCTCATAGCGCTCGATGATCAGGCGGAAATGGCGAGGATCCTTAACCGCGAGGGTTAAGATCTCTTCATCCGCGGGCCCGCTAGCGACAGTCATCAAGGTGTCAGACGGCTTATCTTCTAGATACATAGAATGAGTTAGGCTGATAATAACTCGACCTTCTGCCTTTGACAACCGGCCGGGGATTGATAAAGTTACAGGATGCTCGATTATAATGACGTTAAACCGAAGAAATTCATAGTCCTTGATGACCAACCTTACGAGGTGCTGGAAGCTCACGTCTTCCGCAAACAGCAGCGGAAGCCCGTCAATGCCACTAAACTAAAGAACTTGATCACCGGCGGCGTACGAGAGCACTCCTTCGCCGTGAGCGACAAGGTGGCAGAGGCGGAGCTTGAGGAGCGTGATGTGACTTTCCTCTTTACTAATAAAAACGAATACTGGTTCTGTGAAGCGAAAGATAAAGCGAAGCGATTTAAATTAGAACCGGAGAAGGTTGAGGGTCAGATCAGCTACGTCAAACCGAACACCAACGTCAGATTGCTCACCTTCGGCGAGATTATTTTGGGTATTAAAATTCCGATCAAGGTGGAGTTGAAAGTGAAGGAAGCGGCCCCAGCAGTGCGCGGTAATACCGTCCAAGGCGCGACGAAGTTAGTCATTCTCGAAACCGGCTTCACCGTTAACGTCCCAATGTTCGTGAACGAAGGCGATACGGTTGTCCTCAACACCGAAACTGGCGAATACGTCGAACGTAAGTCGGTTTAAAACTAACTCGAGAGGAATGGGAGAAGGGCGAGGAAGCGGGCGCGCTTAACGGCGAGCATGAGGCGGCGCTGATGCGAAGCGCAGATGCCGGAGCGGCGCTTAGCTAGCACGCGGGCGTGGGGGTCGAGAAACTTCTTTAAAGTCTCCACCTCCTTATAATCAGGATAGCGGACGTTATTGTTGCAGAAATGGCAGTGCTTCGTAATCATTGGTTTAAATTAGCATTAAAAAGGAATGTCGTCAGGATTGACCTCTTCTTCCGGATACTGGATGGTCTTAAGCTCCTCCGGAACCGCAACGGCAGGACTCGCCGTTGACTTCCCCGCCGGCGCCGCGCCGGCTGACGTTGCCCCACCCGCCTTCGGTCCGAATTGGATGTTGTCGGCGACAATTTCGGAACGGTACTTCTTCGTACCATCCGGAGCATCCCAACTGCGATTCTGGATCCGGCCTTCGATCAGGACCGACTGGCCTTTGCGGAGGTATTGATTAACGATCTCCGCCTGCTGACCGAAGATGACGATGTTGTGGAATTGAGTGTCTTCCTGCTTGGCACCGGTCTTATCTTTCCAAACCCGATTGGTGGCGAGGCCGAAGGAAGCAACCTTCGAACCCGAGGGGAGAGCCTTAAGCTCCGGATCGCGAGTGAGATTGCCGATGAGGATCGCTTTATTTAGATACATAACTTTCGGTGGTTAAAAGTTGATCGATCTCCTTATCCATTTCATCAGCGCTCATCACCGGCTTGGCGGGACCTTCCCCTTCCGTTGTCGGAGTGGGGGGTACGACGCGCTTACGATTACGCAGATTCTCTTCATCAACGAGGGTCGCCTTCGGCACCTCAAGTAGTAAGTAGCGGATGAGGTCATTCAACTCCTTAAGTTTCGCGATCAATTCTGGCAAAGCGGAGGAGTTGAGGCGAAAGCGGAAAGCGCCGAAGTAAGCCTCACGGCAAGTTAAGCCCTTGTGGTCAACCACCTTCTTGATCGGGTAAGCGAGGGTAATCATCGCCGGTAGCGGATTATCACCGATAATTTCGCCCCCAAAGCCATTAACGAGGGCTTTAAGGTCTTGATTAACCTTATCGGTTAAGCTCTCGCTTGGAATGAGTGGCGACAAGAGGTACCCGAGTTCGTAGACTCGGTTTACCCCTAATTCCTCCTCTTGATTGACTACTGCCTTAGACATTAGCTTCGATCGTAGCACAACCTTGGCTAGAGGGCAAATACCCGTTTCGCATTGGTGAGGGTGGCGGCGAGGACCTCTTCTAGAGGCAATTGACGGAGGAAAGCGACCTGTTTAGCCACCTCAACCACATAGGCCGGCTCATTGCGCTTACCCCGATAAGGCACGGGAGCCACAAAAGGGCAATCCGTCTCAAACATAATTCGGTCTAGGGGGGTATTCTTCACCACTTCATCATAATCGCTCGTAAAAGTAAGCACGCCGGTGAAAGAGAGGGTGAAGTTGAGATTTAAAAATTGCTGAGCAACCTCCCAATTGCCGACAAAAAAATGAACATTTCCAAAAACTCGGGGAAAGTCTTTCAAAATATTTAAAAGTTCGTCGTAGGCATTGCGACAATGGATCATGAATGGCTTACCAGCCGTTTGGGCTAGTTCGATTTGTTTTACAAAAAGTTCTTTCTGCTTTACTCGTTCAGTTAGATCCTTAACATGAAAATAATCGAGGCCACATTCCCCAATAGCGACTACTTTCGGATGTTGAGCGAGTTTTTCAAGTTGAGCTAGTGTCTGGCTCAACTTGCCCGCCTCGGGCGGGTCGGTCGGATGCACTCCAACCGTCGCCCACATGTCACCATTCCCTTCCGCGAGAGCCACGGCCCCACGTGAAGTTTCTAAATCCGTGCCGACATTAATCATCCCCACGCCCGCCGCGCGGGCGCGCTCAATCACCGCCACCCGATCCTCATCAAATTGCGGAAAATTAACATGGGCATGGATGTCGATAAGTTTTAAGGTCATAGATTATTTCCGCGGGAAGAGGGGTTGGGGTGGAGTTTTGTTTTCTTTAACTAAATTCTTGATTGTAGCTGAAGTTTGGGGGAGAAAGGGTTCGAGGCAGACGGCGAGATCGGCGAGGCCTTGGACGAGCTTGGCGATAATCTGCCGGGCCTTATCGGGTTCGGTTTTTATGAGACTGAAAGGTTTCGTCTCTTGAATATAAGCATCATGGAGACCAATGTGCCGCCAGATCTCATCCATGGCGCGGCTGAATTCGAATTTAGTCAGGTGGTCGTTTAGTTCCTTGAAATCTTCGAGGGTTCTCTCTTCAACCACGGCCGGCGCGAGCTCGCCTCGCTGAAGCTCCGGCGAAGCGGGCAAGTGGTCGCTCGCGAGCTTCATCACCCGCGAGACGAGATTGCCCAAGCCGTTGGCCAAGTTGGCATTGTAGGCTTCTTTGAACTTCTCCGGCGTCACATCGGTATCTTCGAAGGGCTGAACGTGCCGCAAGAGGAAGTAGCGCACGGCCTCGGAGCCATAATCATTCGCCAGAGCGAAGGGGTCAATGACGTTGCCAAGCGACTTACTCATCTTCTGCCCGCCGCTCGTCACGAAACCGTGGATAATAATTTGCTTCGATGGCGGGAGGCAAACCGACATGAGCATCGCTTGCCACATCGCCGACTGCTGGCGGAGATTATCTTTGCCGGCAAACTGTACCACAGGCCACCAATTTTTAAACTTTTCTTCATCACTCCCCCAACCAATGGCCGACACGTAATTAACGAGGGCGTCGAACCAAACGTACATCGTTTGAGTTGGATCATCAGGAACAGGGATTCCCCACGGCTGCTTCGCCGCCGAGCGCGAAATGGAGAAGTCTTGGAGTCCTCGTCCGACGAAGGCCTTAACTTCATTCAGTCGCGATTCAGGGAGAACGAGGTCGGGACGGGAGTTATAGAGCTCGAGTAGGGGCGACTCGTATTTGGAAAAGCGGAAGAAGTAATTCTCCTCGGCAATCAATTCAATCTCCTGCTTCGGATGGAGCGGGCAATGGCCGTCGACCAATTCCGACTCCGTCTTCTCGAGCTCGCAACCGACACAATACTTCAGGCTGTAATCCTTTTTATAAATATCGCCGGCCGCGGCGGCCCGACGCCAGAACTCTTGCGCTGCGGTCACGTGCGCCGGATTGGTGGTGCGGATGAAGTTGGCCTCCGGCCAAATGCCGAGAGCCGGCAGGAGCCGGCGGAACTTCTCCGCCATTTGATCAACGTAAGCCTGTGGTGTGAGTCCGGCCGCTTCGGCCGTGCGCTTAATCTTAAGACCGTGCTCGTCGGTGCCGGTGTTGAAGAAGATTTCCTGTCCGCGGAGATGAGCCGCGCGGGCGACAGCATCAGCCTGCACCAATTCCAAAGCAAAGCCGATATGAGGCTCGGCATTAACGTAAGGTAGGGTGGTGGTGAGGTAGAGAGCCTTAGGCATGAGACGACGCCACTTTCTTCCGTTCTTCGAAGTCGTTCAGGAGCTCCATGAAGACGGTGGCGACGGGGACAGCGAGGATAATGCCGAGGAAGCCGGCCAACTTCGCCCCCACGATCAAACCAATGATAACGACAATCGAGGGCACCCCCACGATCTTTCTCACTACAAGCGGGTAGAGTAAGTGATTTTCAAATTGTTGGATGATGATGTAGAGTCCGGTGACGATGAGACCGCTGGCGGGCGAATGGGAGAAGCCGATCAAGATCGCTGGTACAGCCGAAAGAATGGGACCGAAAACGGGAATGAGCTCGAAGCCCGCGGCCATGAGAGCGAGTGTCAGGGCATAATCAATGCGGAGCACAGTCAGACCGAGATAGACAATCACGCCAACCAAGAGACCGAGCAAGAGCTGGCCTTGCATCCAGAGACCGATCTTCTGCTCCGAGCGGCGCCAGAGGTCGGTGATGTAACGCTCATGCTTAGTCGGAGCGACCAAACGAAGGAAGCTGCCGACTCCGTCGTTCTGCACCGCCAGATAGAAGGAGATGACGATGATCATCACGAAACTGAAGAAGCCACCGAAGATGGTGCTTAGAGCCTGGACGAAGCCACCCGACAAGCTAGTGAAGGCGGCTTGGAGATTGGCCGCGAGATTCGAGAAGTAATCAAATTTAGAGAAATTGGAAATGATGCCGCTTGGGTCAGAGAGGAAAGAAAGTGAACTTAACTTCTGCGGTAGGGTGGAAGAAGCATCAACGAGATCGCGGGCGACCGGCACGAAGAAGAACGGGATCAGACTAAACAGGAGACTAAAGGCCAAGAGATAAACGAGGAGGACGGCTGGCGTCCGAGGGATGCGCCACTTGGCGAGGAAGCGAACCGCCGGTTGAACGGCCGAAGCAATCACCACCGAGACGAGAATGACGAGCAAGAGATCGCGCACCAAGTAGAGACCCCAGAAGAAGGCGCCCCAAATGACGAGCCGGACAATGCTCGCCGAAGTAATGTGGATTCTAACGTCACCTGAACCGAAGTCCTTCATTCGCCCATTATACCACTCTATCTCGCGATTTGGAACACCGACGAACCGCCGTTGATAATTTGACCATTAATGCTCGTCCGCAAGCGGAAGAAGTAGTAGCCGGGAGCGACACCCGTTAAATTCACACTTTTACTTTGTGGTGAGTTAGCAACCGTGATCGGAGTAAAGGTATTAACAACTGAATTGGATGGGGTCATTAATTCAATCGTGATGGTATTGGCATCTGGTACGTTTGAGTCAGTCCAAGCGACAGTGTGATTGCCATTCCAAACTGAACTAGCGGTCGGACTGCTGACGCTCATCGTGGCCGAAACGGGCGGATTACTGCATTGATTATAACCAACCACACAAGATGAATTACAAGTGAGCGAGCCATTAACGTAGCCGTAGGTTGAGCAGGAGTTGCCGGGGAGGAAGTGGGTGCCATCGCATTGCTCGGCGCCTTCGACGATGCCGTTACCGCAAGCAGCAGTTGGGGCGCTAGGGTTGAAACCAGTGCTACCGGCGACTAAACGAAAGATACCCGAACCGCCGAAGATATCTCGATTATCCACTCTCGTCTTGAGTCGGAAGTAATAGAAGCCGGGAGCGACACTAGAGAGACTCATCGCTTCCGAGTAATCATTATTGGTAGTGAAAGCATTAAAGCCAGGAACCGAGCCATTGGAAGGAGTGAGGAGCTCAATCGTAATAGGCAAAGCGCCAACACCACTCGTTGACCAAGCCACCGTGTGTCCTTGATCGGCCGCCCATTCGGCATTGAGGGCGGGAGAGATGACGGTGATGGTAGCTGGATTACT
The DNA here is from genome assembly GCA_038064055.1 of Patescibacteria group bacterium. Taxonomy (GTDB): domain Bacteria; phylum Patescibacteriota; class Minisyncoccia; order Phycocordibacterales; family JACOZG01; genus JACOZG01. The sequence goes on along the minus strand of JBBTTW010000046.1, from coordinate 9,208 downwards.
GCATTGCCCATAACTAACAGCGCAAGATGAACTGCAAGTTAGCGAACCCGAGACAAATCCATAAGTTGAGCAGGAGTTGCCGGGGAGGAAGTGCGTGCCGTCACATTGCTCAGTGCCTTCGACTACACCATTGCCGCAAGTGCTTGAAGAGGTGGGATTCGTGACCGTGGTAACGGGCGAGGTGGTGTTATTGTTTACCGTCTCCCGCACCAGCCTAATCGCTGGCACATTATAAAATTGATACAGAGAGTTAAGACTGGCCGTGACGGTAAAGTTGATCGTCTGACTCACAAATCCAGCCTTACTAACGACCGCAGTGTAACTCGATCCAACCGGCAAAGGGAGTCCTTGCGTTTCTCCCCCACCGTCGGTGGTGCGACTACCTAAGCTGGCAGTGCTCGAACGGACCGTTACCGTTGCCCCCGAGAGTCGGGTACCAGACGTGTCGGTAACGAGGAAGACGACTTGCCGCGAGGTGGCGGCGGCGGAGCTGGTGTTTGGTGAGGTGGAAGTAATTGGATTAATTACCTTCGATTCTGTTTGTTGGCTCTTAAGCGTTGCCAATTGTTGCTGCAGTTGCTGGATAATGAAAACTAGTCGATTCAACAAGTCTTGGAGTTGGGACGCTTGGGCTGACGTATTGGTTTGCGCTCTAACTGAATCGAGATTAATAAAACCGAAACTACCGATCACTAATAATAAAAGACCGGCTAAAAGCCACTTTGATTTTTTCATACCTATATATTGTAACACCCTAGCTAAGTCGGTCAATTAAGGCCGACACCGCGAGCCGCTCCTGTTCGCCGGTGTCGCGATGGCGCAAAGTCACGGTACCGTCTTCAAGGGTTTGGAAGTCGATGGTGACACAGTAAGGCGTACCGATCTCATCTTGGCGGCGATACCGCTTGCCGATGTTGCCGTTATCGTCGAAGGAAATAGTCCCGACGTAAAGTCGGGGTCCCGACCGAAGCGTCGGGACTTTCAGGAAAGAAAAAATTTCGCGGGCTTTAGCGACCAAGTCGGGTTTGTTTTTAAGTAACGGGAAGACAGCCACAGTGATCGGCGCCACCTCGGGTTTTAATTTCAAATAAACGCGTACCTCATCGCCTCCGCCAGCCGGCGGATCATCCTCGGTATAAGCCGAGGTTAAGAGCGCGAGGATCGTTCGATCGAGACCAAGCGACGGTTCGATAACGTGCGGCAAGAAGCGCTCCTTCGTCTCCTCGTCAAAGTAAGTGAGGTCCACCTTGCTCGCCGCTTGGTGCTGGGCAAGATCGTAATCGCCACGATAAGCCAGACCATAAAGCTCTTTCCGACCGAAAGGATAATCGAATTCGAAATCGATGGTACGCTTCGAGTAATGGGCACGATCAGTCTCGGGCACTTCGAGCTCATGAACCAAATCTTTCGGCAAACCAATTAATTCGATCCATTGCCACATCACTTGTCGCCACTCTTCAAACTGCTTCTCCCAGTCAGTCGGCCGAACGAAGTACTCGACCTCCAGCTGCTCAAACTCGCGCGAACGGAAGACGAAGTCGCGTGGCGCAATCTCATTGCGGAAAGCTTTGCCAATCTGACCGAGACCGAAAGGCAGCTTGGGGTGGAAGGAGTCGACGACGTTTTTGAAATTGACGAACATCCCCTGCGCCGTCTCCGGCCGGAGGTAAGATGTGAGGGCCTCATCTCCCGTCGCCCCCACTTGCGTCTTAAACATGGTATTGAACTTCTCTGTCTTACCATCAACCGTGAGCGGGTCGGCGAAGCCGGCGGCATGCCCCGATGCTTCCCAAGTTTTGGGATTCATAATGATCGCCGCGTCGAGGCCGTACATGTCTTCGCGGCCGGTGACGAAGTGGCGCCACCAGAGATTCTTCAAATTATTCTTGAGCGCGACGCCAAGCGGGCCGTAATCCCACGTGCCGGCGAGACCACCATAGATTTCGGACCCTTGGTAGATGAGGCCGCGGCGCTTGGCGAGGGCGACCACCTTCTCTAGGACAGTGAGTGATTGATCGGGCATGAGAATTTAATTTACCACCTTTTCATCCCCTTGGCGAAAACCGGCATCGTTAAGCAAACGCGTATCGAGCGCGCGGCGGGAGTAATTAAGTCGCTCACCGGTAAAGGCATCAACGCCGGAAAGTTCGGAACCGGTTAAGATGACGGGAGCTTGACCAATCTGGCTCGCGCTCGGCCGCAAAGCCACTTGGAAGGCGGCCTCGCGCGGCGCCGTGGTGAGACCTCGACCGGCCTCCACCACGCCGAGATCCCAGAGCACCTCACCCGTCGCTTCGTTGAAGGTCACGTCCTCGCTCGTCGGTGAGACGGCACCAACCCAGCGCATGTAAGTGGGCAGCGTGGCGCGAACCGTTGCGTCGCGCACCGAGTTCGAAGAGTTAACCACCGACCAAACCACGGTGTAAGTCGTCTCCTGCCCCACCTTGGGTGGCAAGGGGCCGGTATTGGCGAAAGCGCCACCGTGATAGACGGCATTGGTAGCCAGCTGAAGGACGGAATTAATTTTGATCCGGCCGGTTAAGCTGTTTTCGATCGGCTGATCAGACGAACCTTGGACGATCTGCCGACCGGTGAAGCGAACTTCGAGATCGAGTTTCGGATTCTCCAGTACCCGACCGGCATTCAAGAGCGAGTCGGTGGAGAAGGTGAAGCTCACCTGCCCCGTCTCGCCCGGATCGAGGCGCGCCAGCGCCGGCTTCGTTGACTTCTGCCAGACGATCGAACTGTCATTTGATTGCCAGAAACCGTCGGAGACGGTCACCGAGCGTTCGTCTAAGATGTCGCCCTTCAACTTAACTTCAATCTTCGCGTCCATAATTTCATCCGGCAGATTATTAACCCAAGTAATGTCGGCTCGCAGGAGCTCGCTACTCCCAGCCGAAGTCTCTTTACTTACCTTCGCGCCATTCAAGACGAGGTCGAGACTGATGTAGGGACGTTTGACCGTTAGGGTTTTGAAAAGTTCGCCATATTGAAGATCGAGCTCGTCGAGCGAAGTGGGCTTGGCACTGCCAACGAGAAAGCGGAAGGGTTTACTGTCTTCATCTTGACCCTCGATGGTGCCCGTTACCGCGAGCCGTCGGCGAGCGCCAACGGCGAGGTCACCGAGCCGCCAGAAGTTGCTACCCACAGCGGGCGCGAGGTTGGCCGAGCGGAAGATGAAGCCGGTTGGGTACTCGGCCCGAATGGCGAAGTCTTTAAGCGCGGCGGTTGAATTGTTCTGGACTTCGAAGGCGAGAGTGACGGTCTGACCGGTATTGACCTCGGTGGGCCAATCAGCGGCGAAGGTGATGGGCGAATCATTAATGACATACTTGTAACTGCTTGATTTATCGAAAATGGCATTCGAGTCGGCTAATCGGTACTCGAGAGTAAGATTGATCGCCTGCTCCACATCCTTCTCGCCGAAGACAACAGCCCGGATCGTCTGGTTGGCCGTCGCCTGCGACCCGATCTCGCCGAGCGCGAAGCGTTCGCGCAAGTAAGGCTTGCTTAAGTCGCTCGGCGAGCGACTGCCGGTCGGGAATTCGGCAACCAGGTCAACTGATTCAAGACGAGCGGAATTGTGGTTCGCTACCACCACTTGAAAGGAGAGGGTTTCCCCCGCCTTCACCCGTTCCGGACCATCGACGAGGAGCTCGACGTTGGCCGGTGAGACGAGATTGCCGCCGCGGGAGAAGACGTAGATCGCCATCCCGAGCGCCACGAGGAAAAACAGGCTCGAGCCGAGGAAAAGAATCTTCATCATTGATCGGGGGCGCTTCATTGGTTCGCTTTCGTCAACTTCGGGGACACTCGAGGGAGGCATATTGGCCACCGTCGAGGGACTAAAGCCGGTTCGACGCACGGCGCGGAGCTTGCTTTCCGGCACATAGAGCTGGTGCTTTAAATTTTCGATCTTATCTTCCGGCTCATTGATCACCGTCAGATTATAGTATATCCAGAGGCTTAATTAAAGATGGCTGTGGTAAAGGGCTTCTTCCACCACGGCCGTAATCGAATCGCGATGAGGTGAGACTTGATCGAGAGGTGTGGCCAGCCACGGCGTCCCGACACCGAAGATGGCGCAACTCCGCGGCACTTCGCAATAGCCGAGGGCCTCGAGCAAACGCAGGGAAGCTAAGAGTTCGTAATCAGCGAGGGCCGCCGGCGCGAGCGATTCCGTCTGAAGGAAGAAGTAAGCTTGCCAAACTTCGCGCCAAACGCTCGGCCGGCGGCCCTCGTCAACGACTAAGCGATCGAGGAGCTTGAGCCAACGCCCCAGCACGCGCTCCCGTTCTTGCCCGAGCGTCGCACCAGCGCGACTCTCGGTGTAGACGATGCGCCAAACATTCTTACCGCGCACGAGTGAGAGCTTAACCAGTTGCCAATCGCGCAACTGGTAGCGGAGCTTCGACTTAAGTTGCCTCACGCTCTTGGCGAGAGCGGTGATGCGACCGAACCGTTCGGTGAAGATGTCGTACAAGCGGTCCGCTTCGCCGACGTCGCGACTCGAGAGGATGAGACCGCTGGTGTGGTAATGCTGATAAGACAAGTTAGTTGACTTCGAGTTTAAGATCAAAAGTGAGATCATCGCCCAAATCGAGCTTAACGTCTTCGGCTTTGGTCAAAGGAGTTAATTTAATTTGGGACAAACTGGTGACGGTCTTCAAACTTTCCGCCTGACTGTCGATGAAAGCGAGGCCGGCCACCGAAGCTTGGCCCGAAAGTGGCACGAGCTGACCGGGAGTTAGCTTAGCTAACTTCCTCAAATCTTGGATGTGGCGAACTAATTCTCGATTTCGACCTTCAGTGACGAGCTCGGGCGTGAGCGTGGTGTCGAGCGCCACTTCGGTTTCGAGATCTTCCACCCAGCGCACGTCCTTCACATTAACTTCTTCTTTAATAATCTCTTCTAAGCCCGTGCTCAAGTGCCCCGCCTTACCCCGCACGGTGAGCGCCGCGAGTGGCTGACGCACCTTCACCTTCGCCCGAGCGCGAGCTTCGAGCGCGAGGGAAGCAACCAGCCTGACTTCATTCATTTCCTCCAACAGTTTGTCGTTCGTCTTTTGTCTCTTGTCGCTTTCCGGCCAAGCCGTGAGATGAATGCTAACTGGTTCTTGCTTAGGGTTAAGTGACTGATAGAGATCTTCGGTCAAGAAAGGCATGAAGGGGGCGAGCAAGCGAGTGAAATTATTTAAAACGTAACCAAGTGTCTCCACCGCTCCCACCTCCCCCGATTTGAAGCGGTCACGAGAGCGACGCACATACCATTGGGACAAATCGGTGACGAAGTCTTTAAGCGCCCGCGCCGCCTCGGTAATGCGATAATGCTCCAAGTGCGCCGTCACTTCCTCAACCAGTTTAGAGAAGAGAGTAAGGAGCCACTCGTCGAGCAGGTGGGTTGAAGCTGGAGCGGCCACTGGTGGCGAATCTTTGGCATACAATTTATAGAAGGTGACGACATTCAAGAGCGGGTTAATAAACTTCTTCCCCACCTCGGCCACCGTGAGCTCATCGAAGTTCTTGGCTTCGCCGGGTTGACTGACGCTGTACATCCAGAAGCGAAGCGCATCAACGCCGTAGCGATCCATCATTAAGTTCGGATCAACCACATTACCCACCGACTTCGACATCTTCTTCCCCTTCGCATCGAGTAAGAGGCCAAGGCAGACGACGTGCCGGTACGGCGCGGGGCGGCCGAGTAAAGTGCTGATCGCAAGCAAGGTGTAGAACCAACCGCGCGTTTGATCCATCGCTTCCGAAATGTAATCGGCAGGATAAAGTAAATTTGCCTCGTTAGGAGAAGGTTTACCCTGAGCGAAGTCGAAGGGGTGGTGGTCTTGGGCGAAGGGCATGGCGCCCGAGTCGAACCAAACGTCGAGCACTTCGGGCACGCGCGTGAGCAGCTCACCATTATCGCCGACCAATTCAACTCGATCGATAAACGGCCTATGGAGATCGAGTTCGTAATCAGCATTGTGAGGGAGAGGCACGAAAGCGAGCTCTTTGACTTCCGCATTTTTTAAGAAATCAATCGCCGTCCCACGCAGGCTAATCGTTTGGGGCACATCAAACCCAAAGGCCGCCGCAAATAAAAGCCAGATTGGACTCTCGTGACTGATAATTAAAATCTTTTTATTTTGGTATTTAACTTCCAGATCATACAGAGCTTCCCCCATCCGCTTTTTCACATCAGCGTAATTCTCACCATTGGTTGGACGTTCTTCGTAGTTAATCGGCTTGCCCTTAAACTGCTGATTATAAATTTCTACCGATTGACCATTAAAGTCACCGTGATTTGTCTCCCCTAGACGATGATCGTAAACGATTGATGCTGGGTCTAGGCCAATCACCTTAGCAACTAATTCTGCTGTCTCTTTTGTTCGGACAAAATCCGAGGAAACAATCAGATCAATTTTTCCACCCTTCAAGCTTTCAGCCGCCAGTGATACTTGATCCTGGCCCTTAGGTGTTAGATGATGGGGGTTATCGGATCGAGAGCTCAAAACCCCGAGCACGTTATTCTCCGCCTCGCCGTGACGCATGACGAAGTATTGGTTGCCCGACTTCTTAATTCGTTGCTTCAACTCTTCGACCGAGCCGATGACGAGTCGCTCGCCCGAAGCGCTCTGCCAGATCGGAAGCGGCGTGCCCCAGTAGCGCTCGCGGGAGATGGCCCAATCCTTAACCTCGCCAAGCCACTCGCCGAAGCGTCCGGCCTTGATGTGCTCGGGTGTCCAATCAATACCCTCGTTCGCAGTCAGAAGCTCGGCGCGAAGTGACGACATCTTGAAGTACCACGAATCCCGCGCGTAGTAGATGAGCGCGGTTTTGCAACGCCAGCAGAAGGGGTACGTGTGTTTAACCGGCTCGACTTTGAAAATTAAATTCCGTTTCGTTAAGTCTTCGATAATGAGCGGGTTCGCCTCTTTAACCGATTGGCCGGCAAAATTATTAACTTCCGGTTTAAACTTCCCATCCTCGGCCACTAAGTGGTACTTGGGTAAACCAACCTTGGTGCCGAGGTCAAAGTCGTCGGCGCCATACATTACCGCCGTGTGGACGATCCCCGTTCCCTCCTCGGTTGAGACGAAGTCGGCGGCGTAGACGCGATGCGACTTCTCGTTTTGTAAATTTGGAAAATTGAACAGCGGTTCGTACTCTAAACCAATTAGTTGCGAAGTTGGGATTCGCTGATCGACACGACTGGCCACCCCGCTTTGAGTGGGGTCCGAAGGAGTGAGAGAAGCGAATCCCGACGCAGCAATAAAAGATTGATCTCCTTGTTTAAACAAAACATATTCAATCTTCTCTCCCACCGCGAGCGCGACGTTGCCAGGGAGCGTCCATGGCGTCGTCGTCCAAGCGAGGAGGAAGGTGTTGGTCGGCAAATTGTGCTGGACCGGATTTTTAACTTTAAATTTTACATAGACCGCTTGATCAGTCACTTCAGCATAACCCTGCGCTAGCTCGTGACTTGAGAGCGCGGTGCCACACCGCGGGCACCATGGCACTACTTTGTAGTCTCGATAGAGAAAGCCGCGCGCCGCCGCCTCCTTAATAATCCACCATACCGACTCCATGTAGGTTGGAGCGTAAGTGATGTAGGGTTGCTCCTGATCAACCCAGAAGCCAATGCGGGAAGTGAACTTCTGCCACTCGGCTAAGTATTGCCACACGTTCTCGCGGCAGGCTTGGTTGAACTTCTCGATCCCGTAAGTTTCGATCTCTTTTTTAGATTTCAAACCTAACTTCTTCTCCACTTCGAGCTCGACCGGCAAACCATGCGTATCCCAACCGGCCTTGCGCCGGACGTGGGAACCTTGCATCGTCTTGAAGCGAGGAATGAGATCCTTAAAAGCGCGGGCGGCGAGATGGTGGATGGCGGGACGGCCGTTCGCCGTCGGTGGACCCTCATAAAAGACAAACTCGCCCTTGGGCGAAGGTTTAGCAAGTGTCGCTTCGAAAATCTTATGCTCTTGCCAGAATTTAAGAATCTCTTCCTCCTTCTTGGCCAGATCCGATTTCTCAACTTCCATCGGTTTATCCTAGCATTTTTCCGCCTGTTTTTGAATTATCTGCTCTCTTAACCTTTTAGCATTCCCCCACCCCAGCAACCCTAAATAGGACTGCCTGGTTTCGGTTGATGGACTTTCTCTTAATCTTTTGAACATCCTTCTCTTGGTTGTGGTGCGCAAGACTCGATGATCGGGGAAGTGGACCCAGCCGAGATAATCAATGCCGGAAGCGAAAGTTTTGATCGAGATTTTGTTGGGGTGAAGTTGTAATTTAAGTTTATTCTCCAAAAAATTCTGAATAATAGTTAGACCGTTTTCTAACCAAATTTTGTCACTTGAAAGAATTACAAAATCATCAGCATAACGAAGATAATATTTCTCTTTGAGCTCCCGTTTAACAAACTGATCAAACTCATTCAGGTAAACATTCACTAGAAGTTGGGAAGTTAGATTGCCAAGCGGTAAGCCAATACCGACTTGAGTCGAGTGGAAACTATTCACGACCTGATGTAGAAGCCAGAGAATGTCGGGATCGGTGATTCTGGTTCGGAAAATCGAGAACAAAATACTTTGATCGATGCTGGCGAAGAATTTACGAATATCGCATTTCAAGACCCAAAGAGTTTTAGAATGATTCTGACTGGCGGCGTAAGCGAAAGTACGTAAGCGGTCAAGCGCCCTGTGCGTGCCTTTACCCAAGCGGCAAGAGAAAGAATCGGGAATAAAGGTGGGGTGGTAAAACCAGTAGAGCGAGCGATAGATTGCATGATGTACTAGCCGATCTCGCACGGTGGCCTTGTGAATATCACGGGGTTTCGGATCATTGATCCGGAAGAATTCGTAGGGGCCATGCTGGTACTTCTTGGCCACTAAATCGCGACGCAAATCTAGGATGTTATCCATCAGTCTCAACTCAAACTCTTGGACGTCTCGTTTGTGACGCTTCCCGCGCACGAACTCCCGCCACGCGCCGAGCAAATTCTCGACGGAAATGATATGATCGTAAACTAAATGGAAAGTTTTAATCATCCTTCTAAGTCACCCCCCCCCCGCAGCGACCGCGGCTAAATTATTACCACTACTTCAACAACTGAAGTCAGCTTATCTAATTTGGACTCAATATTATCAAATTTTACCGAAAGTCCATCGCTACACCTTAGGTCATCGGGTTGATAATCTGCTCGTGG
>JBBTTW010000045.1:0-6581 GCA_038064055.1 Patescibacteria group bacterium | reverse complement strand
GATCGATCTCTCGACGCTGGTGCCGGCGGAGTAAGCCCGAGATCAGACCATGGACCTTGTCTGGCGGATACTCAAACCGGAATAATCCCTCAATTTGCTGCTTGGTTAAGCGGTTGCTCATCCACTACCTCCTTGTTTAGAGCCAAAGATCAAAAAACCCTTATTTAGAGTACTATTTTTGGGATAGATTGTCCATATTGACAAAAAAGCCTAGGTATGCTAACATAGGGGAAGGTAGTTCAGTCAGGGTTGGTTTTAGGTCGGACGCGGCGTCCTATCTAAGAATCAACCAAGTCCTTTACCAAGAAGGAGAGTCAGAGATGCTCAACACTCAGAAGGTTCAAGTCGTGCGCGGAGATGTGTACAGCCGTTTGGGTAAGGATGAGCTTGTTGTGCCGTGCCAGGTGACCGGATTTTCGAAATCCCGTCACGTGGTCTACGCCCAGAGTTTGGTCGGCACGCCGGTCAGTCTCCCGAGCTCGGCTTACTACAAACCGGTCCATGCGGAGAACGGCTTCTCGGAGGTCCTTTCGGCCGACTCGTATTCTCGGCCCGGTGAGGAGATCGTCAAGGGGACGTTCATCGTCTCGATCTGTCAAAGGGTCGAGGGACTCACCGCGGTGCGCTGGTGCACGAAGGATGAGATGACTGCTTGCCAGCGGAGTCTCAACCTCCTCATCACCCAACTCGAGGTGGCGGAGGAGGAAGCGGCCGAAGCGACTCGGCTCGCACAGGTGGAAGCGGCGAAGAGGATCGCGGAAGCTCAGGCAAGACGTGCGGAACAGGATGCCGCGCGCGAGGCCGAACTCACGTTGCATCCGCCGACTTACGCCGAGGCGATCGCGCGCGGCTGGGAGGTGGAGAAGAAGGGCACGGGGAGGCAAGTGATCCTCATCCGTCGGTTCGAGGGTGAGGACAAGCCGCGTCGGATCACGAAGCACCTGCCGCCGAAGAGTGGGATGCCGACGAAGAAGGCGACCGTGAGTCGGTCGCTCGTCCCGGCGTGACTCTCTCTCGGTGGGGGAGGTAGTACAAAGAAGTTCATGAGGGCCACAGGCGCAAAGCTTGTGGCCCTCTTTTTTTGCTTGCCCCGAGTTCGCCGCGGCGAATCGAGGGGTTATCCACAGCTTTTATATTATCTTGGCTAATTAGGTCTATAATTATAAGTAGATTGCTCTCTTCCGGAGGTCAATAATCAAGCCTTACCAAGCTTCTTTCCCCTCCGGAAAGCACTGATTGCCTTAGGGTGGTCAGTGCTTTCTTTAAGTTATTTGCATTAAATAAGAGGTTTGTTAGAATCCAGTTTAGATCCGTCAGTTTATTAATTTTAATCCTAAGAATCTATGGCTAATCAACCAGCTCCGGCTCCCGCAACGAAGTCAAATACTTGGCTCATTATTATAATCATCATCGTCATCGGGGCCATCTTGTGGCCGATCTTGCGCAAGGATTCTCCCAGTGACGACAGTACTCCGACCGAAGATGGTACGGCGACAAGTACTCTCTCACTCAATGATTTGATCGGGGATGACTCTTCGGTGGCGGTGGTGCCAACTTCACCCGCTTTGGGTGACGAGACTAATGTCAGCAACGTTATCCCGACTAGCGCCAATCAAGCGGCGGTTGCCGCCGCCCCGAGCGGTAGCATGACTCTCCGTGTCTACTTTGGTAATAAGGTGATTGATCCGAAGACAGAGAAATGTGAAGTGGTTTACCCCTTCATTCGCACGGTGCCTAAGACGACCGCCGTTGGCCGCGCCGCTCTGACAGAACTCTTGAAGGGTCCGTCCGAAGTGGATGTGAGACTTGGTAGTATAACGAGCATTAATCCCGGAGTTAAACTTAATTCATTAACAATTGTTGGTGGTGTCGCTCGCGCTGACTTTAGCTCCGAACTTAGCCAATCTGTCGGCGGTGCCTGCTTAACCTCAATGATTCGCGCCCAAATTACTGAAACGTTGAAACAATTCTCGACCGTTAAATCCGTAGTCATTTCGGTGAATGGTGTCTCGCAAGACATCCTCCAACCGTAAGCGTGCGGGATCCGTCCTTCATCCGCAACTTTATCTTCGGGGTTGAAGACAGTCTCGTCTCCACCGTCGGTCTCCTGTCGGGTGTCGCCGTCGCCGGTGTCGCCGCCGAGACAATTGTCTTAACCGGCATCATCCTCATCTTCGTCGAGGCCTTCTCGATGGGGGTGGGGAGTTTGCTGTCTGACCATTCGGCCCGCGAGTATGGCTCGCAGCACGAAGTGCCGCTCGCTAAGTCAATGAGTGGAGGACTCATCATGTTCGTCTCCTATGTGCTGGCTGGTTTTATCCCGATCGCGTCTTATCTTATTTTTAATTCTGTTTCTCTCGCTTTTCGTATTTCAATCACGCTTTCACTTCTCGCCCTTTTCGCCCTCGGATTACTCATTGGTCAAGTCTCGGGCACCCATCGACTCAAAGAGGCCTTCCAAACCATTGTCTTGGGCGGTCTGGCGATTGGTTTAGGTGTTTTTGTCGGTCAAATTACCTCGGCTTTATAGGCAAAATATTTGACTCATCAATTAACCTGTTTTGTAACCGGTAATTAGTTTGTCCGAGCCTCGGCTAGAAATTATAATTAACGTAACACGAAAACCAAACCCTCGAATGGTCGATCGAGGACGTGAGGATTCGCGGTTAATTATTATTAGCGATTATTAGCATTAGTAAATTAAATAAAAAAATAACAGATGAAGAAAATATTTGTCGGCTTCTTGACCCTAGCGGCGGTGGCGGCTACGCTCCCGATGTTTGCGGCTTTTGAAGCCCATGTGATCAATGTGACGGCGACGATTGAGAATGCACTTTCAGTTAATACCAATGCGCTTGATTTTGGCACGGTCTTCCCGCAAGAGCATTTGAAGAAAGATTTAGCCATTAACCTATCAGATTCGTTCAAAGACGAAGATCGGGTTGACGACGTTAGTTATTTTATCCGCCAGAAGCCGAAGTGTGCCATTACAACCGACGGTGGCCTCGGCTTCGATGCAGCGAATACTAAGACCGGCCACGTAATGGTTGGCGACAATCCAGCTACTACCGAGGTAACGGAAAGTAGTTGGATTGATTGTGGTGAGGCGCCAAGAGAGTTAGTCACAGGTGAGTCTTGGGGTGTCTTGCCTTCCCTTTGTGAATATATTTCGAAAGATGGTGGCGACGCAGATGGTAATGTCACCGAGAATGACGAGACTCTCGCTTCTTTCCATCAACCGTGGGAAATTGTGGAGGGTAATTTAGTTTGGACAGACACTAGTGGTTACTTAGCTAAGTCAGTGGGTGATACCGTTGACAACTGGGTGATCGATCTCGCGGTGCCTTGCTTCGGTGGGCACTGCGCTCAAGATTGGGCCGACTTCGTTAGAGGTATTAATCCCAATGCAGTTGCGGCTGATTATGTTCAATCAGCAGCTAATGAGCACAAGATTTTCGGTTGCGATCTTTGGGTTGAAGTAAACGGCGTCAGTGAAGCCACAGAAACTCCCGATCCAGAAACGACGACTTTAACCGTGACTAAGATTGTGACCAACGACAATGGTGGAAATGCTGTTGTCGGCGATTTCACCCTTTCCGTTAGTACCCTCGGGACAGTTGCCAGTGGTGTAGCCAATGAGGTAGCCCCAGGAACTTATACTGTTAGTGAGCTTGGTCAAGAAGGATATTCTGAATCATTCTCAGGATCTTGTAATGCTGATGGAGAAGTCACCATTACCGAGGGACAACAGCTTACTTGTACTATTACCAACGACGACATCTCTCCGAACATTACTTTGATCAAGGAGGTCATTAATGATAACAATGGAACAGCAACAGCAACCGACTTCACATTGCGCTTAAATGATGACAGTGTTTCCTCTGGTAGTTCTGTTCTCGTTCTCGCCAACACCCCACACACAATTACGGAAGACGCTTTCTTGGGGTACGATTTCGTCTCAATTACGGGTGATGCTAAGTGTCCGGCAGTTCTTGGTGGGACCGCAACTCTTGATGAAGGAGAAGCTATTACTTGTACCATTACCAACGATGATCTTGTAATATAGTCGACAGATAGAAATTCTACTGTCATGAAAAAGTTATTAGTCGGGATAATTGGTGTGCTCACAGTCTTGATTGCACTCCCACTCCTCTCGGCCTTCGAAGCCCACATCATTAATGTCTCGGCGACGATCGAGAATGCGTTGTCGGTTAATACTACCGCCCTCGATTTCGGCACGGTCTTCCCGCAAGAGCATTTGAAGCAGCCTCTTACGGTGCAATTATCGAACTCCTTCCTCGCTGAAGGTCGCGTCGACAATGTGGAGTACTTCATCCGTCAGAAGCCGAAGTGCGCCATCACTTGGGATGGCGGTCAAAGCTTCGATGCGGGGAGCACTAAGACCGGTCACGTCATGGCGGGGGACAATCCTGCCACGCCGGCGGTGCACGAAAGTTACTGGATCGACTGTGGTGAAACTCCCCGAGCACTAGATACGGAGAAGGGTGAAGTCTGGGGCGTGCTCCCATCACTCTGCGAATACTTGTCTAAAGAAGCGGTGACCGAAGTTGGTCGGAGTCCGAATGATGAGACCCAGCCCTCCTTCCACGTTCCCTTCAAAATCTTCCATGGCGATAATCAGTCAACTCCTGACGTCGTGGAGACCGACTGGGTCTATTGGAAGGATACCGAAGGCGTCTTGTCTAAGACTCACCCGATTGATCCGGTAGACAATTGGCTGATCGACCTCGCCGTGCCCTGCTTCGGTGGGCACTGCGCTCAAGATTGGGCGGACTTCGTCCACCGGCTTAACCCAGCCGCTGATCCCACACTCTTCATCCAACCAATCGAGAATGAACACAAAGTTTTTGGTTGTGATCTCTGGGTGGAGGTCTCGGCGGTGATCTAAAGATTTGATCGTTTGCTCTTTGGCTTAACCCCTCGCCAGCGCTCGGGGTGGGCCAAGGGCTCAAGCGATAAAATTTATGGAACAAGAACAATCGATCGCAACTGAGAAAAATAAATTAAGTTTCGCCAATAAGGTTATCTTAGTGATTTTGGCGATCGTCTTTATCTTCGTTTTCTATCTCACCTTAGATGCAAATAAGTATCGAGCTCTAGTGCAGGTGGTCGAAGGTGAGGGACAGATTGGCGTTAATCCGACAGCCTCGGCTCTCGACTTCGGCGACCTCTCGCGTGGCTCCTCGGCCGTGCGCCGCGTCGCTCTCACTAATGGTACGCGTTGGCCGATCTATGTGCTCGCCTTCAAGACCGGCAATATCCGAAGCTTGATTGATATTGATGAGAATTACTTCCGCCTCGAGCCGCATTCGTCGACGAAGATCGAGTTCCTCACCTATATTCCAGCCTCGGCTAAGATTGGAGATAAATATCAAGGCCGAGTTTATTTATTTAAAGTGCCGCTACTATTTTAAATCATGCCCAGATCACTTAAATTAACTTTAAAACTCGTCATTTACTTCGCTGTCGTCGGCGGACTTATCTTCGGCCTACCCCGCTTCTTGTCTTGGTCACTCGCGACGCCTTACCCACTCGCCGCCGTCACCTCTGGCTCAATGTGGCCTGTCCTTAATGAGGGTGATCTCGTCTTCATCAAGGGGAGCCTAAAGCTAGATGATTTAAAAATTGGGGACGTAATCGTTTGGCGTGGTCTCGATGGTCGTGGCTTCACCATCCACCGAATTACCAAAATGGAGGGGGAGAAGATTATCACCAAGGGTGACGCCAACTTCAACCCCGATGACCCTATTGCCTTCGATCAGGTTGTCGGTCGCGCTCTAACTTGGAAGGAGCGTCTCGTCCATATCCCTTATCTCGGTTCCGTCACTGTCCTCGCTAGTAATTGGAAAAAATGATTAAACAAACAAAATCTCTAATTTTAATTACCCTCGCTTCCTTGCTCGTGGTGGTGGTTAATTCGGTGGTGCTCATTAATGCCTTCGAGGCCCACGTGGTCAACGTCACGGCAAAAATTTCGCCCCGACCGAGCCAGTGCGACGTTCGGTCGCATAATTATTGGACGAAGAATGATGGTTGCAATAGTAATGGTGGCACGAGCGTTTGGGCGGAAGAGATTAATCATTTGAGTCAGAGCTTTAGTGGTGCGTTCGTTAACTACGATGGAGCGCAGATTTGCACCGCTCTTTGGCCCGATAATTGTCCGAGCGCGGAGACGCGCGAGGGTAAGTTGTGCTTAGTGAAGGCCGAGGCTCTGGTCTGGGAATTGAACTTGGTCTCACGGCATCTCGATTCTAACGCTCTCCTCGCTGGGGCCGACAATGGTAGTGGTGCCTTTCGCCACCTAGAACTCTCGGCCACCTCGACGGTCGGCGAAGCGTTAACGAAGATCGAAAGTTTAATCGTGAACGAAAGTACTGTCGACGCTTACTTGCTTAAGGCAACTCAAGTGATGCGCCGTTTAACCGATTTTTATAAAAATGATAATCCAAATTACCCCCAGTGCCTTCTTGAACCAGACGAATTAGGTTTTTTGAATAATGACCCGAGTGAAGACGAAGAGGTCATCACTGCGCCAGTGGGGGAGATTAGTTCCATCGAAA
>JBBTTW010000044.1:0-7226 GCA_038064055.1 Patescibacteria group bacterium | reverse complement strand
TTATTCAATTGACAACGAACCCGCCGTAACTGAACGTCTGGTGTTATAGCTAGCATATATCATTTAAAAAGTCAAGGGTTTATTGGGCCGAATTTTGGCTATAAAAAAGACCGTTGTGAGCTCGAAACTCAACAACGGCCAACGCTTGTGCTGCAACGAGCACGCTCCTAGCTTTGGAGAAATTACTTTCGCTGTTGCAAGGATCTGGCGAAGGCCCGACTGGTCTCATGGTACTTAGAATCGAGAAGGGGGTTCACCCCGAGGCAGGCCTTAGCGACAAGCTGGATGCCCTCAGCATACTCAAGACACTTCCCAAGCGTCCAAGCGGTCGGCGGATCAGTTGCCAATGAACTCAGGTTGGCAATCTGATCGGCGAGCTTAACTCGCTTAACGCTCGCGCTCTTCGTTCCCAGACGCTTGGCTTGCCGCTTCTTGCGCTCCAGTGTGGGTAGAGGCTCAAACTCTTTCGGGTCGGTGAGACCATCAACGATCAAAGCGATGTGGTGACCAAACCGATCGACGATCTGCATTAGGGTGGTGGGAGTGTCTTCCACTGTGTCGTGGAGCCAAGCGGCGATCACCCCTTCCTCGCTGCCACCCGCTTCGGCGACAATTACTGCCACTTCAGCGGGATGGTGAATATAGGGTTCTTGTCTTCTGCCTTTCCTGAATTGCCCCTCGTGAGCCGCGGTGGCAAACTCTATCGCCTGATCAATCAAAGGATTGCTCATACTAACGACACTACCGACCTTACTCATACATTTTCTCCTTTAAGCGCCCGTGTTCTAATCCTTCCACAAACTACCATTTTTATAAAATTTGTAAAGCAAAATAAAACCGCCGCGCCAAGCGCGACGGCGGAACAATTTTTGTCGGTGAGAAGCTCAGGTTTTGGCAGTAGCCTTTTCCTTCGCTACCCTTTTCGTCTTCATCTCCTCATGGTAATAGTAGCTGCGACCGAGATCATTGATCTGGAGCTCGCTCTCCTCGGTGTAACCCCAGTGAGGAGTTGGGGAGACATAACTATCCCTAATCAAGACTTGGGCGGTGGCCAGATCAACTTGGTACTCATCGGTGCCGACGTGATGACCCATCTCACGGCCAAAGTAATGAATGACGACCCAAGCGACCCCATCTCTGATCCACAATCTACTATTGCCAGCGCCCCTCTCGAGCCAGCCGAGGATTTCGAACACATCCGTAGAAGGTTTCTTATTCCGATACTCCGACGGTGGTAAAGCCCTAGGTTCTCTGAACATTAAAGGTCTCCTTTCTCTATTCCCATCCTACTCGGCAACTGGTAAAAAGCAAGAAAAAAAGAAACCGCCACAACCACAGAGTGATCGTGACGGTTCGGTTCAAATTTTGAAAGTGAGGACCTAAGTCGCGACGACGGCCACAGCCACGGCGTCCGTGGTGGGCATTGACCAACTGATCGTAGTTTGAGGATAGACGGTGCAGACCACATCATTACCCTCGAATAGAATACGTCCATCTTTGTAAGCCATGGGCTTAGAAGCATCGAGGTCTTTATGGGGAATCATGAACTGGAGCACATCAAGGTGTTTTAACTCCTTCCACTGTGGAACCAAATCAACCACACTATCGAGCTGGAAGAAAGATCCACACCTAATCTGGAATCGATCATTGAAGAAGTCAGCACCTTGAATAATGCCGCGGCGAAGAAGTCCGTGGGTATGACACTTAACTTCAAGCACGTGCCCCGGACGCTTGTTGACCCGCTCAACCATCTGATGCCACTCAATCACTTCAATGATCGGGGGCGGTTGCTCATGAGCGAGGATGCGAAGTACGCCGTGACGGGTGTGGCTATTATACTCTAGCTCAAATCTGGAATAAATTGTCTGCTCTTTCACTTTTCGGGAAAACTCTTTGCCCATGATGAAACCCTGGCATTCCCAGTTTGAACGACCCCAAAATGGATTCCCCGTGTTAACCATCTGTTTGAACACGAGTCCGAATTCCCGATTTGGGTCTGAAATCGACTTTACCAAAAAAGGTTCCGGGTTCAACCATCGCGGTTGGTGGAGAAAGTTTACCGCGAGATCGAAGTTTCCTCCTCCTTCCACTTGCACCGTCTCCTGATACACTGTCTCCCTGCCCTGCAACGTGACTGCGGCCATTGTCGGCCTCCTTTCAACGAACAACCCTCTCTACTAGCCGGAGAGTTGCGGCCTGACTCGTTTTATCGAGCGACCTTCTAATACAAGAAGGAATTACTATCTGAAATTAGACTAGTCTAAGCAATGAGAAAAGGCAAGGCTTTACTTCCCCGCCTGGGGGAGCTTAACCCATTTGTTGATCGTCATATGCCACGCTTCTACCTTTGAGGTTTGAATCAAGTCCCACAATTCTTTTGCCGACTTGGTATAGAGCTTCTCGTCTCGCACCTTCTGCCTAAAGCCTTGCCACTTCTTCGGCAACGGCGACCCCCGTTCTTCAAATTCTTTCAACTCCAAATCAATATCTAAATTGTCTGCGTCCTTCACCACCTTAGCCTCCGGCGACTGCCGTAACTCATATTCAGCCAAAACTCCTTTATAGAAATCTTCCCAAATTGTATCCGCCAAGAGATCGCGGCTGGCACGATCTTCGTCGGCCGTCACATAGACCTTCTGGACGTAGCTGAAGTCGGAGGTACGCGTCTCGGCGAGGTCGTGGACCAGCGCCATCTTCATCACCTTCTCCTCATCTTTGATCCCCTCTTTGCGAGCTAAGAGGAGAGCGAGCCAAACGACGCGGAAGCTGTGCTCGGGAATGGTGGCACAATCCATACCAAGATGCTGGCGCCAACCGCGCTGCACGTTGAACAGTGACCCGACTTCGAACAAAAACTCAATATTCCGCTCCGGCTTCATCTTAATAGATATCCTAGCAAATTGAGTGCGAGGATTAAAGAGTTTAGTGTTTGACGTCTTAACCTCTCCCTCTCTTGACAAATGTGAGTTAATTTACTAGAAAGAAGGAGGAAGAGAACCTTGTCATCTTACAACCCAAGAAGGGAGAAAAACGGCTATGGAGCAAGAATACCGGGTCGGTAAACCACTTGGCGAGGCGGAACGGTTCCACCTCTACGAGTGTGTGTTGCCAGACAAAACAGTGAGTATCCTCAAGATTGCCAAAACCCCAGACGACAACGGGGCGCTCGACCGAGAAGCTTTTGTCTTGCAATTGTTGCAGGCAGAGGCAGTACGACTAGAAAGTAAGTACGCCGCGGTCAAGTCTGATCCAAATGATTTTCTCAATTACCAACTCTGTTTTCCCAATCTGGTCGAGAACTTACTTGCTGACGACCAAGATGGGAGGCGGGGTAATGTTGTGAATTTCCCCCAAGTTCAGGATGACCTCGGTCGCTTGGTGCCACTTTCTCAATTAGCAGAGAAGGCTCGCGTACGGGTGGACCCCAAGACTAGTGCTTGGATCCTGGGCAAACTACTGAAGTTGCTGTCTTTCGCTCACAATCAAGGGATTTCCGTTGGTCAATTGACCGGCGACAATATCTTGATTGAACAAGCTCAGCACTACGTCACAGTCTTCGACTGGAGTCAGGCCAATAGTGGCCACGGTAGCAAGGTGCCACCAAGCATCGCTCGCGAGGAGATCTCGCAAGTGGCAAGCGCGGTCATTTTGGCTTTGGGCGGCGATCCGGAAACGGGTTGGCTTCCCCCTGACGAACAGTTGATCGACGACTACCAATACGCAGAGTTTCTACATCGCCTGGCCTGCGGCGGCGAAGCCGACGCTAATCAGGCGCATGAGCAATTCTACGGACTCATCTGGTCATTGTGGCCTCGTGAGTTCCACCCTTTCACCACTTACCAACTGACCTAAGAAGGAGCAGATGGCTTATGGGACGAGAAGTTCTGTCTACGAGAGCTTACCGAGCGGTGGCCGAAGCGGCCGAAGCGGCCGGATCATCAACGCATCGAGGCGAGCAGCGCCAGCGTGAGGGTAAGGGTTTGCATCCACTGGTTGACCCCAGCGGGTACGACCTGATCCGTCGATCAATTTCTTACCTCGAGCCGAAAAAGGGGCAATTTGTCCTCCTTCGGGGCGTGGCGATGTTGATCGAGGACTTACTCGACACAACCGGCTCAATGGGTGGAAACGTGGAAATTGCCATGCGGGTTTTGCCGACAGCATACAAACTGTTGGCCACTGGCCCGCAAGCAGTGCTCAAACGCTACGACACCCAGATCATCACGGCTATCTTTGGCGATGTTCAAGACAACTACGTCTTGGGTCGTTCGCAGGCCGAGATGGACGAACGCATTGCCGAACAGATGACCCTGATGTTCCCCGAACACGACGGTGGTGATACGCCGGAGGATCCAGAATATGGACTCTTCGGCGCCGCCTATCTAACGGCGGCCGACATTAACCGCTACGGCTTGAGGTCGTACCACTTCACGGTCAGTGATGCACCGGGACGAGGTCGGATGTCTTCTGACAATCTGATCCGAGTCTTCGGCAAAACCGTGTTCGAGAGAACAACCGAAAACGGCTTTCAGGTTGATCGAGGCGACCTGCCGACCACTAAGGAAATTGTCACTGAGCTGCTTAAGCGGGCTCATTCCTTTTTCCTTCAAATCGGTAACAATTCTGAGACCAGTCGTTTCTGGACCTCGGTCTACGGTCGTGATCGAGTGGTGAACATCGCCAACACTGAGCAATTGGCTCTCGTCCAAGCGGCCATCATTGGCCTCACGGAAGGGACGCTTGATCTGCAGTCGGTGCGAGAATTCCTCACCGCCGAAGCGGCCAACACAGAAGTTGAGAGTGTCATCCGAGCGGTTTCTGGAATTCCAATTGGGGCACAAGCGGTGTTGCCCAATTTCGGCAAGTTGCCGAAGCGCGGAGACATCTTCGCCAAGAAGGGCGACCTCTGGCCGATCGAGGCTGGAACAGCCCAGCCGGATTCGGCCAAGAATAAAAAACCCGGCATCAAGTGGAAATAAGTCCGTTGCTGCCACAACCACCTAGGGCGGTCTCCGGACCGCCCTACTTTTTTTGGAGGTGACTATGAGTAAAAAACTTTTCATCGTCACCGACTTAGGTGGTGGCGATGGGGGCAAGGGTGGAGTGATCCACAAACTCTGTTCCCTAGAGCAGGTTCACACTGTCATAAAAGTTGGCGGGGCTCAGGGTAGCCATGGAGTTCGCACAGCAAACGGTGAGGCTTTTTGCTTTAGCCAGTTTGGTTGTGGAACCTTCAACGGTTCAAGAACTCATATCTCCAAGCTGATGGTCATAGACCCTCTCGCTCTCGGGTATGAAGCCGAGTTACTCAAGTACAACCATGGGGTCAGGAACATTTTTGATCTGCTCTCGGTGGACTCTCGAGCCTTATGCGTTACCCCCTTCCACCAAATCGCTTCGCGTTTGCGCGAACTCGCCCGAAAGGACAAGCCTAAGGGGACGGTGGGGGTGGGTGTTGGCGAGGCGGTTAGTGATGCTGAACGATTTCCCGATTTAGCTTTTCGAGCTGGGGACCTTGGGCAACCAAATATCCTTAACCGGCTCGAGGCCGTCAGAAAGCAGAAGTTAACCGACCTAGCTGAGATCATTGCTCAAGTTGAGGAGTTGTGGCCAGAAGACAAAGAGACCGCTCGGGAGCTGATCCAAGATCTTCAAAATCCAAACTTCCCTAACGTGATTCAGGAGAGTTGGGCTCGACTAGCAACCCAAATCCAAGTGGTGCCACCTGATTATCTCGGTCGAGTCATTTTGGCTCGCGCCGGAACAGTGGTCGTTGAGAGTTCCCATGGAGTTTTGACCGATCGGTTTTACGGCTTTCATCCGCACACCACTAAGTTGCGGACCCTGCCGGAGTTTACCCTAGCGATGTTAAGTGAGTCTGGCTACGATGGCGAGATGGTTAAACTCGGGGTAACTCGGGGTTACCAAATTCGTCACGGCGCCGGCCCAATGGTCACCGAATCTCCGGAACTGTTAGAGAAGCTCCTGCCTGGAAGTAGCAAGGAGGCCAATCGCTGGCAAGGCGAGGCTCGGGTAGGACCACTTGATCTGGTGTCCCTCCGTTACGCCATTAACGCCTGTGGTGGAACTCAAACCTTCGACGGTTTGGCCATCACTTGGTTTGACCAGATTGGAGTCTTCGGTGAGTGGCCGGTTTGCCAAAGCTACATCGGAGCTGATGATCAAAACTTCTTCTCCCCCGAAGGTGAGCGTAGGGTTCACTGTGGGAGTGGTTTCGCCCAGCTCGAGTATCAAAAAAAGCTCGGCGAGAGATTAAAGCAATGCCGCCCTCGGGTGAGTTGCTACCCCTTCCCCGACCCCACCGACAAAGAAAGCTTGGCCACGGTGTGCCAAGAAGTGTGCCGAGCGGAACTCAAGTTGCCGGTCAAAATGATCTCTTTTGGGCCAACGGAAGATGACAAAGTGTGTCTGTAGTTCTTTTTTGAAAGGAAGAAAGGCGAGGTCTCAAGAGACCCCGCCTTTTTTATTTATTTTTTTATTACTCGAGTGATCAGCCCAACTGAGGGAGGAAGACCTTGGTGACGAAAAGCTTCGTCGCTAAGCGCCTGAAGCCCGAGTCATAAAAAGCACTCGAACCATCAATCTGCTTAGCGTGCCGCGTCTCGACTCTGCCCTGTTTAGGGAAATAGCGATCGTAACCGCTATGCATCAGCCGGTACTGGAGAACATCCTTTTCCATCTCTTCAAGCCAAACGCGGCGGGCAGCTTGAGGATTAAGGTAATCGACCAACAGGTTTCGGTACAACTCTTGGATCGAAGCCGCCTCACCATACCAGGCCCCGCCAAAAAGAACGTGCGCCCAAGTGCTGTCGGCTAGGGTATTGTCGGGATTAAGGAAATTTCTAATTCTTAATCCGTGACTCCCTTCCTCCAGCCAGAATTCGACAGCCTTACCCTCGAGCTCTTTCGGTACGACCTGAGTCAGAAAGCGTTGGATCTTAATTCGATCCACCACCCCAACTCTCGGTCGGACAAAAATGGCATAGTCGAGATCTGCCTCCTCGGTGCCATAACCCTTAACCCTCGAGCCAAAGACGATGACTACCGGGTAGAGAAACTCGGCTAATCGAGGGTCGTTCCTAATAGCGGCGACTAAGCCACCAAGGCTCTCGACCATCTTCCCTTCCAGGGTTTTAGCCTTTTCGGTAAAAGGGAGGTCGAGCCGACGGTCGCCCAAAGGAATCTGAGCTGAAGCCTTTTCTCTC
>JBBTTW010000043.1:0-5606 GCA_038064055.1 Patescibacteria group bacterium | reverse complement strand
GGGTTTGGAAGTCGTGGTAGTAGGAAGCACTCGAACCCTCACGGTAAGCCTCTTGGGAGGGAAACCAGACCTCCGTGTCGTACTGCTTAACCTTACCAAGGGAGAGATCGCCGCCACAGATCACGAGCCGGCGGTGTGCCAACTTTAAAGTTTCTAAGAATTCTTCGTAATTACGATTGATCTCTTCGTGAAGCTCAACCGACTGATTGTGATCGGCGCGGCAAATTATTAATTGCTCTAGTTTAAAAAATTCGTGAACGCGGATTAAGCCCTTCGTGTCTTTACCATGACTGCCGGCCTCACGGCGGTAGCAAGGCGAGAAAGCGAGGTAACGCTTCGGCAGCTCGGCCTCGGTTAAAATCTCATCTCCGTGGTAGGCCATCATCGGCACCTCAGCGGTGCCGGAGAGGTAATCGTCGTCTTGGGTCTTGTATAGGTCCTCGGCCTCGCGCGGGAGGTGGCCGGTGCCATAGAAGTACTCCTTCTTCACAATCGCCGGAGCGATAAAGGGAACGAAATTCTTCCGGCCGAAGAAATCGCGAGCGTAATTGAAGAGTGCCCACGACCATTCCGCTCCGGCACCCTGAAGAAAGTAACCGCGGAAGCCGTGGACCTTCGTCCCTCGTTCGAGATCCACCATCCCAAGCGCCGTCATAAGTTCAATGTGATCCTTAGCGGGGAAATCAAATTTCGGCTTCTTGCCCCAAGTGTAAGCTTCCACATTCTCGCTCTCGTCTTGCCCTTCCGGCACCGAGATGTCGGGAATGTTGGGCACTTGAAGCATTAGGGTCTGCCACTCCTTCATCACTGTCGCCATCGACTCCTCTGTCCCCTTCAACTTCTCCTTTACCGTCGTCATATCGGCGATGAGAGTAGCCTTGTCGGTAGCAGAAGCTTTGGCAATCTTCTCGCCTACAACATTCTGCTCCGCTCGGGCCGTTTCAATGGCGCGCAAGAACTCCAGTCGTTCGTCATCGAGCTTAAGCAAGCGATCGAGGTCGAACTTAACTTTCTTCTTCGTCGCCGCGAGGCGGACGAGGTCGGCATTATCGCGAATAAACTTAATATCGAGCATAAGTTATAGGATAACATAAAAATTTTACCCACTCTAGATTGAAAGATTAGGTAAGATTGACAGGAAGATGCAGAGCTGGTAGGCTCAAGACCGTTCTCCGTAGGCCGAAACGTAGTAGGTCAAAGGGGGGACGATGCCGAGATGCAGGCGCTTGCCGGGCTCCACACCCGCGCAGGCGCCTATTTTTATGCTAAAATTTTTTCCAACATGGCGCGCGAGATTATCAAACTCAAACCGGAAGAGTGGCCAGCGGGGTTGCGAGAGATTAATGATCCGCCGAAGCAGTTGTATTTAGAAGGAGTGTTGCCGGCCACGGACGCCATCTACCTCACCGTCGTTGGCTCGCGCCGCGCGAGCCGCTATGGCCTCGACGCTTGTGAGAAACTTATTTCCGGTCTCGCTAATTATCCGATCGTGATCGTCTCCGGCCTCGCTATCGGACTCGACACCGTCGCTCACAAATCGGCCCTCGCGGCTGGCCTCACCACCATCGCTGTCCCCGGCTCCGGCCTCGACCGGAGCGTGCTCCACCCACCCTCCAATCGCTTGCTCGCTGACCAAATTGTCGACGCCGGCGGCGCGCTTCTCTCCGAACTCGCACCCAAAGAGCCGGCCGGCATCCACACCTTCCCCCGCCGCAATCGTTTGATGGCTGGAATCGCTCGAGCGGTGCTCGTAGTAGAAGCGGGTGAGAAGTCGGGTACCCTCATTACCGCCCGGCTCGCCCTCGACTACAACCGTGACGTTTGCGCCGTGCCGGGCTCCATCTTCGCCCCTACCGCTTTCGGCACCAATCAATTGATCCGCCAAGGTGCCACGCCCGTCACAACGAGCGAAGAGCTGCTCCTTGCCCTTGGCTACGAACCGATTGAAGCTGCCCCAGCCCTTCCCACTCAACTAACCTTGGAGGAAGAGCGGGTGCTGACTCTCCTCGCTGTGGAAGCGCAACCCCGAGACGAACTTATCCGACAACTTGGTTTACCAGCGAGCACCGTTAATCCTCTGCTCGCGCTGATGGAGATTAGGGGTCTGATTAAAGAGTCGCTCGGCGAAATTCGTTTAACTAATTAAATAAAAAATTTGCCAGAAGCTCACGACTGTAGTACTAATGTAAGCTAATGACTAAAACCGCGACGAAGAAACTATTGATCGTGGAGTCGCCAGCCAAAGCGAAAACGATTGAGAAGTATCTTGATCACGAGTACCGCGTGCTCGCGAGCGTCGGCCACATTCGTGACCTACCTAAGTCGAGTAAGAACGCGATCGACATTGAAGCCGGCTTCGTCCCGCATTACGAAATTATCAAAGGTAAGGACAAAGTGGTGGAAGGATTGCGCCACGCGGCCGATGGGGCAAGTGAGATCCTCCTCGCCACCGACCCCGACCGAGAGGGCGAAGCGATTGCTTGGCACGTCGCCATGGCGCTTGAACTAACGAAGTCGAAGGTGAAGCGCGTCGTCTTCCACGAAATTACGAAAGAGGCCGTGCGCGAAGCTCTGACTCATCCGCGTCCAATTGACGATAACTTGCGCCGCGCCCAAGAGGCGCGTCGCGTCTTGGATCGCCTCTTCGGTTACGATCTCTCGGGTCTCATCTGGCAGAAGCTCCGTTACGGTCTCTCGGCCGGACGCGTCCAATCACCCGCGCTGCGAATCTTGGTTGAGCGAGAGAAGGAGATCCAAGCCTTCGTACCCGAAGCTTACTTCGTCATTACGGCCGAACTCTCGACCAAAACGGGAGTGAAAAGCGTCTTCACTTGCGCCATTGAGCCGAAGACGGCCGAAGAAGCAGCGGCGATTCTCGAAGCGGGTAAGCAGGGTGAGTGGCAAGTGATGAGCCTGAAGGAGGAGGCCGTTTCGCGCGCGCCGCGCGCGCCCTTTACCACTTCCACTCTGCAGCAAGCCGCGTCTTCGCGACTTGGCTTCTCGCCCTCACTTACCATGCGCCACGCTCAGAAGCTCTACGAAGCGGGGCACATTACCTACATGCGTACCGACAGTACCAACTTGAACGCCGCGGCGGCGTCTAAGATGGTCGCCCTCGCACAAGCGAAGTTTGGGGCGAGGTACGCCGGCGCTCCCCGTCTCTACCAAACGAAGAGTAAGAATGCTCAAGAGGCGCACGAGGCGATTCGACCGACCGACATTGCCCATTCAAGTGCCGGCAAGACACCAGCCGAACGTAAGCTCTACGAGCTCATCTGGCGCCGCGCCCTTGCCTCGCAAATGGTGAACGCTGAGATGATGCAGACGAAAATTATCGCTAGGTATAGTGAAGCGGAGACGGCCCCCGACTTCTACGTTCGTGGCCAACGTGTCATCTTCGATGGTTGGCTCGCGGCCGATCCGGCCGCTCGCGGTGAGGAAGTGGAACTGCCGAAATTGGTCGCCGCCGAGAAATTAAGTTTGGTTGAAATTAAAAGTGAAGGTAAGGAGACAACACCACCCAACCGCTACTCCGAAGCGGGCTTAGTGAAGGAGCTTGAGAAGCGCGGTATCGGCCGCCCCAGCACCTACGCCGCGATTATTAAAAACATTATCGATCGCGGTTACGTGGAGAAGATTGCTCGCTCGCTCAAACCGACGGAGACGGGCGAGATCGTGAGCGACTTCCTCGTGCTCCACTTCGGTGACTACATTAGCGACACCTTCACCGCCAAAATGGAAGACGAGCTCGACGACGTGGCGCGCGGCGAGCTCACTTACGAGAAGCTATTAAAGAAATTCTACGGACCCTTCCACACCGCCGTCGCGTCAAAGAAGAAGATTCCTAAAATTACGAACTTGGGCCCCGCGCCAGACAATCTTCGTTGCCCCATTTGTGGCAGTCCAATGATCTGGAAGCTCGGCCGCTCGGGCAAATTCTTGAGTTGTGGGCGCTTCCCCGACTGCACTGGCGCGAGACTGGCTTCGGGCGAGGTGATGGAGGGGCCGAAGGAGACGGGCGAACTCTGCCCCGATTGTGGGGGTAAATTAATGGAGCGCGAAGGTCGTTTTGGTCGCTTCGTCGCTTGCGGTAATTACCCGAAATGTAAATACATTAAGCGTGACGGGAGCATTAACCCCGCCTCCGACACGGGAGTGAAGTGCCCCATCTGTGCTAAGGGCACCATGATCGAGCGACGGGGGCGTTATGGTCTCTTCTATGGTTGCTCCAATTACCCCACCTGTAAACATTTGATTAAGAATAAGCCGACGGGCAAGATCTGCGGTTACTCGCGCACGCCGGCCGACGGCGGCACCATCGCCGGCCCTTGCCCCCACTTAATGATGACCGGCACGAAGACGATCCCCGAACGTTGCTCCGATCGCTCCTGCCCAAATCATAATCCCCATAAATTGCTGAAATAGAAAGGAAGTAGAAAGTTAGACGGAAAAGTTTTTAATATTATACAAATCTTCGTCCTCAGGGGTGGCCACTTCTACCACCGGATCAATCGTTCCTTCCGCTTCGATGACTGAGATGGGGGCTGCAGTTTCTTCGGTTGATTGCGCTGATTGCTTCGCGGACGCTTCCAGTGTCAGGAGCGAGAGAAGATTGTGGAGGTCATCATTCGAGAGGTAGTCGATCAGCACCTTGCCGCCACCGACTTCGCGTCGCTCGATTTGCACCCGCGTGCCAAGCTTATCCGAGAGTTGCTTCTCCAATGCCACGAGAGCCGGATCAACGGGGCCGCTCTTCCGCGCTCGTTCGACGGCGGCGCGGCGGGCGATCCCTTCCGCTTCGCGGACGCTCAAGCGGCGGGCAATAATTTCTTGAAACAGCGCCTGCTGCTCGGTGGGGCGCTTGCTTAGCATAAGGAGTGGCCGCGTATGCCCTTCGGTAATCTCGCCCGAGATGACGGCGTTTAAATATTCGTCCGAGAGGGAAAGGAGGCGGAGGCTGTTCGAAACGTATTCCCGACTCTTGCCCACCCGCTCGGCCACGTCCACATGCTTCATCTTGAACTCATTGATCAGCCGGTCGAAGGCGCGGGCGCGATCGACGGCGTTAAGGTCTTCGCGCTGTAAGTTCTCAATAATCGCCAATTCGAATTTGAGTTGGCTGGTATCTTCGCCAATGCGAATCACGCAGGGCACCTGCTTCACCCCCGCCAGTTGCGAGGCGCGCCACCGGCGCTCGCCGGCGATGAGCTCATACTCCGAGTAGAGACTGCCGTCCTCCCGCTCCACCTCGCGCTTCGTTACGACGAGCGGCTGGAGCACGCCATATTGCCTAATTGATTCGGAGAGGTCACGGAGATGGTCGGGATTAAACTCCTTCCGCGGTTGGTAAGGATTGGGCTTAATCTTATCGACTTCGATCCAGAAAATAGAATTAAGGATATCGGGCATGTTTTCTGCTATTTTAACACTTTTCTTAACTTAATGCCGCGGGTGGGAATTGAACCCACATGAGGTTAACCCTCGCGGGATTTTGAGTCCCGTGCGTCTGCCAATTCCGCCACCGCGGCCGAGCGCTCTTAAACAATACCGAGCTTGTGATAGTATAGCAATAGGTCCCCGTAGTTCAACGGATAGAATATCTCCCT
>JBBTTW010000042.1:0-1011 GCA_038064055.1 Patescibacteria group bacterium | reverse complement strand
ATTTCTCTTTCAGACGCGCCAGCACGCCTCGGACAGAATAAACATCAGACATTTTACCAGCCTCATCTAGTTCGTCATTAACTTGCTTAACCAAACCAGACACGTCGCCAAAACTGAAACTACTCTCATCTTCCGTCTCCACTTTCTCTGCCGATTCGCGCCGAATCTCAATCATGCCTTCCAGCCGTCCCAATTGCCGGTTCAGTTGCTCGCGCTCGGCGGTTAATTTTCTTAAATCACTTTCGAGACTTTCCCGCGCCACGCGATATTTCTCCTCGCTCGCGCTCTCCGCTAAGCCAATTCTCCCCTGCAATTTCTCATCAATCTCTTTCAGTTCTCGTTCCGGACTTCTCCGTTCAGTATTTAGAAATAATTTTTCTTTATTCAGATAAACTTCCTCGCGCTTCAAATATTCTAAATATAAATTTTTCAATTCGCGTCTCAGGTGATCAGCCTGCTCGATTCGCTCCATTTGTTTTTTTAAAAATCTTAAATGGGGCGCAATTTCTCGGCGCAGACTCGCGACTTTTTCTAAATTAGTTTGAGTCTGCTCTAGTTTTTTCTCGCTCTCACCAATTTTCCACTGATAAAGTCTTAATCCGAGCGCATCTTCGACTAAGCTCCGCCGCTCGCGCGGATTAGCCACCAGCACGCGATCCGCCTCGCCTTGATTGATAATGTAATGATCACTCGCACCGAGCGAAGCATTGGCCAGCAATTCGGCCAGATCACGATATCGGACTGGCGAGCCATTGATCGAATAAACATTCTGACCATCACGATAAACTTCGCGCGTCAGCGTCACTTCGTCATAGTCGAGATTGAAGTATCTGTCAGAATTATCGAAGATTAGTGAGACCGCCGCGCGACTGGCGCGAGAGCTAGAATTAGCGCCGTTAAATATTAAATCCTCGCCTTTTGTACCTCTGAGCGACTTGAGCGAGCGCTCACCGAGGACCCAGCGGAAAGCTTCGGCGGAATTAGACTTGCCCGAGCCATTCGGCCCGACAA
>JBBTTW010000041.1:0-1624 GCA_038064055.1 Patescibacteria group bacterium | reverse complement strand
CAAAATAATCGGAAAATTGCTATAATCGGATCAATTATGTCCAAATTAATCATTATCATAATTTTGTTGGTGATCTTGGTTGCGGGAGTTTTTATTTATCAATCTGGTTCTGATTCTAAAATTATGAAGACAAACACTCTCAAGTTAACCAGCTCGGCTTTTGAACACAATGGCGACATCCCCGAGAAGTACACTTGCGACGGGCAGAACTTCAGTCCGCCACTGGCTATCACCGGCGTCCCGCCGGCCACCAAGTCGCTCGCGCTCATTGTGCATGATCCAGATGCCGCTCCGCCAGCTGGCGGAGGATGGGACCATTGGCTTATTTACAATCTACCCCCGAGCACCACGGTGCTCGGCGAAGGCGAGCCACCAGCGGGTACGCTCGGTTTGGGCTCCGGCGGCAATGCTAATTACGAAGGACCCTGCCCACCCTCGGGCACGCATCGCTACTTCTTCAAGCTCTACGCTCTTGACCTTGAGCTACCCCTAGCCATTGGCTCGTCGAAGGGCGAACTCGAGGCGGCGATGAAGGGTCACATCTTGGATCAAGCGGAACTAATTGGCCGGTACGCTCGAACTAAGGTATAAATAAAGTATGAAAATAAATTTCAAAGGCACCAATTTAGAATTAAGCGATAAGATCCGCGCCCACACTGAGGAGAAGCTCGCGCCCATTGCTAAGCTCTTGGCCGACGGTAATGGCGACAGTGATTTCTTGGCCGAAGTGGAGCTTGGTCGGACGACCGACCATCACAAGCACGGCGAGGTCTTCCGTGCCGAGGTTAATCTCCGCGTCGCCGGTCAATACTTCCGCTCTGAGGCCACGACACCCGATCTCTTCGCCTCGATCGATGAGGTGAAGGATGAGCTCCTGCGTGAGGTGAAGACGTGGAAGAAGAAGCAGGGGACGCTCTTTCGCCGCGGGGCGCGGCGGATTAAGGATCTCTTCCGCGGTCAATAATTACCAATTTTAAGATCAAATTATGAATCAGAAAGTTTCTTTAATCGTTCTCGCTTTAATTATCATTGGCGCCATCTGGCTTTGGCCGAAGGCCGAGCAAGCCGGCCCTAACGAAACTAATAACATGAATCAAAACGTTAATCCCATTGCCACTCTCGAGACGAGCCTCGGCTCAATTAAGATCGAACTCGACGCCGCGGCGGCGCCGAAGACGGTGGAGAATTTTGTTAAACTGGCTCAAGGCGGCTTCTACGACGGCACCCTCTTTCACCGAGTGATCAAGGACTTCATGATCCAAGGTGGCGATCCGAACACTAAGGCCGCTCCCACAGATTGGTCAACGCATGGTACGGGCGGTCCGGGTTACGCCTTCGCCGATGAGATCAATAGCGCGAAGCTCGTGCGCGGCACCCTCGCCATGGCGAACGCTGGGCCGAACACCAATGGCTCCCAATTCTTCGTCGTTACCGCCGAAGCCACACCTTGGCTTGATGGCAAGCACACCGCTTTCGGTAAAGTGGTTGAGGGTTATGATGTGGTGGCGAAGATTGAGAACGTGGCGGTCGACAAACTGCGTGGCGATCACCCCACCACCGACGTCGTCTTAATCAAAGTGACGATTGGAGGTAAACAAAATGGAATACGTGTATGCAGCTATGT
>JBBTTW010000040.1:0-18631 GCA_038064055.1 Patescibacteria group bacterium | reverse complement strand
TTATGTGGCTTGCGGCGATCTCATCATTAAGTAGTATCTTCGTTCATCTGCTCTTGGCGGCGCTCTTCGGCGCGGCGCTCGGTCTAGAGCGCACCTTGGCGGGCAAACATGCTGGCGTGCGCACCTATGCTCTCGTGTCGCTCGGTTCGGCCCTCTTCGTCGCCATCTCGGAACTAGTGATTGCCAATTACACGAGTCTCGGTAATCCAATGATCACCCTCGATCCACTCCGTATCCCGTCGCAGGTGGTAATGGGGATCGGCTTCCTTGGCACGGGGTTAATTATATTCCGCGAGTCGAAACTAAGTGGCCTCACCACGGCTGCTGGGCTCTGGGTCGCGGCTGGTATTGGTGTCGCGGCTGGCTTCGGGCTGACTCTCCTCGCGGGCTTTACCACCATTCTCACCTTACTCGTCTTCACTCTCCTCTGGCGCTTTGAGCAAAAGATCAAACCAGAGACCAATGGC
This sequence comes from Patescibacteria group bacterium, assembly GCA_038064055.1. Taxonomy (GTDB): domain Bacteria; phylum Patescibacteriota; class Minisyncoccia; order Phycocordibacterales; family JACOZG01; genus JACOZG01. Next base: position 18,164 of record JBBTTW010000040.1, on the reverse strand, counting down.
GACTAAAACTTTCATTTCGTGGAACGTTAATGGCATTCGAGCCGTGGCGAAGAAGGGTTTCTTAGACTGGCTCACGAGTAAGTCTTACGATCTGGTAGCCCTCCAAGAAACGAAAATTGGCGACCCTAAAATTCTCGACCAGAGCTTACACTCGCCGGTGGGCTATACGAGTTTCTGGCACCCGGCCGCGCGGTCGGGCTACAGTGGCGTCGCCGTTTATACTAAAGAAGAACCGAAACTGGTAAAAATTAATTTCGGTACTAATCCCTTAAGTGATGAGGGTCGAGTGCTTGAGCTCGACTTCGGCGACTTCGTTTTTCTAAATGTCTACTTCCCTAATGGTAAGTCGTCGGCCGAGCGACTTGAGTACAAGCTTAAGTTCTACGATTTATTCCTCGCTCACCTCAATAAGCTAACGGCCGCTGGCCGAGCAGTGATCTTCTGCGGGGATGTGAATACAGCGCACCACGAGATTGATCTGGCCCGACCGAAGGAGAATGCGAAGGTCTCTGGCTTCTTGCCCGCGGAGCGGGCGTGGATCGACAAGCTTGAGGCCGCCGGCTTCGTCGATACCTTCCGCCAATTTTCCAAAGAACCAAACCGGTACACTTGGTGGGATCAGAAGTCGCGGGCCCGAGATCGCAATGTGGGCTGGCGGATTGATTACTTCTTCGTTAATGCCAACTTGCAGCCACGCTTGGTCGACGCCTTCATCTTGCCCGACGTTCTCGGCTCCGATCATTGCCCAGTCGGCCTCACCCTTAAGGTATGATCTACACGATTATCGGTAGTCAGCGAGTCGAATTACTCCAAGCCACTGAGTCCTTACTCACTCGGCAGCGAGCGAAGTATCCGGATTTAAATATTTTTCGTTTCACCGCTCCTGACCACTCGCCGACCGCGCTTGAGGAAGCGCTGGTGGGGCAACTCCTCTTCGCGCCCAAATTCGCCGTCGTCCTCGACGGCTTCCTCTCACCACTCGACCCACTCGTCGAGAAGCACTTACCGCAATTAGCGGCGTCCGCTAATCTCTACCTCTTCCTCACCGACAAGCTTACCGCGGCGCTCGAGAAGCAGTTAGTTGATCTCGGCCAAGTGAAGAAGTTGGCCGTAGTAAAAAGCGGGGAAGCCTCGAAAGCTGGCCCAAACCCGTTCGCGCTGGCTGACGCCTTCGGCTTACGCGATCGTCGGCGTGCTTGGACCTTGCTGGCGGAGTCTCTGGCCCGCGGCACCGCCGCGGAAGAAGTCTTTTGGAAATTGACGTGGAAGGTGAAGACCCTCCTCTTATTCCAAGTGACGCCCGACCCCACTACTTTAGGTTTCAAACCCTTCGTCTTAGATCAGACCCGACGGCAAAGTCGGCAATTTAAGTTAGAGGAATTGCAGGCGCTTTCGCGACGACTCCTTGCCCTCTGGCACGAGAGCCGTAGTGGGCGCTCCGACTTCGAGCTTGGCCTCGAACGGTTGATTTTGGAAGTATAAAAAGCTATTGTTTAATTTTACCGCCCGTAGCTCAGTTGGTAGAGCAACTCCCTTTTAAGGAGATGGTCGCAGGTTCGATTCCTGCCGGGCGGATTATGAAGCGAAGCGGAGGGACTTTCTAGAGTGGCAGGTCAATGGCGAGGAGTCCCGGGCCGAGGACGAGGAGGGCGAGAGCAATGGCCAGTTCGAGAATTAGTAATTCCCAAGCCGCTTGGCGCTTAACTAACTTGTAACCCACGAGGATAGTACTAGCGAGAGCCACCACTTGGGTGCCGAGGCCGAGAATCAAACCAAGACCCAAAATTAATTTAATGATTGTTAACGGCTTCTTACTCTGCCACTCGCGATGTACGGCACCTAAGAAACTAATTCCCAGCGCCGCGCGGAGAATAATTGGCGCGAGGAGCCACCAGTCTAGGAGATTTGGCAAAAGGCTCAACATACGCTTATAGTGTAGCAGAATGGCTAAAACGAAGGAAATAGTTCTAATTCTCCACAACGTCCGGAGCGCCCACAATGTGGGCGCGATCTTCCGCACCGCCGAAGCGGCGGGGGTTAATCAAATTTATCTCACCGGTTACACACCAGCGCCACTCGACCGCTTCGACCGGCCGAATAAAGAGTTGGCGAAGACAGCATTAGGCGCGGAAAAGATTCTTGAGTGGCAATCAGTTGAAAAGATAAATAATCTTTTCAACAAGCTTCTAGCTTCTGGCTTTCAGCTTATAGCTTTAGAACAATCAAAAAATTCAATTAAGTATAAAAAAGTTAAACTCGCTGGTCCGACGGCAATTATTGTCGGCAATGAAGTGACGGGGTTAAGCCCCGCGATCCTCAAGCGGTGCGACGTCATCGCCGAGATTCCAATGTACGGCCGGAAGGAGTCGCTCAACGTCGCCGTCGCCACCGGCATCTTCCTTTTCAGTCCCCTCAAATAATTTTATTTCTGACACTTGAGGCAGAAGTGGGTGCCGCGGCCGGCGAGTTTTGTTTTCACAATCAATGTACGGCACTTTTTACACGGCTCGCCGCCACGGCCATAAACTTTAAGGTAGGCGACGAAGCCGCCGCGCGAACCGTCGCTTCGGACATAATTTTTCGAAGAGGTGCCACCTTTGCTAATCGAGAGAGTTAGAATTTTCTTAATCGCGGCGTATAACTTTTTCAATTCTAAATCAGTCAGTGTCTTCACTCTCCGGCCCGGCCCAAGGCCGGCAAGGAAGCAACTCTCATCCACATAGATATTGCCAAGCCCAGCAATCAAGGTCTGGTCAAGTAGGGTTTGCTTGATCCGGCGATTTGGGTAACGATTAACCAGTTCTAAAAACTTTTTGAACGTGAATTGAGGCGACAGTGGCTCCACGCCATGCTTTTCTAATAGAATCTTTTTATGATCGGCGGATAGAATTCTCAACCAGCCGAATTTACGCAAGTCATTGAAATATAATTTACTTCCGTCATCGAGGTTAAAACTCACCCGAGTATAGTTAAATGGATTTCCCTGTGGATGCCCACCAGCGATCATCGCTCCGCGCTTGGGTTGGTAGATCAATTGCCCCGTCATCTTGAGATGGATGCCGAGATGATTATCTTCTAACTCAATCAAAAGCACCTTCGCTCGCCGCTCAACCTTTTTAATTTTTTGCCCGACAACTTTATTTAAAAACTGTTTGGATGAGAGCGGCTTAATTGTCCCAGTCCAGAGAACCTCCCCCGACTTAATTCTTCGCCCCACCAACACCCGCTCCAGCTCACGACGAATCGTCTCCACTTCCGGCAATTCAGGCATTTTTTAACTCCTCTCGTACCACGGTGGCGTCATCCCAAGGAGTTTTCGTCCCTTTCGGCCCCATAATGTAGGGGTCGGTGCCTTTGCCAGTGATAATAATTACCTCATTGTCGCGCGCTTCGTTCACCGCCCAACGAATGGCCTCGCGGCGATCGAGGATGATTTGATAAGGCGTTTGGCTAATGCCACGAGCCAGATCACGGAGGATGGCCTCCGGATCTTCATCATAAGGATCTTCGTTGGTGAGGATAACGGCGCGGCAATGCTCGGCCGCGAGGCGCCCCATCACCGGCCGCTTCCATTTATCACGTCCGCCACCGGTGGAGCCGATGAGGCAGATCTTCTCTCGGGCGGCGAAGATTTCGTAAACTTGTTTTAAGGAGTCGGGGGTATGAGCGTAATCGACAATCACCGAGAAGTGGCGATGCCGCGGATTGAAGTCGCGCGCTTCGAAGCGCTCAAGCCGGCCGCGCACGCCGCGGAAACTTTCTACCACTTGCTTAATGGTCTCTACCGCCACGCCCTGACTCTCAGCGAAGGTGACGGCGGCGAGGAGATTGTAGAGGTTGAAGCGCCCCGGTAGCGGCGAACTCATTCTTAGACCACGGAAGGTGAGGTGGATGCTCTCTTCGCCCACTGACCACGGCGCGCCGTCGCGCGCGCGGTAACTTAACTTCTTCGGCACCTGCGCCTTTAGGAAGTGGTTAGCTTCTTTGTCGTCGGCGTTTACGATAATTAACTTATCTCGCTTGGTTGATCGTTCAAGCTGGTGAGCAATTTCCAATTTGGCGGCCAAATATTTCTCATACGAACCATGCGACTCAATGTGTTCGGGGGAGAGATTGGTGAAGATGAGGGTATCAAGCTCGATGAAGCGATGACGCAACTGCTTCGCCCCCTCGGACGTCATTTCGACCAGAGCATAATCACAGCGCGCTCGCGCGGCCTCGTAGAGGAAGTGTTGCAGCCGACCGCGGCCCGGCATCGTCATCTTAAGGAGATTCGGATTGGTCTCGTTACCAATCTTGAAGCGGAGGGTTGAGGCGATGGCCGTCTTGTAACCAGCCGCTTCGAGCAGGGCGGAAGCAAGCTCGAGCGTTGTCGTCTTACCTTTCGTGCCGGTAATCCCTAAGACGAAGAGTCGCCGCGATGGGTGGCGATAGTAGATGGCCGCCGCGGCCGACCAGAGGTAGTGGTAGAGGAGGCGCAGACGAGTCATTTATTTTGAGTACTTAAATTTTTAAGCGCGGCTTTGATTAGGGAGCTTGAGGTAGCTTCTGCGCGCGGCAGGTCAATCTGCTTTAAAGCTTGCCGCGCTTCGGCGGCGGAGTAGCCGAGAGACTTCAATCCTTCAAGCGCCTCGGCCTCGACGGCGAAGCCCGCCTCGGCCTCGCCCGGAGCGCCCGCCGCGGGCGCGAGCTTATCCTTCAACGTCATCACAATCTTCTCCGCATTCTTCTGGCCAATGCCGGAGACGCGAGTGAGGTAGGAAGTGTCGGCGCGAGTGATTGCTTGGCGGAGCACGGCCGGCGCCGCCACCGAGAGCGTGGCGAGGGCCGACTTCGGCCCGATCCCGGGTACGGTGAGCAGGAGGTGGAAGTAGGTGAGAGATTCTTCTGTTTCGAAGCCGTAGAGATCGAGCGCGTCGTCACGGACGGCGAGATGAGTGTGGAGGGTGAGCTCGCGACCGACTTTAGCTTGGGCTAGAGTATCGGCTGGGAGGTTCACCTTGTAACCCACCCCACCCACCTCGAGGGTGACGGTGCGTTCGCTCTTACCGACTACTTGGCCGCGGAGTCGCCCAATCATAATGTTAGTAATCTTATGCTAAGACGAGAGTCTTTACAACGGAGTTGCTAAATTTCCGCGCTGGTGATAGTATTTCTGAACCAGATTTAATTAATATGCCAATCACCACTTCCGCCAAGAAAGCCCTAAGAGTTTCTCGCCGCCGGCGAGTCTTCAACCTGCGCCGCAAAGAAGCGATGAAGGAGGTAGTTAAGAAGTTCAAAAAGTTAATGATCCAGAGCAAAAAGGCTGATGCCGCGAAGATCTTACCGGCCGCTTACCAAGCGATTGATAAAGCGAAGAAGCGCGGTGTGATCAAGGCTAATGCTGCTGCCCGCTACAAGTCTCAGCTCGCTCGAGCTGTCGCGAAGTAATAATCTAAGATTTCCTCTCGGCAGGAATCGAACCTGCATCACGGGTTCCGCAAACCCGCGTTCTATCCATTGAACTACGAGAGGCTACTACATTCACGCATTATTTGACTTTAAATTCAAGCCCAACAATTCCCGACGCCTAAAAGGGGTCGGGACCCCGACTTCGTCCGGGGCGAACGTCGGGGCTATAGGTATTCAACCAAGGCGTCAATGATCGTTGGCTCAGGCCGATCCTCTTCTAGGTGCTCAAGTAAAAAGAGGCGGAGCGCTTCGTGGTCGAGATCATCGGGTAGTGGCAGGTGGAGGTAAGGCATGAAGGCCTTCTCCGAGCGGAGCGTCATTTTCTTCTCCTCGAGATCATCGTGGACCCAGAAGGAGCGCAGAGTGTTGAAGGGGTAGAGGAGGTGCCGCACGCGCACCCCATGGCGATTAACGATGATGAGCAATTGCTCCGGCGACTTGTGCCCATGGAGAATGAGGGCGAAGGCGGCGAGAAGCACGAGCACCGCGAGGAGGAAGTTCTTCATCAGGGCCGCAATCAAGATGATGACGCCGGCACCAATGACGATCGCCGCCGACCAACTGGGCGACTTGGCGCGTGGCTCATACTCCAGAGCTTCCCATTCGAAGTGCATGGTCTAATTGTAACAAAAAATAAACCCCGCCTCCAATCAAGTGGATTGGGACGGGGATTCTTTAATTCGCGAAGACGCTCGCCGGAGTGAGGGGGGCGACGATCTTTGCCCACAAACTATGCTCGCGCGCGCCGCCTCGAGCGAGGATCATCTTGGCGTGTTTGTCTAGATAGTCCTCGATCGCTCGATCGCCGATCAAGAGCTCGAGCCCGCTCGGGAGGGCCTGACTGGCACCGTAGGCCACGAGGTCGGGTAGATCCAGATTGAGAGGGAGATTGCTTTGCCGGTGCTCGACTGGTCGAATAAGATTAAAACAAGCCTTATCGGTCGTCACCTCAACCATCCCGAGCTCAGAAGCCACTGCCAACAAATTCTTGTCTTGGTCGAAGAGGAGATCGGGATTAGAAATTCGCCCCACCATTAGTCGGTGTGTTCCAACTTTTTCCTTACTCGTTTGCAACTTCAGGATCAGTTGGCCGACGTTTAAGGTTAGCTCGGTGTGCAAGGTCTCAAGACTCCGGATGACGCTCTCGTCAATCGTGCCATAAACGCCGATCGCGATGTTGAGGAGTGGATCACCGGTGCTGAAACCAGCCCGGATCCAGCTTTGGGCTAACTTCTTCTCCGCTTCGATCTTTGCCTTTTCAAGCTCCAGTTCCGCTAAGCGGGCCAAGCGACCTTTCCATGCTTGTACCACATCATTCAATCTCGGCATTCGTGTTGACATAGAGGCCTCCCTTCATCTAAAGTCCTATTTTTCCTATTAATTACCGAAGAGCTACTCCACTTCTCACTATACTAACGAGTGAGTTTTTGTCAAAAAAAAGGTGCCCAGCTGTTTCCAGCTAGACACCTTACAAATAAAGAACTTTGCCAATTTGCTAAGCGGCTGCGATCGAAGCAACGCTTTGGCTGAACTGGTTGATTGCGTGACGAACTTCTGCTGGCGCGGATTTGGACGTCACGATTTTCGTGGCACCCATCGCTTTGAACAGTTGTCCATACTTAGCCATGGCCGCGTCGTTTCCTTCTTGCGCTATTCCCATGCCGACAATATAGTCGCCGGACTGAACAGTGTTGGCGAAATCGGTCGGTAAAGCCTCGTCTCGGTATGGGTCGCCGTCGGTGATGATAAGCAACGACACCGTTGTCGGGATGCCCATTCTACGGTACTGCTCGGCTTTCGCGTGCAGGTCTTTCAAGTGCGCGATGGTGTATGAACACAAGGGGGTGGTATTGTGGGATGTGTCGTATCGATCGAACGATGTAGGAATCACGTCCTTGAGCAACCCTTGAAAGAAAACACCCATGAAGCCTCTGACATCCAAGTAGAAGTCGCTACCCTTCGCCCCTCGGAAAGCCTCCACGCTCAACTTGAAGCCATCTTTCACAGCTTCATAAAGGTGAGTCATCGAGCCGGAATCGTCGGCGAAGATGCCAACAATTACAACTCGGTCAGCGTCGGGTATATCGACCCCAGTTTTGACACTCCCAACGCTCTGACCAGGTTGTTGGAGATTCAAGAATTGATCGAGATCAACGGTCGGGTCAGTGGGCGGCGGCGCTGAGATCACAACTGTGCCGCTCCCATTATCTTCAGGTCTCTGCTTTGACATGGTTTTTCCTCCTTTGGTTAGAGGTTCCGTTTTTCTGTTGGAGGAGCGGCCCAAACAAATCTTTGTCTGGTACAAACCGTTCGCCACGATGAAAGACTCGGAAAAAGACTTCAAGGATGGGTCGAGGAACATCTTTGATCGGTCTGGCGATAAGAGGGTAAATAACCCTCTTATCGAAGACGGTTATCCTTTTGGCGAACCGTTCCGGAAAGTCCATATTCTTAACGACTCCTCCGTACGGATCAGTGAAGGTGATCAACCTCATTGCGATCACTAAGAACGAATACCAATCAGTCAGCTCGCTATGCGGAGCCACCATTTTTAAGCTTGGTGGTGGTTGAGACTTAGGGCTTTGCCCTCTGGATATCTTTGGCTTTTCTGATCGCAGAATTTCTGGGGCGGTAAAGCGGGGCATGAATGATCGGCATCGATACGATCCGAATTGCATTGAATCGGCATCGATTAAGTAGGGGGTTTGCTTGGCGACGATAATGTTGTTCTCATTAAAGTCTCCAACTATCACTCCTTGAGCATGGAGAGCGCTAACAGCGTCATGGAGTCTTGCTAAGAGTCGACTCACAAGACTTGGTGTCAGGAGACTAGAGGTCCGACCAAATTTGTCGAGGGGGGTCCCATCCACAAATGGCATGACATAGCCAAATACCTGATCTTTATTGTTAACGAGCACACCATTAGGCACGACCAACTCCTCTGGTAGTCCCTTGGGGAACTCGAAGAGCTTGATCTGCATCTCCTTAATCCTCAAGCGGGCAGCTTCTTGCAGTTCGGTACTCTCGGCGAATTCGATCGCATTTGGCAGTAAGAATACTTTAGCAGCGGTATCATTGCGAAGTCTGAAGACAGCCGCTTCGCCGCCACGCCCAAGCTCTTTAAAGCGAGACGGGTTCCACCGCCCCACCCTGATTCGAAGCATTAACTACCTCCTTTCCTCTTGTTTTCAGGGTAACCCTTCTAATTCCGGTTTTTTCCCTTAGAATAGTAGTCCGCGAAATTATCCCCCACTCTGTTTTTCTTTGTGGGAGTAGGTAAGAATTTTTTCCAAAACTCCTCGAAGAGAGTAACGACAGGCGCGGCCTTTTGCGGCAGGTTCTTGCTTAATTTGCCGATCTCAACTTTTAGAGAGGTTAGACCCGTTGTTAACAGGTCAACCTTCTCGGCTTTGGTTTCAAGTCGCGCCAACTCCGTTTGGAGAGACAGGACCTTGCTCTCTGCATCCGTTCGGCTTAAGTTGGCTGTCATCAGTTCGCCTTGGATGGTGGAGAAGTTGGTTCGAAGACTTAGTATTTCTTGCTTCAATTCGGCCACTTCTCGACGCTCTTCGGTCAATCTTCTTTGTGCCTCCTCGGTTCTCACGATTACCAACGAGACGTCGTCTGAACACTTACCGGAGACGAACGATCCGTTATGGATACGCTCAGTGGTCTTAGCGTTGAGCCAACGTTGCAGTGACTTTGGTTGAACGAGGGCCGGATGATGAAGATCGTCATCAGCTAATTCCCGCAGGCCATCTGTGCCGACGACGAGACCCTTTACCAGTTTAGACAAAGACAGGGTCTTAATCACTGAGAAGACAAGATGCTTTCTCAGTGGTTCGGCATGGTAGGAGCTGTCCTTCAAGAGAAGGTATCCAATGTACGGTGGAGCGTTGAGGATTGGTGCTTCGATCTCGATGATCTCTTCATCGATGATGATAATGCCATCACCGAATGAGGCCACCACCGCGACGTCATCAATCACCACGAGTACCATGGCGGTGAAGAGAAATCTCTCCACCGTCATTCTCTCGAAGGTGGTGGATGAATCATCGGGGGCAAATAGTCTTACTGCTTGATGGAGCGTCCGCCCCACCTCTGCAGTGATCTCTGTCCAGTCAAGTTTTTCTGGAGTTAGCGCTCGAGCCAGATCCTTGATTACGGCTTGAGCAATGAGATGGGCACCGATATCGGCCCCAGTCCCAGAATAAGGTTGTGAACCACATCCATCACATAACACAACCACTCTACCCTGAGGGAGCTTGATTGAGACAACAGCATCTTGGGTGCTTGTTTTACCTGGCTGACCCGGATTAATGTGGGCTGAACCAGGAGCTGTGGCCGTTACTGCGTAATGCATTGGCAGATACTCCTTATTTTCAAGGTCCTTTTAGGCCTACCGACAAAGTGGGCCATTCCGCTCATAAAACTACTTATTTAGATCAATTTGTCAATATGGGAGTGTTTTTGGTTAGGGGATTTAATCTTCCAAGAATTCGCCGGATTGGTGGCTCCAGAGTTTGGCATAGAGACCCTTCTCTTTAATTAAGTCGTCGTGGGTACCGTCTTGGACGATCTTACCTTCTTCGAGCACGATAATTCGATCGAGATGTTTGATGGTTGATAAGCGATGGGCGATGACGAGGGCGGTACGATCTTTCATTAACTCCCACAAGCCGGCTTGAATATATTTTTCTGATTCGGAATCAAGCGAACTCGTGGCTTCATCGAGAACTAAGATCGGCGCCTTCTTCAAGATCGCTCGGGCGATGGCGATTCTTTGCCTCTGCCCGCCAGATAATTTAATTCCGCGTTCACCAACGAGCGTCTGGTAACCATGGGGGAGTTTATCTATAAATTCATCCGCCCGCGCCAGTTTGGCCGCTTGCTTCACTGCCTCCTCCGTCGCTCGCTCATCGCCGTAGGCAATGTTCTCAAAGAGCGAGCGGTGGAAGAGGAGCGGTTCTTGAGGGACATAAGCAATCGCTTCGCGAAGCGACCTCTGGGTTACTTGGCTTATGTCTTGATTATCAATTGCAATCTCGCCTGATTGGAGATTGATGAAGCGAAGTAGTAGTTTAGTAATCGTCGTCTTGCCGCCGCCGCTTGGGCCAACCAATCCCACTCGCTCTCTCGCTTTAATCTCGAGATTGAGTCCAGCTAAGAAGAGCTCACCCGAACCATCGCCATCGTATTTGAAATCCACATCCTTAAAATTGATACTCGCCTCGTTTAGGTGTAGCTCACTTGCGCCCGGTTTGTCTTGAACGGTTGGCGGCTCGAGGAAAAGTTGCGTAAATTCCGCTGCCTCACTGATCGATGATTCAAGGTTTCGGTAAATTCTATTGATCTCCCAGAAGATCCTGGTTATCGAGGTGTAATAAGCAAAAACGACCACAATTGTTCCAGCCTGTAGTCCTAAACTTTGAGTAAAAAATATAGCCGTAATTAATCCGACTACATTCGTTAGAACATATAGTGGAGATAAAATTACATCAAGGTGTAGATTTTGATAATCAGCCGTTTTTTTAAATCTAGACGTATATTCATCAACCCCTTGGCCGAAAGTTTCTTGTTCTTGCTGTTCTTTGGCAAAAGATTTTATTGCCAACATGTTGGTCATAGCATCAGACATTCGTCCGGAGACACGACTACTTGACTCATGTCTTAGGGCAACTAATTTTGATCGATGGCGAACAATCGGGAAACTCACCGTCGCGACGATGGTGATTGAGACGACCAAGAGCAGCGGAATCCAGGGTGAATAGCGAGCTAAAATGATGACAGCGAAAACAATCGGTAAGATATTTGTTACGACGTTGAAAATCAAGGTGTCGGTGAAAGCCTCAAAATTTCTAGAGAAAGCAGCCGCCTTTTTCGTTAATGAGCCGACAAAATTATTGGTGTAAAAATCATAGTCCCTTTTTGTTAAAAGGCGAAAAGCTTTCTTACCCAAAATATTCATCCCTATTGCTTCAAGTTTAATTAGGAGGTGCATTCCAGTTCGCCACAAACTCTCACCAAACAACCACACCCCACCGAAAAGAATGATATATTCTGTAACGGAGGACAGAGAGATCATCCCCTGTTCTATAAATAAGTTAATCAACCTAGCGATGATTAATGGTGGGATGAAAGAGGTGCAAATTACTCCAATCGCCGGCAAGAAAAAGGCAATCAGTGTGGTGACTGGATAATTTTTATATTGTTGCCAATAATCTTTTAAGACCTGACGAACGGCTTGTTTGGAAATAATTTGTTTCTCCATCAGTTTTTACAACTTCTCGATTTCTTTCAGATCGTGATCGGGGAGGTAGAGGATCAGCAGTCCAAGGACGATGCCGCCCAGAGCCGTCCAGAAGTGACTGCCGTTGAAGAAGTTTAAATCAATGCTATCCAAGACGTACCAGAGTCCGCGCCAGATGAGCACAAGCCCGATCACGATCGAGAAATTCTTGGCGAAATAGCGGAGGGTTAGATGCTTATTTCTTTTCATACCATCAATCTTAGCACGCCTTGGCGATGGGGGTGACCCGCCCGAACGCCTTCAGGCGGGCGGGGATTCGCCCGCGACGTATTTATAATGCGGTTTTTCCGCCGCACTGCGGTGGGGGTGAGATTCGAACTCACGGTACCCTTTCGGATACAACAGTTTTCAAGACTGTCGCCTTAAACCACTCGGCCACCCCACCGCACTAAGGCGGATTAATTCGATATAGTCGCTTCGCTTCTTATCTCATTGAACAAGACCTTTGCCTTAAACCATTAGGCCACCCCACCTTAATTTACCAACCCTCAACTTGCCCCTGATTATAGCGTTTATTATCGCGAAGGCAATTAGCGTGTATGATAGAAGGATGCGTCGATTGGGTATCGATTATGGTCGGAAACGGGTCGGAGTCGCGCTCTCCGACGTGGAAGGTAACTTCGCCTACCCCTTAGTGGTTCTCGCTAATGATAGTAAACTCTTGCCGCGGATTACCGAGATCTGCCAAAGCGAAGGGGTGGGGGAAATAGTCCTCGCAAGCGCAATCCGATTATGCAAGCGATTTTGAAATTTAAGACCAAGTTAGAGATCGATCTCGGCCTCCCCACTTTTCTCGAGGATGAAAGCCTAACCAGTCGGGAAGCCGGTTACGAGCTTGGCCAAGATGCCATGCTCGATGCCCGCGCCGCGGCTATTATTTTAAGAAGTTTTATTGAACGACAGCGGAATAAGAAATAACATCATGACCAATCTCACTCAATGGCTTGATCCGCTCTTCCTTGTCCAAACCGTCGGCCTCCTCGGCGTCATCTTAATTATCTTCGCCGAGTCCGGACTCTTCTTCGGCTTCTTCTTCCCCGGTGATTCCCTTCTCTTCACCGCCGGCTTCTTGGCTTCGCAAGGCTTCTTACCCATCGGTTGGCTTACCCTCGGGGCGGCTTTGGCCGCCATCTTGGGCGATAGTGTCGGTTACTGGTTTGGGGCGAAAGTGGGGCCGAAGATCTTCTCTCGACCGGACTCCACCTTCTTCCACCAGCGGCACCTCGAGCGAACGAAGAAGTTTTTCGACGAGCACGGCAAAAAGACGATCATCTTGGCGCGTTTCGTCCCCATCGTCCGCACTTTTGCCCCCATCTTAGCCGGCGTGGGTAAGATGGAGTACCGAACCTTCCTCTCCTTCAACGTGATCGGAGGCCTCGTCTGGGGCGCTGGGCTAACCTTGCTTGGGTTTGGGCTCGGTGCGATCATCCCCGGCGTGGATAAATATCTTCTGCCGATCGTTCTTTTAATCATCGCTCTTTCATTTATTCCCGTCATCAAACATTTGCGTTATAATTAGAGGCGTCAATGGCCTCACTGCTTTCTAAATTTTTCCCCACCCCGCGTTACTTATCTCGCCCGGCCGCCGGGCTCGACATTTCCGATCAATCGGTTAAGTTCATCGAGCTTAGTCATCGGAAAGAGGTGTTCAAGATTGTTAAGTTCGGCGAGAAGGCGATCCCCGTTGGCACGATTGAGTCGGGCGTGATTAAGAACGAAGAGCAATTCGTCGCCACCTTGAAGCTCTTGGTCGCCGAGCATAACCTCTCCGATGTCGTTGTCTCCCTGCCGGAGGAGGAGGCGTACATCATTCGTCTCGATCTGCCTTACGTTGATCTGAAGGAGTTGCGAAGCAGTCTCGAGCTCCAGCTTGAAGAGCATATTCCGGTGCCGGTGGCCGACATCGTCTTCGACTACGAGGTGCTCTCGATGGATGAGCATCGAGGCTACGACCTCTCACTTTCGGCTTTCCCGCGCAACATCATCGAGGGTTACTCGCGCGCGCTCGCGGCGGCCGGGCTCATACCGGTGGCATCCGAGATCGAAGCTCAAGCCATTAGCCGCTCGATTGTGCCGGCGGGCAATGCTCACCTCACGATGATCGTCGACTTTGGCAAGACGCGGACCAGCTTCTTCATTGTGACGGGGGAGGTGGTACTCTTTACCGCCACCGCCAAGCACATTGGTGGCGAAGACATTACCAAGTCGGTCCAGAAGAGCCTAAATTTAAGTTATGCCGAAGCGGAGAAGTTGAAGATCGAACGAGGTCTCCTCTCGGCCAAGAAGCAGCAAGAACTCTTCTTCGCCATTCTCCCCATCGTTTCCGTTTTGAAAGATGAGATCGTTAAGCATTTCTCTTGGTGGGAGAGTCGTCGGGGTGATGACCGCGAGCTTAATCAAGCCATTGAGCGCGTGATCGTTTGTGGTGGTCAGGCGACCCTGCCGGGGCTCATTGATTATCTTAATCTCAATCTTGACCTACCGGTTGAGCTCGGTAATCCTTGGACTAATATTTTCGTTTTCGATCGATACATCCCCCCAATCAATCTTAATCAATCGCTTCGCTACACCACCTCGCTTGGCCTCGCCTTAAGGGGCATTTCAACCGAACATGATTAACCTCCTCCTACCAGAAGAGCAAGATCTCCTCCGCGCCGAGTATCGCCACCGTCTCTCGGTGGTGGTGGGCTCACTTACCGGTGTGTGGTTCCTCATTATCCTCGTCATCGCCATCTCCCTCTTCGGTTACATGTTGATCGAGAAGCAGGAAGTGGCTACCGCTTTAGCCGAAGTGGAGAAGAGTGCGCTCGGGAGTAAAATTGAAGTCCAAGCCGCCACGGTAACGAAGTTAAACGCGCTTACGAAGCAGTGGCACGGCGGGGAGATGGCCGTCTTGCCATCCGATCTGGTTCAGCGCTTACTCGATCGCCGCGGCCGCGTCACAATCCAGACAATCAATTACTCGGCTAAGACCCCCGGTACCATTAATCTGGCCGGTAAGAGTTCGACGCGGCCCGACTTTCTCGCTTACCTCGAGGCCCTTCGCCTCGATCCGCAATTTGCCGAAGTGGTGTCGCCGGTTAAGAATCTGATTCAGGAGAAGAATCTGCCCTTTACCCTGACGATTATCTTAAAGTCCGCTCCGGCTAAAAAATAATTATGAAGATTAAAAACACGTTCATTCTCTGGCTTATAAACACCCTCATTCTCGGGGGGAGTCTTGGCTTAGCTTATCTCACCTACGGCCACTTCGAGTCGACGGTCGAGCAACATTCTAAAAAGTATCTAACCGCCCGCGCCGCCGCCAATTACAACAGTTGGCAAGAAGTGCTCGAGGCGAGCGCCGCCGACATCGCTCGCTTAAATACCTCCTTCGTTAATTCCGAAACCCTCATCAAATTTATTGAAACACTTGAAGCGACGGCCCGCGAGAGTGGGGTGACAATGACCCTCGGCGAACCGACCGTCGGTAAGACTTCGCTCGCGGTTGGTCTTAAAGCCAGAGGTTCTTTCAGAGATCTTTATCGTTTTGTCCTCCGGCTCGAAAACCTTCCTTACCAACTTAAGGTCGAGCGGTTAGATCTGATTGGTAGTATTGGTTGGACGGGTGACATCTCTTTAACCCTGGGGACGTACCTTGAAGGCAATGTTTAAAATTAAATTAGGCCGCCGCCGGCCGCCGAAAATTTATAAACCTCACTCTCACCCCGATCGGGTGTGGGGTTGGTTTATCTCCATCTTCCTTATTCTCGCCGCGGCGACATTGACGCTCGGTTACTACGCTTACCGCGGCTTGGCCGAGTCCGAACTCGTGAGTCAAGAACGCTTAAGCGCCCAGAGTCAGAGCGTGCTCAAGTTAAACGAAGCGGAATTAAAAAATATTTCCGAACAACTTCTCAAGCGAGAAGAGAAGACGAAAACTTTGAAAACCGCTCCGCCAGCAATTACCGATCCGGCGATCTAATTTTTAATTTGCCCCCGCGAGGAATCGAACCTCGAATAGCGGCTTAGAAGTCCGCAGTTATATCCATTTAACTACAGGGGCGTGGTGGACGGTGAGGGGCTTGAACCCCCGACCCCCTCAGTGTAAATGAGGTGCTCTACCAACTGAGCTAACCGTCCCTTGCCCCTTCACGATAGACTATCTGGCGGCATTTTTCAAATATGTTACGATGTTGTCTAATCTAAAATGATGATCGAAATGGAATGTCTAATTAAGGGGCGGGTCACGGGGGTGATGTTTCGAGACTTTGTCTCGCGTCGCGCGCGGCGGCTCGGCCTTTTCGGTACGGTCGAGAATGTGGCGCGGGGCCAAGTGCGGGTGGTGGCTCAAGGTGAGCGCACCCAACTCGAGCAACTGGTGAGTTGTCTTAAGCGGGGATCGATCCTGTCTCGGGTTGATTCGGTCGAAGTGGTCGAGCGGCCGATCGAAACACCCCGCTTCACCGATTTCCACATTCTTCATTAAGTTAACAAATGACCAATCAATTAAATTCGCTCGGGATCATTATGGATGGTAATCGCCGCTTCGCTCGCGCTCGCGGCGAGTCAGTCGCGGCCGCTCATTTGGCGGGTTACGACAAGGTTAAGGAGGTGCTCGCTTGGGTTAAAGATCTCGGCATTACCACCGTCTTCCTCTACGCCTTCTCCACTGAGAATTGGGGTCGTCAACCGGTTGAGGTCAAAGCGTTGATGACCCTCTTCCGTCGTTTCCTCGAAGCGGAGATCGATGAACTGTGTCAGAACGAAACGCGACTCATCTTTATCGGTGACCTCGAACGTCTCCCCAGCAAGCTTAAGCAATTGGCCATCGACGCGATGGCGCGGACGAAAGCGGGGAAGAAATTTAATCTCGTCATCGCCCTCTCTTATGGCGGTCGGGCGGAACTGGTGGCGGCGGCTAAGACCTTCGCGCGGAAATTTACTGGTAAACTGGATCAGGCAGGCGAGCCGGAGTTCGAATCTTGCCTCCTCACGGCCGGTCTCCCTGACCCGGATCTCATTATCCGCACCGGCGGCGCGGAGCGACTCTCCAACTTCCTCCCTTGGCAGTCGGTCTATAGTGAGCTCCATTTTACCCCGACGCACTGGCCCGAACTGGAACGCGTCGAGCTCGAACGCATCATCGCTAACTACTATGACCGTCAAAGACGATTTGGAAAATAAATTGATGAACTCGCCCCGTCTCGTCTATGCGGACGAGGAAATGATCGTGCTCGATAAGCCGGTCGGCTGGCTCACTCACGCCGACGGTCGGACTACGGCGCCTTGTGTGACAGACTGGCTCGTCCAACATTTCCCCGAGGTGGCGACGGTGGGGGAAATGATGAAGCTTGAAACAGGCGAACTAATTGCGCGCCCAGGTGTCGTCCATAGACTTGACCGCGGCACGAGTGGTGTCTTGGTGGTGGCGCGGACGGTCGCGAGTCACGGCTCGCTTAAGGCGGCCTTCGCCGCACGGCAAGTGAAGAAGAGTTACCGTCTCCTCGTGCACGGAGTGGTGAAGAAAGATGAAGGTTTAATTGATGCGCCGATCGGACGGAGTAAGAGTGATCCGCGCGTTCGAGTCGTGACTCGCCTCGGCCGCGCCGCCCTCACTCGTTACCGCGTTTTAGAGCGCTTCGCGGCGCACACCTACCTTGAGGCTTACCCCGAGACGGGTCGGACGCACCAGCTCCGCGTCCACTTCAAGTCGATCCAGCATCCCATCTTGGGCGATACGCTCTATATATCGCGTCAGGTGGCGGCAGATCAGAGTCTAATCACGCGGCCAGCCTTACACGCTTTCAGTTTAGAACTACCTTCGCGTCTCGGTCGGCCACACCTCTTTATTGCGCCACTGCCGGTCGACTTCTTCCGCGCGCTTGCGTCGCTCCAATCAATATGATAGCGTTTGGCTTATGTTGAAGGGTAATTTCAAGCTTTCGCCAGTTGATCTCGAGGCTCGCCAGAAGCTCGCGCTCCGCGCGGGTATGACCGTGCGCGTCTGGCAGAAGATTATTGAGAATGGCAAAACGCGACTTCAGAACTTCGACGGCCTCGTCGTGAGCCACCAGCACGGCTCGGAAATTGGCGCCACCTTCACCGTTCGCCGGGTGGCGAGTGGTGTCGGCACGGAGAAGACCTTCCCCCTCTACTCACCGCTCATCGATAAGGTGGAAATTTTGCGGACCGCCAAGGTTCGACGTTCGAAGCTCTACTTCGTGCGCACCAAGTCGCGCCGCGACATTCGCCGTAAGGTTAAGCAAACTGACTTTGCCGCCGCTATCGCCCCAGAGGTGGAGGCTACCGCTATTCCAGAAGCAGATTTAGCCGCGGCTAAATAATTTTTAAATTTCTAGAATTAATGACCTCCTCCCCGGGCTAGCGCCCGGGGTTTCCTTTCACTGGCATGAGGACT
>JBBTTW010000039.1:5135-12045 GCA_038064055.1 Patescibacteria group bacterium | reverse complement strand
CAGCAGAAAAGATGCACCGCACGTTTCGCCAGTTTGGCAAACGTGCGGTTTTTTTTATTCTCTACTTCTCGTGGGTTAGGCCGATGTTGAGGAGTTCGACAGCGATCACGCGAGCCGCTTCGGGCTTAGCAAAGCCCTTCGCGGCGGCCACCATCGTCTCCCGCAACTTGGGGTTCGTGGCCAGGCGATCAATTTCCGACACGAGGACGGAGGTTAAGAGATTCCCCTGCTCGATCACCATCGCCGCGCCCGAGCGCGCGTAAGTGAAGGCGTTGGTGCGTTGATCGTGACTAATTGGCTCAGGAATCGGCACGAGGATGGCCGGTACACCCCACTCGGCAATTTCGAAAATGAAGGACCCCGCGCGAGAAATGATCACCATCGCCACGCCAGCCACCATCCGCATGGCCGAAGGATTGAGGAAGTCGAATAATTTGTAACGATTGGCTTGCGGCGAATTCTCGAGCACAATCTTCGAGCGCTGGCGCACGGCTTCGAGATTCGCCTTCCCCACTTGATGGATCACGGCGTAGCGCTTCACCAATTCCGGTAAGGCATCTACTACCACGTCGTTTAAGGCTTGCGCTCCTTGCGAACCGCCGGTGATGAAGATGACGGGCACGTCCGGTTCTAAGTTTAAGAACTCACGCGCGCCTTCGGTGAGAGGATATTTCAAAATATTGCGGATCGGATTACCGGTCACCAGGAGTCTCCCCTGCCGTTCGGGTGGGAAGGCCTCGGCCGCCTCGGCGTAGGAGAGAGCGACCCGACGCGCGCTTCGCGCGGCGAGCAGGGTGGCTCGTCCGGGCAAGGAGTCTGACTCGTGAGCGAAGACGGGGATGCCAAGTACCCGCGCCGCGAGAACGACGGGCACACTCAAGTAACCACCCTTGCTGAAGATAACGTCGGGGAAGATAAAGTAGAGTTTGATGAAGGCGCCAATCGTACCGAAAGCGATTCTAAATAAATCAATAAAGTTGAGAAGCGAGAAGTATCGTCGCCACTTACCCGAATGGATCCGGACGAATTCAATTTTATTCTCAAACAGGGCGCGCTCATCATAAGGCTCGCTCGACAGGTAGTAGAGCTTAATGTTGACGAGCTTACGCTCCTCGACCAACTTATTGACCTCCTCGGCCACGGCGATAATGGGAAAGAAGTGTCCGCCCGTGCCCCCGCCAGTGAAAGCGATTTTCATAAATTAATTTGATTTCTTCTCCCGTTTGGCGACATTTAAGATAATACCACAGCCGATCAAGGAAAACAGGAGCGAGCTTCCCCCATGACTAACGAAGGTGAGCGGGATGCCAGTTAAGGGGAAGACGCCAAGCATTGAGGCGATGTTGACGAAGGCACCGGTGGCAATGAGAACGACTATACCGGTCACGAGTAATTGCCCGAAGCGATCAGTCGTATGCCGCGCAATCGAGAAGCCCCAAAGGGCGAAGATGATGAAGATGGCGATAATTGTTAAGCCACCCAAGAGGCCGAACTCTTCGCCGAGGACGGCGAAGATGGAGTCGCCAATCGGCTCCGGTAAGTGGTAGAACTTTTGCAAACTATGGCCGAAGCCGCGACCTAAGATGCCACCCGAACCAATGGCGATGAGTGATTGCTTGATTTGGTACGAATCGGTCAGCGCCTTTTCGTCGGGATTAATGAAGGTTAAGACTCGGTCCAGAGCATAAGGTTTGGAGAGGATAATAACGGTGAAGATCGAAGCCCCTAAAAGGAAGACTACTCCCAGATGGACCCAGCGTCCGCCGGCCACGAAGAACATCCCGATGGCCGCGGCCAAGAGGATGGCGAAGGTACCGAGATCAGGCTCAGCGATAAGACTTGCCCCCGTCACTCCAATCAAGAGGAGGAAGGGTAATAGTCCACTTCGCCAACTTGGGAGATCGCTGTTTGGCCGGCTAAGCCAAGCGGCGAGGTAGATAATGAAGGCTAATTTTAATAATTCCGAGGGTTGGAAGGTACGCGAACCAAGCGAGATCCAACGATGAGCGCCACCCGAAGCGAAGCCAAGCCCCGGGACGAAAACGAGTAAGGAGAGTCCGAGAGCGATCAGGAAGGCTGGTAAAGCGAAGCGGCGCAAACGTCGGTAATCAAGATTGGCGAAGAAGGTCATCGCCGCAAGCGAAAAGAGGAGAAGCGTAAATTGATTAAAGACAATTCGGCCATAACTCGCTCCGGTGCGATTGAGTAATCCGAGCGCCGCCGAAGAGAAGACGAAGAAGCCGATAAGGACGACGATTAAGATAAAGAAGAAGTAGTACCGGCCCGTAATTTTACGTCCCCAGGTAAGCATCGATTATTGCCGGCCGATTAAGGTGATAATGAGACCGATGATCGCGGCCATAATGCCAATGACCCAGTAACGCATTACCACCTTGTAGGGCGGCCAACCGATGGCTTCGAAGTGGTGATGGAGGGGAGCAATTTTGAAAATCTTTTTCCCATTACGTAATTTCTTTGAGCCTAATTGGAGGACGTTCCCCACCACCGTGGCGAAGAGGGGTAAGGCAATGATGGGGAGGACGACGACCGACTCGGTGAGGAAAGCCAAGATGGTGAGGGTGGTCGTGAGCCCGAGAATGCCCGTCTCCGACATGTAGAACCGCGCCGGCGGGATGTTGAACCAAAGGAAGGCGAGAATGCCGCCGGTCGTGGCGGCGGCGAAAGCGGCGAGGTCGATCTGATTTTGGAAGAAAGCGATGCCGGTGTAAGCGGCGAAGATGGTGGCCATCACGCCGCCCGCCAAGCCATCAATGCCATCGATCACCCCACTTGAGAAGAGCACGATCATGGTGCCGACGAAGAGCGGGATGATGAGCCAACCGATGGCGAACTCACCGAGAAAGGGAATGACGATACTTGAGAGTCCGAGCTTGTAATAGAACCACCATGCGCCCGCGAGGCCGATCAGGCTCACAAGAACCAGGCGCTTCTTGAAAGAGAGTCCCCCATTGTTTGCCCCCGGCTTGCGACTGCCAGTAATTTCAAGCACATCGTCAACGAGGCCGACAAGTGATCCGACAAGCAGAGTAAAGAGTGGCAACCAAGTCTGGTTTCGACTTAAGAAATTAAGTTTCGCGAAGACGGGCCAATCGGCGTAATTACCAAGGAGCCAGAAAATCAGCGTGGTGATGAGCGTCGTCACCCAGATAATTATCCCCCCCAAGCGGGGTGTGCCTACCTCGCGCTCCTTATGGAGCTCGTTGAAGATCGGCGTCTCGCGACCATCGGGAGCAATCTTGCCGGCCTTCTTCTTCCATAATTTATGCTTATAGAGATAATGAGTGAGGATCGGGGTGATAAAAAGACCGATGAAGAAAGCAACGGTACTGGGAGCAAAGACTTTGAAAACGTTGATGATCATAATTCTAACGTCGCGTTAACTAAACTTCTCATATCGGCGAAGCGGCCATCCTCACTTGAGCCTAAAACGACCACCACTGTCGGCTCATTCAAGCCGCGATCGAAGATAACCGCCAGACTCCCTTCGGCGCCGCGGGTGTAACCAGTTTTTGAAGCCAGCAAGCCCGGGATCTCGCCGGCTAGGATGTTAGTATTATGGAGGGAAAAGCGAACGCCGTCGAGCGCCGCCACTTGGAGGTCAGGCCAAGCCGTGGCAGCGATGAGGGCGCGATCGGTTTTTAAAATATAAGCCAAGAGCTCGGCGATATCGCTCGCACTGCTTAAACTTGTCGGTTCGCCATCGAGTTCGTCGAGGCCGGTGGGATTATTGAAACTGGTTTCCGTTAGACCGAGTTCGAGGGCCAAGGCATTCATTCTTGAAACGAGCGATTCTCCCGTTTCGGCCTCGACTTCACGGGCGATCGCCGCCGCGGCGGCGTTGGATGAAGTGACCAGAGCGTAATCAAAGACGGCTTGCGGCAACCAGTCGTGACTGGCAAAGCTCACCACCGCCGCCGGCGTAAGCTCACGCCGGGCGGCGAGCACGGTCATAAGTTTTGTCAGCGAAGCGATCGGTAGTATCTCCCGCTCATTCTTTGCATACAGCATTCGGCCAGAGTTCACGTCATATACCATCACCGCCCGCGCTTCGAGGTTTAAGTTCTTAAACTGATCCGACTTAACGGCTACCGACCGCTGATTAAAAAGGGTTACCGGCAAAGCTCGCGGCAGAGCTCTCACATTGTCACGCGCCGCCAAAAGGAGGAAAAGAATCGCCGCGCCGGCGGCGAGATGAGCGTAAATTTTTTTAATTGGTTTTAGTTGGTTCATCAGGAGAGTTGGCATTTAAGAAATTATTGATCTGGCTGTTGATCGGCGCGAATTCGGGTAGTTCGCCTGTCTTTACGAAACCAAGGAGCGACATTAATTCGAAAGTAGCTTGGTAAAGGAAGCTCCGAGAGTCTTTCGGATTCAGCTGCTTCTCGATGAGACCCCGGACGAGGAGGTGACGCAGAGTGAAGCTCGAATTAACGCCGCGTAAATAGTCGATCTCGGACTTCGTTACCGGTCCGCGGTAGAGCACGATGGTGAGCGTCTCGAGTCCGGCGCGACCGAGGTCGGACGATAATTCTTCCTTCGCCAATTGGGTGAGGAAGTCACCAAGTTCCGGTGCGGTGGCGAGGGTGTACTCCTCCCCCTTCGTGACGAGCCGCACGCCGCGGGCGGCGAGATTACTCTCAAGTTTCTGCAAGGCCGTCTTAACCTCATCGGGGCTCACGCCAAGAATCTTCGCCAGTCCCTTGAGACTCTGGGGTTCCGCTTTCCAGAACAGAATGGCTTCAATCTTAGCGCTTAAATCGAGCTCCATGATGGTCAAAATTATAGCCCGAATTTGAAATAAAAAGAAGTCCGAAGCCTTCTAATACCTCTAATACCGAGGGGTGCTCGTACTCTTCGTCTCGATACTAATTTCTTTAAAGTGCTCACCTTGCTCTACTTCCACTCGGCCTTGCTTGCAAAGTTCGAGCAAGGCGAGGAAGCTGACGATAATGTTGACCTTCTCCTGTCGCCAATCACTCGACTGATCCTTCACAAACTGACTGAAGCTCATCTTTAGCGCTTTCTCCACGCGACCAGCCAAGTCGGTGATCATCTCCTCTAAGCTCATCACTTTCCGCACGGTAGCCCGAGGTAAGGAGGCTTGGGTCTGGGGTAGTGAGACGAGGAGATTCTTCATCACGCCAAGCAAGTTGGCGGGAGTAATCTCGGCCGTGGGAGAGAAGATAACCACTTCGCTCCGGCGTGATTCAGCAAAGAAGATGGGGTGAGCCCCGAACTCACTCTTAAGCTTGAGCGCCAGGTCGCGGATAATCTGGTAGAGCTTAAGTCGTCGCTCAAGATCCCCCACTGACTCACTCTCCGACTCGGTCAATTTGAGTGTTGGCAAAAGAGAAAAAGATTTGATGAGCATTAAGGTCGAAGCGGTAATGAGGAAGTCGGCCAGTGACCCCATTGAAGAATCTTGTTGCGAGCGGACGTGAGCGACGAAGTCGTCGGCCACGCGCGCCAAAGATACTTGGCTAATCGGTAATTTCTGCGACTCGACGAGCTCGAGCAAGAGTGTCAACGGCCCCTCAAACTCCCCCACCTTAACCTTAAAAGTTTCAGACATTGTATTTAGATTGTAGCCTTAATTTGGCACAAAAAAAAGAGGGTCGGAGCTGGTGTTGGCGTTTTGCCTTCACTGCCCCGACCCTGCACATTCGGCTGATCTAGTCCTCGTTCCCGTGGAAGGTAGACCCGTCCAGCGACGCCTGTAGCGTGGCCCGACCGTCAATTATCCACCAGAACTAGGAGTCTAGTTCAGCCGCGGCGCCGACGGAACGTCAGACGTGGTTGCTCTTGTCGACCAAGTTATGCACTTGCATGATGGTGTTACCCACCGGACGACCTCGACTCGTTCGCATATACGGATGCCTCCTTACAGAAAGACCATGACTTGAGAGTCCGGCTAACACAGCCACGACTTAATCCCAAGCATGCCCCTAGTATACACGAACCACTAAACTTGTCAAGTCTTTTTAAAGATTGCCTAATCCGCCAGCTGGCGGATGGCTTAAAATCTAGCTTTTTTTGATCTTCAATTTCAATTCCTTGAGTTGCTCGGCCGAGACTGGGGCTGGTGATTGCATCATGAGGTCTCTCCCCTCGCCCGTCTTGGGGAAAGCGATCACTTCGCGGATATTTGGCTCGCCGGCAAGGAGCGCGAGCAGACGATCAAGCCCCCAAGCGATGCCGCCGTGCGGTGGGGCGCCGGAAGCAAGCGCGTGGAGCATATGACCGAAGTCGGACTCAATTTTTTCATTAGCATAACCAAGAATTTCGAAGACGGCACGGAGAGCCTCCGGTTTATGATTACGGATACTCCCACCCCCGATCTCGAAGCCGTTAAGGGCCACGTCGTATTGTGTCGTTTTGATCTCACCCAACTTCTCCTTCTTCATCAGCCACGACAGGTGCTCCGAGGTGGGAGCGGAGAAGGGGTTGTGGGTGAAGGTCCAACCACCCTTATCATCCTTTTCGAAAAACGGAAAGTCGATCACCCAGCAGAAGGCGAGCAGGTTCGGGTCAGTCTTATCTTCCCGCAAATCTGGCCGGTCGGTTCCATACTTACTCATCGCTTCATCGTAGGTCAGACGAGGGAAAGGCAGGGTTTGGATCTTCTTCTCGGGCGCCAACTTCTTCACAATCTCGATCAAGAGCGCTTCATTGAGCGTCATCACGTCTTCTCGCTCCACGAAGCTCATTTCGAGGTCGAGTTGAGTAAATTCCGGCTGGCGATCACCGCGTGTGTCTTCATCGCGGAAGCAACGCGCGATCTGGAAGTAGCGCTCGAGTCCGGCGACCATGATAAGTTGCTTGTACTGTTGGGGTGACTGCGGTAAGGCGTAGAAATTACCGGGGTAGAGTCGTGAGGGCACAAGGTAGT
>JBBTTW010000039.1:0-5125 GCA_038064055.1 Patescibacteria group bacterium | reverse complement strand
AGTCACGGGCGCCCTCGGGTGTCGACTTAGTAAGAATCGGCGTCTCCACTTCGGCAAAGCCCCGCTCGTCGAGGTAATCTCGAATCAGTTTGATCACTCGATGACGGAGACGAAGATTCTGTCCGAGCCGCGGCCGGCGGAGGTCAAGATAGCGATACTTGAGGCGATTCTCCTCCCCGATCTCGCGACCATCGCCCGAGAGGTCGAAGGGTGGGGTCTCGGCTTCGTTTAAGACTGTGAGTTCGGTTAATTCAAGCTCGATCTTGCCATTTGGCGTTTCGGCATTCACCATCTTGGGCGGCCGCTCATTGACCTTACCCTTGGCCTCAATCACCCACTCGGGGCGGAGACGATTGGCAATGGCATGGGCCTCGGCGTGATTCGGCAGTGCCACGGCTTGGATTGTGCCCGTGGCGTCGCGGAAGTCGAGGAAGATGAGCTTGCCATGGTCGCGGCGAATGCTCACCCAACCGGCAATCGTCACCTCCTCCCCCACCTTCCCGACTAAATCTTTGATTAATGTGCGGTTAGTCATAAATTAAAGTTTAACCCCCACGAGCTCGCGGACTCGCTCAAGTTTGGCCCGAGCAATCACTTGCGCCCGCTCACTCCCCGCGGCTAAGACCGTCTTGATCTCCTCGGGTCGGCTTAAGAGTGACTCATACTTCTCCCGCATGGGTTTCAAATATTGATTCATATTGTGCGCCAGGATCTCCTTCGACTCGCGGTAGCCAATCTTACCCTCCACATACCGCCGCTTCAGTTCCGGCAAGTCGACCTGACTAAAGAGTTTGTGCAAAGCGAAGACGTGGCACTCCTCCGGATTCTTCGGCTCCGTCTCCCCTTTCGAGTCGGTAACGATCGTCATGACTAATCGTTTAAGATCCTTCTCATTCGCAAATAAGGGGATGGTATTGCCATAACTCTTAGACATCTTCTGCCCGTCGAGTCCGGTTACCGTCTTCACATCCTCTGGAATGAAGGGTTCGGGTAGTTTAAAGGCTTCGCCAAATAAGCGATTGAACTTCTCCGCCACATCGCGCGCGATCTCGACGTGCTGCTTCTGGTCCTGACCCACCGGCACGACGTCGGGATCGTAGATTAAAATGTCGGCCGCCATGAGTAAGGGGTAGGTGAAGACGCCGACATTAACCTCCTTATTCTTCGCGAGCGCGTCCTTGTAGGCATGCGCGCGAGCGAGGTACGGCATGGTAGTGAGGCAGTTGAAGATCCAAGCGAGCTCAAGATGCTCCGCCACGGCCGATTGCTGGAAGATGATTACTCGATTCGGGTCGAGGCCAATGGCGAGATAGCTCGCCACGAGATCTAAAATATCTTGCTTTAGCACCGACGCGTCTTGGACGGTGGTGAGCGCGTGGTAGTCGGCGATCATGATTCGCGATTCGTAATCATCTTGGAAATCGACGAACTGCTTCATTGCGCCGAAATAATTGCCGATATGGACGCGACCGGTTGGCTTAACGCCGGATAGGAGTATTTTCTTCCCCATAAACTTTAGGCCTCATCTTAGCACGGATTTGAGAGAATAGACAAAAGATTTGAGCCTGATATCAATAAACTTGACAATATTACTCTAATTTGCTAGGATGTAGGGTATCGGCTTGACTATTGCGGTTGAGCCACGTTTTGGGACTTTGTCATCTGAAAAGGAGACGTATCGTGAAGAAGTGGAAGAACAGTCTTATCGTGGCGCTCGTGCTTGGCATGAGTGTCGGTCTGGCGCAGGCTGGCGTCGTGACGTTTCCTGGTCGTAGTGTGACCAGTGACTACGGCCAAGCTTCGTTCGACAATCGTTTCGACTCGACGACGGGGACGTACAGTGGAGATGCACAAGGTTCGGTGAGCGGTGGCTTCGTCATCACTCATCTCGATGTCTCATTCTCGTGGTCGGGCAATCGGAACCCCACGCCGAACAATCTCGGCACGTTCTACATGTCCCTAAATGGGGATGGGTATGTGCCGGAAGATCCGGCGAACGATCCGTTCGTGCAAGCGCACCTCAATGATTCACCATCGGCCGGCGGCAGTCGATCGGTATACGAGGCTCGAATTGAGACGGGGTCTGACGACAAAGGCGGGACGTACGATTACGTCGCCTTCGAGAAGCAACTCGGCCTCAATATTTGGAGTTGGTCTTCGCCTTGGCTCAATACCGAGACAGGCGAATTCTCCAATTACCTGACGGCGAACTTCAGCGTGGAGAATGGGATCTTCACCGACGTTTATCCCTATCTTCAAACTAACGTTTGGTCTGATCCGAACAACCCGCCTCCCGATTGGTTCGACGAAGTCAGTTTTGGCTTCAGTGCGAGCGGAATCATCACGGGCGAAAATTTCGCCATCGTGACGGTCCCCGAACCGGCGACGATGACCATGATGGGTATCGGAGCTCTCGCCTTGGCGCACCGCGTCTGGCGACGGAAGGACATTCCGGTCACTCGAATCGGTTAGCGCGGCGTAAGCTCCGCTGACAAAAACAGCCCCGACGGGAGGTGTGCAATGCACATCTTCCGCCGGGGTTTTTCTTTTGCCCAAGAAGGGAGATTCAAGGATCGAGTTGCGAGGGGTAAAGCACGTTATCACTCCAATCAAGAAATTCGCCCGTCTCATCGAGCTCGTAACTCAAGTATCGGAGCAATGGTTGCTCCTTGGTCGTAGCATGGTAGACCGCCACTGGTCCACAGTTCATACTTCGGACGAGATGGACATTATCCTCACTATACTCAAACAGTGTTTCGGGTCGGCAAGGACCAAGACGCTCAACGGTGGCAAACCAGATCATGTCTTGCACCGCGCGCTCGGGTTGGAAGTTATGCCCGGGCATTACTAACCCCAGCACCACGCCGGCCTGCTTCGCCTTAACTCGATACTCTATGCCGCCAAACCAATTGACCTCACTCGGCTTAAGAGTGCGCCAGCCCTTCTCCCCCGGCCAGCGGTATTGGAAACTATTCTCCACGAGCCCCTTCGACACCGCTTGAGCATAAGTCCACTTCTTCCCATTGTGCTCGATGTAGGCTAGGGCGCTCGAGGTGTTGCGCCACGGCTTAACCAGCTTCCAAGTATTCTTGGTGAGGGTTGTAACCATCAAGCTGTCTCGGTCATCGATAAAAAGAGATGGGTTCTCGTACTGCTGTGAAGCAGTCATGTTTAGGGGCGAAGATAGGTATCCCTGAGGAGAGATCTGCCAATTGGGATTGTTGCGAATCTCAAAATGAAGATGGGGGCCACTTCCTCTACTTTGGCCATAATAGCCATTTGAGTCCCCGATCGTGCCGATCAATTCACCCTGATCAACCACCTCGCCGACACTCACAAACACATCTTCAAGATGAGCCACGAGAGAGTAGATCTTGCGCCCACCAACGAGAGTATGCTCGATGACGATCACTTTACCCCAAGGATCCGGCGTCTCGATAATCCGGCTCACTACCACCTTCCCATTACCCGGGGCATGGACTCCGTCGCCGAAGTCAGCACCGTCGAGGGCATTCCGATCCTCGCCGAGATGATACTTACCATTCTCGAAATCGAGGAATGGCGCCAAATCATAATAATCTGACATTGGGTAGAGCGGTTGGGTGAAGAAGGTCGCCAC
Organism: Patescibacteria group bacterium; assembly: GCA_038064055.1. Classification (GTDB taxonomy): domain Bacteria; phylum Patescibacteriota; class Minisyncoccia; order Phycocordibacterales; family JACOZG01; genus JACOZG01. Next base: position 1,506 of record JBBTTW010000039.1, on the reverse strand, counting down.
TTTCGGCGTTTCGGCTCGGGTGATGGCAGAGGCAAGACAAACAAACAGAGTTTGAAACAAGCTAAGTCTCATCCTAAATCCCTTCGTAAAAAGACCAAATCTCTAACGAACAATTCGTCAAAGTCCGAAAATAATTATCGCTCAATTATTTTTGAAAGACAAGAGAGTTGAGCATTAGTTTATCGGAAACACCGTAGGTGTGGAAAATATAAGTGAACTTATCGTCTTGGAAAAGGTAAGCCGTATCCTTATTGTCAGCAGGGATAGTAGAAATCAATTTGGTCATGACCAAATCACTGTAATTAACATCACCAACTTTCGTATAACTTTTATCCCTATTAAGCAGCGTGTCGAGAATCTTCTCTTTTTCCTCTTCAAAAATCTCGAGTGTATTGGTACTCAAACTCGGTGCACCTAACCCTTGCTCCTTTTCAGAAAAAATTATAAAAAAAGTTTTTAATTCTGGACCTTCAAGACCCGGAATCGGCTCTGCTGTCGATTCGTAAAACTCCCACCCACTAGGATACTTGATTTCGAAACCGTATTTGTCGTTGCGGTAAGTTGGCCAATCGTTCGTAGTGTCGCCCTTAAATACATTGTAGCCTGTGAATAAGATGGCAAAAATGATGACGGTTGTGATAAATAAATTTTTTCGGTTATTTTTTATTTCCATAATTAGATGCTAGTATTTTACCACACTTAGCGCTTGCGATAAATTTTTTTCTTGAGATAATTTAGGATGGATCGGCCAGTGTTGGCCGAAATTTGAACCTCACATCTAAGGAGATCAAGAAATGCTCGCAACATGTAGGCTAAAGCTGAACCAGTTTTTCGCGATCGGTCTCGTCGGTCTGATTGGTGCTTGCGGTAACAGTCCAACGTCAAGCAACTCAAGAATCGGAGACGAGGAAATTCCAAACAGTTCCTTGGTCGTCAATCCAATAAGAATTGATGAACCGACATCTGTCTGGGCCCCAACAATCATTGAGTCACTCTGGGTCACGACAGATGATCCCTTGGGAAACTGGGAGTCAAACTGTAGTCTCGTTGGTTTGGGTGATGACGAAACCCAAAACATGCTCCGCTCGGTCGCTTACGATTGGTTTCTAAGCTACACACCCTATACTGAAATCATGATCGAGGCCGACAACTACTGCCGCGGAAGCGTTTGCCTAGACAACCCGGAACTTGATCCAAGATCGTGTTTTAGGGCCTGCCATGACTGTTTACGAGTCTTCGTTAGAGACGCTTTCCATTGGGATTTGTACTCCTCTGATTAAGATTAAACTGACTGGGTAGACCAATCGAACCCCTCCACCAAGAGGGGTTTTTTTATATGAGAAGCGTGAAGGTGCTGCTTTACTATATTTCAACAATAAATTGACTCCCCTGCCCGGCGCCTTCGGATTCGGCCCAGATCTTACCACCGTGACCCTCAACGATCTGCTTAGCCACATAGAGGCCGAGGCCGGTGCCGGTAATATTCAACTTCCCCGCCCCCTGGGC
>JBBTTW010000038.1:0-2823 GCA_038064055.1 Patescibacteria group bacterium | reverse complement strand
TTAGTTCCATCGAAACCAAAACGACTGAAATGGAAATCGAAGTGGTAATCGAGTCTGTGCCGACACCCGAGCTCGAAACGGAAATTGCCTCAAGTACCCTCGAGATTGGTCCGGTTATTACGGAAGAAATTACTCCAGAACCAATTGCTCCAGAACCGGTTGAGGAGGCGCCTGAGGAAAGCGAGGAAGTCTTAGTCGTTGAGGAAGATCCAGTAATTGAGACAGAGACACCGGAACCAGCTATCGAAGAGACCGAAGAGGAAGAGGTGGTTGAAGAACCAACTCCTCCAGCTGAAGCCCCAGCCGAAATCGTCCCTCCTCCCGACTCAACACCTCCTCCCGACCCGGCACCTACCCTCGAGGTGACGGAATAGAATTTTAGGTTTGACAAATAATTTTTTGTCAGTAAGATACTACCAATGAGTTTAAGTGGTTATTTAAGGGAGACCTTAGTGGAGTTGAAGCAAGTTAGTTGGCCGACTCGTCGCGAGGCGGCGACCTTCACCTTGCTCGTGATCGGCTTCTCGATCATTGTGGCGGCCTTGCTCGGCTTATTCGACTTCCTCTTCCTTAACTTGCTTGAACTTGTGGTTTAATCTATTTATATGACTAAGCAGGTCTTGCAACCAGAACGCAATTGGTACGCTGTGCACACTTACGCCGGTTATGAGAACACGGTGGCGCGTAATTTGCGTCAACGCATCGAGTCACTCGGAATGGAAGACAAGATCTTTAACGTGATTGTGCCGGTGGAGAAGAAGGTGAAGATTAAGGGCGGCAAACGTCAGACGGTGGAGGAGAAGATCTACCCCGGTTACGTGCTCGTCGACATGATCGTCACCGATGACTCTTGGTACATTGTGCGCAACACCCCACGCGTTACCGGCTTCGTCGGGGCGGGAGTGGTGCCGGTGCCACTCGAGAAGCAGGAGGTAGACACTCTCTTCAAATTGATGGGCGCCGAGACGGTGAAGCACAAGATTGATATGGTGACAGGTGATGCGATCCAGATTACCGACGGACCGTTCAAAGACTTCGAAGGCAAGGTGGCGGAAGTGGATGACAGTCGCGGCAAGGTTAAGGTCTTGGTTTCCATGTTCGGCCGCGAAACGCCAGTCGAGCTCGATTTCCTACAAGTTAAACGAATTTAATAAAACATTATGGCTAAAAAAGTAGAAAAGAAAATCAAATTACAAATCCAAGCCGGCAAGGCGACACCCGCGCCGCCGGTGGGTACGGCGCTCGGCCCAGCCGGGGTAAACATTGGCGACTTCGTTAATAAATTCAACACCGCCACGCGCGAACTGGGGGATGATATTATCCCGGTTGAGCTTTCGGTCTATGCTGATCGCACTTTTGACTTCGTCTTGAAGACGCCGCCGGCTTCGCGCCTACTACTTAAGGCAGCTGGGATTGAAAAAGGTTCGGGTAAGAACTTGGTGACGAAAGCCGGTAAGGTCACCCAAGCTCAAGTTCGGGCCATTGCCGAGCGTAAGCTGGCCGACTTAAACACTCGTGATCTCGAGGCCGCCACGCGCATCATTGCCGGCACCGCTCGCTCGATGGGGCTAGACATCATCTAATGTCGCCCGATCCGCCCATGGCGGATTTAGGGATTAGAGGTGGTGGGTTAAGTAGGGAATCAATTTCTTCTTAGAAAAAAATAGAGTCCGTTCGTCGATTGACGAGGCGGACTCTTTTGATTTTCCTAGACTAATTACCGAAAGGGAATTGCAGACCGGCTCCGACATACCAACCGTCGAGATCGACGTCGATGTGTCCGCGACCGATGTTGGTATTGGTGAAGTTGTAACCACCGAACCAGACGAGCTGGCAGGTATCCTTCGGGAGCGATGGGAACTCTCCCGTCAGTCCAACTCGTGCGCCGATGCCGGAGAATTCGTCTCTTTCGCGAAGGCTGAAGATCCACCATTTACCCGTCGCGTCGTACTTGGCATGGAAGATCTCCAGCGCCTGCACTTCCAACCCAATCAAGCGAGTTTTGAAGGGGTAGTAGTCGAAGCCGAAACCTAGACTCTCGAAGCGCCCTTCCCCTTCAATCCGAAGGAAGTAATCTTGATCGTTAGCTCGCCCCACCACCAATTGTCCACTAAGATAGACGTCTAATTCGGGCGTCAGCTCCTTCTCCGCCCTCACTTCCACCACCGGCATGATGATGTCCGCCTCAGCGCCATGATGCCGTCCTTTAAAGTGCCTCCAAGCGCCACCCACCAGTACTCTGTCACAGCCAGTCGCGAGCCCGAGCCCGACGATCATAGCTCCGCTGGTTAATCCCTTAACTTTAGCGGCCATTCAATGACCTCCTTTCTATCTCAATTAACCATACCTGTTTTTGAGTTTTTTGGCCATCGGTGGATTGTTGCCTCAAGTCTATAATCTTCGCGGAGTCGAATTGTGGCGAACTGAAGCACAAAACGGGGGTTTCTTTTTTGTCGACAATTTCTTCGAGATGTGGTAGTTGTTAAATTGGAGTTTTCGTCAGGTCTTTAACTTTTTGGTTCGATAACCGAAGAAAGGTTGGTGGCTAGTGATCCATGATAATGGTGAGACCCTCGTACTGATCAAGCCGGACGCCGTTGCTCGAGGTCATGCCGACCTCATCATCTCTCGTTATGAACAGGTCGGCCTTAGGGTTTTAAGGTCGATGCGAATCTCCTCCCTGTCGCGAGAGTTGGCGGAGAAACTTTATGCCGAACACAAAGGGCGCGACTTCTACGATGGACTGATCGCCTTCATGACACGAGGGACAATCGTCGCCCTCCACTTAACCGGCCCCATTGGTATCGTCGAGCAAGTGCGGGA
>JBBTTW010000037.1:0-7730 GCA_038064055.1 Patescibacteria group bacterium | reverse complement strand
TGGAAACAATTGAAGCGACGGCCACCGCTTCATTCCTCAATCCAACCGAGAAGTTACCATTCGTCCGCTTGGCGATTAGGAAGCTGGACACTGTTAAAATCTTATTACTGATTCTCTGGGAAACTGATTCATTAAAAATCAAGCAATATATTCACTTGTCGGAGAAGTTAGATGAGATCGGCCGAAGGCTGGGTGGGTGGCATGGGCAGATTGCAAAATCTCTCGACGGAACTCGAGATAAACAAAACTCCCCCACGATTAGGTGAAGGAGAAATGAAGTGAGTTGCGGACGCCGGCGAAGGACCAGTTGTCATTCCAGTCGTTGTCGTTGCGGTTAACGTTCACGTTACGCTCGTCGTCGTTCCACCGGTTGAATGTGGCAAATTGTCCAAAGCACCATCCAAGCCACTGCCCCTTGAATCCAAATTAAGGAAGCTTGAGGCTGTATCGTATTCGGCATCGTAATGCCCTAGCGCGCTGGACCAAGTAACTTCATTTTTTGAAGTGTCTACATGCACCACTCTATCCGAAACCCCGCCAGCCATTGGGCAGGTGTAGTCGCGAATACTCTCGATGTATGGATACTGGATTCGGTGGCCAGAAATTTTTCAATCTCTAACTGATATTCACCTACTACCGAGATTATTTTAGCATAAAAAAAATCGGCTCGATTCACCATTGTGGCGAACCGAGCCGAAGGGCAAAGTCCAGAGGATCCAAGGGCTAGGTCTTAGGCACCAGAACCGAGGACTTGCGGACGCCGGCGAAGGACCAGCGGTCACGCCAGTCGACGTCGTTGCGGTAAACGTTCACGTAACGCTCGTCGTCGAGCCACCGGTAGAATGTGGCGTAGCACCATTTGCCTTCAGCATTCTTCCAATGAGTGCCGTGGGGCTTCTCATCGGCGAAGGCTGGGTCGCTTTCATTGAAAGCGCAGACGGTGTTGGGGTCGGCAGGGATCAGGTCGCGGAGTTCGTACTCCTTTTCCAGATCATCGTCCGAAATCTGACCACCTCGGTCACTCAAGTCGGGCTTGAAGAAGACAAGTTCGGCTTCCTCACCCTCGCCCATAGGCATGGTGTTAACGACCTCATGGTTGATGTACGGCGTCCGACCCGTAGCTTTGATGGCGGCTTGGGGAGTTCTCGTACGATCGACGTGGACGCGGCGGATGATGAGATTTGAGAGTGCTTCGACGAACTTTCGAACCACTGCGACCATCTCGTCAATCATAAGATTGCATTGACTCTTGGTCGTTATGACCTTTTGGGCCGGCTCGCTTTGTAGTCCAGCTTTGTTCAAGGCCGCTCGCAAATTCTCATTGATCTTGCCGATCTGACCTTCCGTCATGGGTTTGGATGGGGTCATGGTATTCTCCATGGCGTCATCCTCCTTTCTCAATGTGCTTCCGGAATCTGCCGGATTCAGTCAACTAGATAAAGTTGATCTGCATACATTATATGCATGTTTTAGGTTGGAAGTCAAATAAAAATCAGGAAAATGGCTTAAAATAGGGATATTTACATCCGCTCCACTATCGGGAGGCCGAGCAGGGTGAGACCGACGCGCATGGTCTTGGCGAAGAGGGTGGCAAGAGCGAGGCGATAGGGTGAGAGCGGGTCGGTAGAATCCACAATTTTCTCGACAGCGTAATAGCCGTTCCAGCTGGCCGCGAGCTCGGTGAGATAGGTCACAAGGAGGTTTGGCGAAGAGAGCGTGGCGGCGCGGCTGACGATGCTGGGGAAGCGGGTGAGGCGGTGAGCGAGTTCAGAGACTTCTTCCGGCGCGTGACCGAAACTCGCCTTCACTCCCTCGGCCTCCCCCTTCTTCAAGACGGCCGTCGCGCGGACGTAGGCATATTGGAGATAGGGGCCGGAGTCGCCTTCGTACGAGAGCGACTTCCCGAGATCGAAGATGATGTCGCGGCCGGGCGAAGTCTTAAGAATCGAATACTTGATCGCCCCCACGGCCACTGCTTCCGCCACTTGCTCGCGCTCGGCGTCGCCGAATTCCCGCTCCTTCATCTTCTCGGCCAGCGTCGTCTTTACCTCTTCAAGCAAGTTCTCGGCCGTGATCACGTTCCCCGTGCGGGAAGACATCTTCCCCGTCGCGAGCCGGAGCATGCCATGCGGCAAGTGTCGCATCTTCTCTGCCAGCTCGGGCATAATTAATTCTAAAACTTTCTTCAACACCGCGAAGTAGCCCGCCACTTCATTCCCCGTGATCACGATTGATCGGTCGCAGAGATACTTCTCCCCTTTCAATTTCGCCAAGCCCAACTCCTTCGCCTCATAGGTCGGCAAGCCTTCGGAGTTCAAGAAGACGCGAGTGTGGAGATCATACTTCTCGCCGGCGAAGATCGTGGCCCCGTCACTCACCTCAAAAACTTTGCCCAAATTCTCTTGCACCAACTTCTGCCCGATCGGACCACTCTCACTCTCGAAGAAGTAGTAATCAAACTTCGTCCCGAGTCGCTTATATATAGACTCGAAGTAATCAAGACTCACCTGCCGGCCGGCGTCATAAATCTTATTTACTCCCTCATCGGATCGGTCATAAATCTTTTTATTTATTTCATTGATTTCTTTTTTCGCAAGCTCATCAGTTTCGTAAGCTTGTGAACCTAACGCATAGGCCTTACCCCAAATCGCCGCATCGGTGGTTGGTTGCTTCAAGCTCCCCCAAATCGCCTTGGCCACATGCATCCCCACATCACCCTGATAGCAGGCGTGCTTGACCTCCGCGCCTTGGGAGGCGATGAGACGCGAGATCGCCTCGCCAATTGTGTTCGACATCAAGTGACCGATATGGAACTCCTTGAACGGGTTGGGGTCGGTGTATTCAACCATTACTTTCTTCCCCGCTTCGCTCCCCCCTTGCCCCACTCGCTCGCCTTGGGTGAAGAGTTTACTTAATTCTGTATTAAAAAATGCTGGCGTGAGGAAGAAGTTGATGAAGCCGGGGGTCACCACCTCCACCCGCGCAATCTCGGGCGGCAATTTAGTCGCGAGCTTGCCCTTCAACTCTTCAGCCAATTCGATCGGCTTCCGACCCAACTTCTTCCCCAAGACCATGGCCACATTCGTGGCGTAATCCCCATGAGTTGCGTCATCCGGATTCTCGACCAAGAAGCTAGCCCCCGATGTTTCGGGAGTTAATTCTAGAATTAATTTTCTAATCAGATTTTCGATCATAGTTTAATTATCTCCTGAATCGCCTTAAGTGCAACTGCTCGCACGATGGCGGCCGGCTGATTGGCCTCAATAATCTGATGCCCCTTCGCCCGACGGGCAAAGGTGAGGAGGCCTTGCCGCACTCGCTCGTGGTAAGGCAACTCCTTGTCATCGAAGCGAGTGGACTCGCCACGGCGCTCGCCGACTCGCGCCAAACCAATCTTCGGATCGAGATCAAAGACGAGGTAGAGATCGGGTTCGGCTTCTTTTAGAATCGCGTGGTGGAGATCGTTAAAAAGTTCTTCCCACTCCGGTCGCTTGTTGGCGACAATCTGGTAAGCGTAAGTGGAGGCGGCGAAGCGATCGCAGATCACATGCTGGCCGGCCGCCAGCGCCGGCGCAATCACCTGCTTCACATGCTCGGCTCGACCGGCGACAAAGAGGAGCATCTCGGCCAGAGGATCTAAGTCACCCTCACCCTTCTCAAGTAGCACCACGCGCAACTTCTGCCCCAGCGGCGTCCCACCCGGCTCGCGAGTGTAGATAGCCAATTCACCCGCTAAATGCTCCTTCAAATAATTCAGGCAAGTGGTCTTGCCTGATCCCTCACCCCCTTCGAGGACAATAAATTTCCCGCGTTTAGGCATACTTTAGAATTTTATCAATCTTCTGGGCGATCTTCTTCATCTCCCCTTCCTTCTTCCCCCGCGTGGTCTCGGCGGCGGTGCCGAGACGGATCCCTGATGGGTCGATCGGACTCCGCGTGTCGAAGGGGATCGTGTTTTTATTCACAATAATCGCCGCTTTTTCTAGCAGATCGCTAGCCACCTTCCCCGATATGCCGCCAGCCCCGAGCGAAGTCGAGGGGTTCCCTCCCATCCACGTGTCGACCAAAATTAAATGTGAGTCCGTGCCGCCGGATACGAGGCGCCAGCCTAAACGAGCCAGCTCGTCGGCTAAAGCCTTAGTGTTTTTAATAATTTGCTTAGCGTATTTTTTAAATTCCGGACGCATCGCTTCTTGAAGCGTCACTGCCACTGCCGCGATTTGATTTAGGTGGGGACCACCTTGGAGACCGGGGAAAACAGCTTTGTCGATCAGGTCAGATATGAGGCGAGGCGATTGCTTGGCAGAGGCATTCCCCTTGATGACCGTGGCTCTGACAGGTAAGTGCCGAGCCGGAATTTTTCTGGAAAAAATTAAGGCCGAGCGTGGGCCGCGGAGCGTCTTGTGCGTCGTGGTGGTGACGACATCGGCATAAGGGAAGGGCGACGGGTAAACCTTCCCCGCCACGAGTCCCGCCAAGTGTGACATGTCGACCATAAGTAGCGTCCTTCGACCAGACTCAGGATGAACCACCGCATCGGCAATCTGACGGAAGCGCTCCCAATCAATAATTCTCGGATAAGCGGTGAAGCCGGCGACAATGATGGCCGGCTTCTCCCGTTTGGCAATCTGCTCAATCTCGTCGTAGTCGAGAGTCTCATTCTTCTTCGAGACGCCGTAGGCCACCTGCTGCCAAGCTTTGCCCGTCATCGAGACCTTGTGGCCGTGCGTCAGGTGACCACCGTGGTCGAGCGACATGCCCATAATCTTACCCCCGAGTGGGACGAGAGCGAGGTAGACGGCGAGGTTGGCCGGTGAACCAGAGAGAGCTTGGACATTTACTCCCCACTCGCTATTTTTCAACCCAAATAATTTCAACGCTCTTTCTTTGCACAAATTCTCAATTTGATCTGAGATCTCGTTACCGCCGTAATAGCGATGAGCCGAATAGCCCTCGGCGTACTTGTTCGTCAGTTCCGAACCGAGCGCGGTGAGCACATCCTTCGACACGTAATTTTCCGAAGCAATTAAGTTAATCACCCTCTTCTGCCTTTTGGACTCCGCCTTAATCAGCCGCTCGATCATTTTGTCTTTCATAATTTATTTCTCCGTGATCGTTTGCTTGCCGCGGCGGACGTCCCAATCGTCGGGGTCGAGATCGGAATGGAGTTTAAGCGAGGGGAACTTCCGGCGGAGGAACTTGTCCATCTGGTGCGCGACGCGCCGAAGCGTGGGGTGGACCAAGCGACCCGAGCGAAGTTCCGTTACATAAACCGTGGCTGGCAAACCGTAGGAGACGCGGCAAGAAACGTTGAAGCCCATGGCGATGTAGTATTGAGCTTCTAGGTTCGAGCTCTTAGCTTCTAGTTTAGTGATGGCCGCCTTTTGTTCTTTAATTAATTTTTTAGCTTCCAGTTGCAAATCTTTTGGCAGTTGATCTAGGTACCACTGGTTGAAGCCGAAACGGGTGGTAAGGAGTGGCATGCGGCAAACGCCGTGGCGATGACGATGGATATCACGGAAAGAGCCGAAGTCGAGGAGGAAGTCGAAAGTAATCGGTCCGAGTTCGGACAGGAAGTGAGGTAGGTTGGTTTTCGCCGGCCGGCGTTTCAGAATATCTTGATAGGGCGTGAGCTCAGCCGGTTTAATCTTGGTGCTCGCGGCGAAATCGCCCGCATATTTTTTACTCAAAAAGTAAGTCTGTTTAGTCCCTAAGTATTGCCAGTAGGCTTCCTGCTCTTCGTAGAGCTTATGACTGAAGCTGGAACGATATTTCTCTTGCAGTTGCTTATGGACCGTCTCGGCCACCGACCGCACTTCCGGCAAAGGCCAGTGGCGAAGGAGGGCGAGCTTGTCCCAAGCTTGGCGGAGGTTAGTGTGCCACGAGAGTTGCGTCGTGACGCCGGCCGGCAAGAAGCCGCGGAGAATGTCGAAGACGCGCGCTTTAATCGCGCGCTCATAAATTGCTTCATCTTCATCCTTTTTCTTAGGATATTTAATCCGCAAGTGGGCGGCCACAGCTAATTGGCTGCCAGTATAAAATTTCATCCAAGTGTCGAGAATTTTCTTCGATTCTTTAGTCCCCACCGGATCGACAATCGCCTGCTTCGACATGTCGAGGTAGCGTGAGCTCGTCTCCTGACCCGAGTAGAGGGGCCAATCTTGCACCGCCTTAGCCACGAGCATCGAAACCCCTTCAATGAAGATTGTGGTCGAGCCGCAATCGGCAATTGAAGCGTGCCCGTAGCCAACGTAGAACTTCTCCATGAACTTCCCCGAGCCGGATTGCTTAACCTTGTCGGCGTGCATCACCACACTCTCGGCGCTTCGTGAGTAGAGCGCCTGCATCATGGCCGTATCCTCGGGATTGAACTCGTCGTAGATAAAAACTTTCATTCTTAACTTACTTCTTCTTTTTGCCAGCGAAACGATCCTGCTTATAATCTTCTACTTCTTTATTTAAAATTTGAAGTTTAACTCCGGCTTCGGCAAAGATTTCTTTGGTCCGCTGACTGCGATGGTAATCTTTCAGGGCGATCACTTTCTTAATGCCGGAATTAATTAAGATCTTGGCACAAATGTAGCACGGCACCATGTGGCAGTAGAGCACCGAGCCATCGATCGAGACGCCAAGCTTCGCCGCTTGGGCGACGGCATTCTGCTCGGCGTGAGCAGTGCGAACACAATGTTCGGATTCGGTGCCATCTTCATTCAAGACCCGATTCATCTCGTGGCCAACGTCGTCGCAATGAGGCAGACCGGCCGGTGAGCCCACATAACCCGTCACCAAGATCCGTTTATCGCGCACAATCACACAGCCGGAGCGACCGCGACTGCAGGTGCCGCGACTGCCGACGAGCTCGGCAATACTCATAAAGTATTCATCCCAAGTGGGGCGATGGGGCTCGGTTCCACCCTTTATCATAAGCTCAATATATAACTAATCTGAAGGCCGAGCAAGTAAGAAAAAACCGCCACTCTTTAGGAGTGACGGCTCTGCATTCCGGTCGAACCAAGGGCGGCAGCACCACGAGTGGTGGTCGAAAGCTCTTGGAGCGAAGCAACGGGAACCAGTTTCGGAATGACGGTGGGGAGGAAGATCACTTGCGCAATCTTCATCCCCGGCTTGATTTCGAAAATCTTACGACTCCGATTCTCGATCCGCACGCCGGCCTCACCTCGAAAATCCGAATCGATCAGGCTGCCGGAATTGATGATGTGGATCGGGCGATCCCTTTTACTCGTCTGACCACTCCGCGCAATCATAAGGCAACCCACGTGACGCGGCATCTCGAGGACGAAGCCGATGCCGACGAGGACTGATTCCCTCGGTTTAAGCTTGTAGCTACCGGGATCGTTGCTCATGAGCTCCCACAACGGTAAGCGCAAGTTGCCATTCTTGGGGTCGCGCTTCTCATCATCTTGGATCACCCGCGCGAAGACGTCGAAGCCGTTGGCCCCGTCCGTCCCAAGCTCGGGGAGTCGCCCACCGGGGAGGACATGGATTCTGATCTCCGGCTGGAGGAATTGGTTGAGGTCTTCAGCTGTTGCCATCGATACTCATCCTCCTTCTTTGGGGTTTGGGCGAACCATCGGTTCCGGCCAGAACAAGGCGATCTCGCGGGCCGCCGCTTCGGCCGGGGCCGAGGAGTGGACAGCGTTGGCCGGCCCGCCCGTGCCGTAAGCCTGGCGGATCGTACCTCGGGCGGCCGGCTTCGGATCAGGCGCGCC
>JBBTTW010000036.1:2026-9509 GCA_038064055.1 Patescibacteria group bacterium | reverse complement strand
GTAGAAAGAAAGGGAGAAGAGTTATGCCAACAATTGGCAGTACCGTTCAGCAAGTCGGCAGTCGCAAACCAGCCTCAACCGAGGACTTCTTGAAAATATTGGGGGATGACACCTTCAATGTTTTGATGGGAGTGGAAGCAAGGTCCAGACAAGAAGGACCGCTCGACCAGAAGCTCGACCAATTGGAGCAAGGTATCACCGAGGCCATGACGAAAAAGGATGAGACTCTCAAAAGAGCCAGACTCCAGATTGTCGAGGCCGACGCGGCCAAGCTCCGGGAGGCCGTGGCTAAAGAAGAGCAGGATCTTGCCGTGGCGATGGTCGGTTTGCGCGAGCTGATGGATCAGCTCGGCGTCGACTACACCGCTTTGACCCAGCCGACGAGCGAGGAGACGGCCATCGTCACTCGAGCGTCAGCGGCGGTCAGGCAGGCCGAGTTCGATCTTCAATTGGTTGGTCGGGGATTGTTTGGTTGGTACCGGAAGGGGCACAAGCTGGCCCAAGCCAATTTGGCTTTGGCCGAAGCTCGGTCCCGTCTCGAATCGGCCGAAGTCGAATCGAAGCGTTTGGCGCGATCGCGCCTGATGAACGCTACGCTCGATCGATCACTTTCGCATTACACCACTCAGGTGGCGCGAGTGATCGACATCATGACCAATCGTAAGAAAGACATCGAAGTCCAACTCGCCGGCGTTTCGAAGCGTCGTCAACAAGCTTTGGAGATGAAGCAACAAGCGTCGAGGCGGGTTGAAGAACTCGATCTCAATCTGAACGAGTTGGAACAAGGGCTCAAACTGGCTGAGCAAGAGCTGGCCGGCTTGACCCATGGTTCGTCGCAACACGTAGCGAAGGAGACGGAAGTCTCCAACCTCCGTAACCGCGTCGAGACCATTCGTGGCGATCGCAACACTGCGCTCGCCGTCTTTCAATCCAAAGAGCGCTTTGCCGAGGAGCTCCAGATCCATGAGACAACGCAGCGTAAGCTGCGCGATAATCAAACGATCTGGATCGCCATCCTCAGGTCGGACACCCAAGAGCGTCTCACGACGTTCGCTAGTCGCCTCGAGGCGATGAAGGGGATGGCTGATCAGCAGGTCGCTCAAGGGATGGATCAGATCGGGACCGAAATTGACGGTCGCAATGCGGAGACGCTCGCGCGCATCGGTGCCACCTCAGACAGAATCCGAATGGATATGGTTGAGGCGCATCCGGAGCGAGTGCGGCGGATCCTGAATGCGGCCGGCGCTCAAGCTGAAGCGATCGCGCGATTGCGTGAGCGAGAGCTTGAAGCCATAGCCGCCTTCCGAGACCATTACGGGATTGATCCGAAGGCCACCTCCTTCTTCTCTTTTGAAGAAGCGCCGGCCTCGGCTTAATCAGCACAATCAGGTAGTTGAAACTACCAAACCAACGGGGGAGGGAGTTCGCTTCCTCCCCCGTTTTCTTCTCTAACCAAGAAAGGAGGTGCGCGATGTCTGCAAACTTACTTGAGCCAACCGCTCGGGTGGGTGACCTCGTTCATCTAGTTAATGGCGACGATTATGCCGCCTACTTCCGACATTTGAACCGCGTGTTCGCTTTTTTGACCGCGTGGTACCAGAAGTTGGTTGAGGGTGGCAACACCGAAGCCAAAATTGTCGCTGGTTTCCTGGAGAAGATTCTTCTCACCGTCCGCACGCTTCGCTTTAAGTATCTTCATTCGCACGATCGCCAACTGGCGCTCGATCTCAATGATTCTGGTCTACCGCATTGGCAGGGCATTGCCGAGCTTGAAAGTGATTTGGCCTTACAGCCCAATCGCCTCAAGCATTTGCCCGGTCGACGGATTGTCCAAGAAATGATGCTTGAGGAGATGTTACGGAAGGGTCGTGATGCGACCGAACTGCTGCCGCAAATGGCGGAGATCCAATTCGCCGAGGAGCTAGATGGGAATAATCTAATTTTCCCATTCACCCCCGGTCAATTGGTCATTGTCCGAAGCGGCAAAGACATCATCAACTGCCTCTTCTCGTGGTTGTGTTACGATCGAACTTGTAACCAACCCTGTCTTCATGTCTTAGGCTTCGACTTTCGGGGAACAGAGGCGGAACTTCGACTTGATTTCGATCAAGGAGAATTTCTGCCGACGATTCGCCGTTTGGGCGATCGGCTCGTGCCACTGGCTGTCCTCGCGACAGACATTGACCAAGCCTTAGCCCGGGTCTCACCCAAGATCTTGAAGCGAGTAAAGATTGGCCCCATCATCTGCCCGAAATTCTCGGTTGATGGTGGCGCGCCCCCCGAGCGAGCGCTCATCGAGTGGCTTACCAAGTTTGGTGAGTTCGATGACTTCGCGCTTTTGCTCGAGTCGGCCGTCACCTTCTCCCGCGGAGAGTATGGTGATACAGAGCGAGGTTGGTTTTCTCTCGGTAAGTCTAAGGTGCGGCAAGTCTTTGCCATTCCGAGCGACGATGACCTTGAGAGTACCGACCCCTTCAGTCAGACCCAACGGGTGATAATGCTGCCGCACCAAGTGCTGCAGCAAGTCGGTAACGAGAGTGAGTTTGCAGAAACTTTCGGCCGATTCAGCAAGGTCACGTACAATCCAGAAGGAGGAATCTATGCCGTCTAGCCTCGGCTCACACTTGCCAATCATCGAAGGCGATTTGGCCAAGCAGCGAGTAAGTGCCAGCGGCTTGATCAGCAAGGTCGACTGGACTCCCAGAGTGCAACTCGCCAAGATGGGTAGTGCCGCGAGTGAATTCCAAGCCGGCGCCAGAGTCTGGCGCCCCTCAATCACTACCACGCCCAATCGCGAAGAGCTGTCGCTCATCAAGGTTGCGCGGTCGCTTAGTCAGGATCCAAACCTGATGAGCGAGAATGCGAACTACGTTCTCCTCGCAATTCGCGAAGCTCTTTGCCTCGGTCTTCACTTAGGCCAACAGTATTTCAAGGCATCAGGCGTCCTCGAATTGCAAACCCTTAACAGTACAGGCCGGTTGGCCGAAGCTCAAAAAGCGGAATTTAGCGCGAAGCAAAATACTTCTTCCGCCATTACCGTTTTTAGCGCGGCGGCCTTCTTGGCTTGGCGGCTAGGATCGTATAAGGAAGATAAGGTGGCGGCAGTAAGCGTGGATTTCCACGGCCTGCCGGAACTTGATCTCTCGAATCCGATGTTGGCCGTTAAGTGCTTTCTCTTCTATCTCACGGCTTATCTTGATCCAGACAAGACGGGATTAGTGAAAAACGATCTCACCATGGTCAAGATGGCGCTGCATTACAGTAATGCCGTGCTCGCTGAGATGAAGATGAGAGCGGCGGCGCTCAAGTACGCCGAACCATTCACCGACGTCAGCTATCAACTTGATGGCACCGACTTCGTGGTGGCGGGTTTCGATGTGCTACGGCACACCGTCGCAACGAGTGCTGAGTTCAAGCATCTTGAATTCGGCGAGATTGTCGGCAATCGAGAAGCCAAGCATCAGGCCCGAAGGTGGGCCTCGCGTCTCGCTTGCTACGATCTCAAAACAAAGAAGAATCCCTTCGTGGAACTCGGAGGGACACAATCGGTCGGGATGGGATTCGGGAAACCGGGAACCGGTAAGACGATGCTTATCTCTGCCACCGCGACCGAGATCGAAAGACTCTGTCGCTTGGTAGGGATACCATTTCTTTACTGGCCTCTACCCGATAACGTCGTCTCGACCTTCCAAGGTGGTTCCGCCGAACGCATGGCGGACTGGATGAAGCGCTTCGGTGATGACGATAAGGTCATCTATGGTCCGATCGACGATGGGGAAAACAACCTCGAAGATCGAACCCGCCAAGGCGTTTCCGCTGGTGTGCGGGAAGTTATTGGCGTATTTTTGCGAGGAACGGAGGGAGCTTCCGCCTTACAGCGAGGCAACACCTTACTCCCAATCTACACCAACCTTCCCGAGCAATTGGATAAAGCAGTTCTGTCTCGAGTCCAGGTTCGGTCACCGATCAATGGAGCAGTCACGGAGCACGATTTCTTAGACCAAGACCACCTCTGGTGGCGGCGGCTTAAGCAGATCGACCCCGGCTTCATCGAAATGATCGACCCGCGGGATTACGAGTATATGTCTGATCAGGCGCTCCTCCATAGTTTGGTGGAGTCGGGTCAGACCGTCACCGAGTTAAGCGACGAACGCTTGCGCGAAGTTCTCGCGGCAGTGCGCGAGCGCTACGAAGTGAAGGAACACGCTTTCTACGGGGCGTTGTTTGTAGCGGTAGCAAAAGTCTATCCGAACTTCAGTTCGCGAGACGTCCGCAACATCCAACAAGCCGTGCAGTCTCGCATTATCGACTTCGACTTGCCGGAAGATTGGTTGGAGAACCCTGAAAAGTTCTACCACCAAGCTTACGACGTCAAACTGGAAATGTTGAAGTCTCTGATGCGGGAGAACATGAAGCGACTTTCTTTTGCCGACATTCGGTACGAAGAGACCCTTCGTTACCTTAACGCGATGGCGACCATCGCCAGCGCTGATCGGGAACGCCGAATCGAGCAAACGATCGAGTCAGTGCAAATTCAAGTCGCGGCGGAACGCCGCTTAAGACAGACCACTTAACCAAGGAGGTAACCATGGAGCTCTTAAAGCAGCATGGCCTCCACGGTGGAGGCCTAGTTGAAGTCGATAACCCCTTGCTCGTAGGCTTCTACAATGATTGCCTCGCGGACATTGGGATTGATCGCACCACCCTCACTCGCTTCCAAGTTGATGGACGGGGGTGGAGTCCGGAAGTGGCGGCGGAGAAGCGCAATAGCGCTTATCTGTCGCATGGTGGAGCGATCCAGTATGCGATCCTCCTCTCGCCGGACCAAAGAGGGAAGCCGATCTATCAACCGTTCTTTTCTTTCGAACGGGAGATGATGGCCTTCCTCTTCCAGCAGGCGGGCGATGCCATCGCTCGTCTGACTAAAAGTACCGGGCTCTGGGTGCAATTCGACCCGGGTCTTTCCGAGTTGAGTCAATTGAGTGATCTAACGATCGTTAAGTCACTCAAACTCACTCTCGGTGATCCCAAGCAACTGATCGCGGCGGCCGGGGCACAAAAGAAATTAGTGACTCGGTTCACCAACGATCCTGATGCTTGGATGGATGAGACGCTCCGCCAACAACTCGCGGCTTCCGGCCAAAAGTTTGGCGACCTGCGCTTCACCTCGTCGTTCAAAGATTCGTATCGGTATCCGGCGGCGGAAGCTTTCTACCTTCCGTCGTTCGGGGGAGTCTTCGTCTTCAGGCCAAAATCTAAAGACAAAGAATTGCTCGTCACCGTCGATGAATCTTTGGCCGACACTAATGTGGCGGGTGGTCAGGTTAGTTCGCTCAAGAACCGCAACCTTCTCAACCGCCTCATTAATCTGGGTTTCGTTGAAGTGCCGCTCGAGTGGTATCGGAGTAATCCGGCCACCCTCGGCCAACTACGCGAAAGTCTCTTCGTGGCCACCCTTTACCGGAATGGCTTAGAGGAAATTGACTTAACGAAGTTAAACGAAGCCCAGAGAATGGGCTGCCTCATGGATCATTGTGATGACCTACCACCAGAATTCTCCGCCTTGGAGCGTCTGGAGCAAAGGTTGGCTCAGGGTGATGCCGTTGATTGGCAGCGCTTGTCGCCCCGACTCAAGTGGCTCTTGGCCAGACCGAAAGAAGGTCTACCAATCCAAGTGAGTGAGACCGTGTGGCGACTAATCTGTCGCCAGGCAGAGGTGGCAGTTACCACTCTCTTCACCTTCGACAAAGACACGTTCTTCAGTGCTTACGGCGCGTGGCCGGAAGCGCGGAAACGATGGGCCGTTAATGGGATTCTCGCGAGCGGACTCATCCCAAGGAAACACGAATAAAAGGAGAAAAACCGTGAGTTCAGGACTCTCGACGTATCTGTTTTACCTGATTGTGTTTTTGGTGGCGGCTTGGGTGGCTTACCTCGCTGATCGCCGGTTCGGCAAGAACTGGTATCGGAGCTGGTACAACCTCTCTCATGAGACCAAGTTGCCCGACCATGTCGTCCGCGGATTCGTCTGCGGCCGCACCGGTCGGACCCAATGTACCATGGCCGTCTTACTGTCGATCGTTGTGACGATCGTCATCGCCTTCTTTGGCGAAGACGGTCTCCTCTTCCGCTTCTTCGTTGGCCTCTCCGGCGTCGTCGTGTCCTTAATTGGATTCTTGACGGGGCCGTTCATTGCCAATCTGTGGGGTCGACGGGACGTCGTCTTCACCACCATCGACAGATTTGAAGACGGCACCATTAGCCCGACTCAAAGCGCTCGAAAGGTGGGTCGGCAGATTCGCACCCGCTTCTCTGGTATCTTCGGTTGGGCGGATCAGTTTTGGAACGGATCCAAAGACGTCAACTCTCCGACGACAACGGAAGCCTCAACTCACACAGAGGTTCCACTCGGTGGCGGTCTCGGGGGAGAAGTTCTTTCGGATGTTTTGGATTTAGGAACCGAGCCGGCTCAAGTGGCCGACTCTGGTCCGAAAACACCGACGAACCTTTCGCCCGAAGAGAAAATGAAACAGTTTGTCAGGAGTTGAAAATGATGGACGGAGAGACGGTGACCCATGGCCGACTGTATTGGATTTGCCATAACAGTCTGGTCAGACTAAGTCAGTCTTGGCAGAAGTGCCGACGACTCTTTGTCCTTGTGGCATTAGTCGTCATGATTCTTCTCGCCATTACTCGAGCCTGGGTTCAGCCGGCGATCTTGACCATGCGGATCTATAGCTTCGAGCTCATTATCGTGAGCCTCGCTGCTATCCTTCTCAAGTGGTACAAGTCTCGCCTCGGCTGGCGGGGTTGGGCGGGAGTCGTTGGGCTCGTCGGTGTGATCGTTGCCAATCATTGGTACTTCCACTGTGAGCCCCATCGCTACCTCACGCTCTACCTTCGTTACCAGAGTCTCGAGCTTAAGGAGTTGGACGAATTACCCGAAACGGATTATGAGCGCATCCAACCGCTCAGTTCGATCAGAGTCTTGGCTAAAGAAGCCTTGACCGAAGTTGAGCAAATGTCCGATCCCTACTTTGTGCGAGTGGACGACCAATATCGTTGGACGATGTCGGTCGAGCCATCCTTCGCCATCCCGCGCTTGGTTGGTCAGGTGGGCGAAGTGGTCGCTGTGTCGGCCACTTCGGCCTCACCCAACTTCTCGCACGAGAGTCGTCACCCCGTTTCCTTCGCGGTCGGCGAAAAATTGTTGTTAGGTAAGAATACCCACATTGCCACCATCCGGTCGTTTGGCTTAGCTCGATTCTTGTCGTATGAGCCAGCCGACGTGAAGTATGTGAAGGATGATGCTGGTCAGTGGGTCGAGTTGGTGTCGCTTATTCGGTGGCGGGGGATCTTCTTCCCCCGGCCGGAATTTGGCGGCGTCCAAGTGATTCGCCAGAGCCAAGGTGGCCTCTGGCACTGGTGTCAGCTCCTCTTCTTCGGGGAAGGAGAGAGAGCGTCCGCGCCGTTCGCGCCTGGG
>JBBTTW010000036.1:0-2016 GCA_038064055.1 Patescibacteria group bacterium | reverse complement strand
CGAGGGCAGAACTTGGTTCCCTTCCAAGTCGGTCGTTATACGGCGGAGAGTTTCCGTTTCCAAAACGGTTTCTTCGCTCCCTTCCCCGGTTTCCACCGCGGCGATATCCGGATTCCGGATTTGCCAAGCGATGTGAATGATCAACCCTTCATCATCTTCTTCCGCTTCGCGGGCGATCGTGATGCCAGTAAGTTGTATCAGTACTTCGCCTTGGAGCCGTATGAGGAGACACGCCAAGGTCTAAACACCAGCATCTTGTTTCCGGCCGATAACATTGGCCCGATCATGGTGGATCGCCACGGCGATCACGGTGAAGCCTTGGCCGGTGTTAGTACGATTGCGACCAAGGTCATGGAGAGTCGTAAGAACTATGACTGGGCGCAGAATCGACCAGCCGAGCATCGGCCCTATATCAAGGTTATCGATGGAGTAAACCGCTTTATGTGGTTGACCACGGTGGTCACCTATAAGTCGGAAGCTAGTGAAGGAAGTGATTCCATTGCTGGCAGTGCTCCAGAAGTGACCCTGACGGATGCCTTGTATCGGCGAGTCGTGTGGATGGATCCACTCAAGTCTTCGACCGCGTGGCCGACTGACTTGAAACGGGAATTGGCGTTAGTCTGGAAGCCAGACTAAGTCAACCCGATTTGTTCTTTCTTAGTTCTTTGCAGTCCGAGGCGCGATCTCCTAACCCGAGTTCGCGCCTTTTTTGTTTGCCTAAAACCAAAACCCCCGTCTTCCTTTTTCGCCGACTCGGTGCTAGTTTGGTAGTAGTTCTTTGAAAGGAGAAAATGATGCTAGAAAACAAAGTGCCGATGATTGTGCTCACGGGCGGACCGTGTGCGGGTAAGACCACCGTGCTTAGCTACCTCAGGCAGAAGTTGGAGGAGATGGGCTACACCGTCTTCACCGTTCCGGAAATGGCCACTCTCATCCTGAATACCGGTATTAACCCCACCAGTATTGGTTTGTCCACAAAAGAATTCCAGCAGATTATCCTAGAGAGTCAGCTTGATTTTGAAGATATGATTCTGGATCTGTCTGGACAGGTCCAAAGTAAAGGCAAGAAGCAACCTCTCATTATCTGTGATCGTGGGGCGATGGATATACTGGCTTACATGGAGCCACTTGAATTCAAGGAGTTAGCCGAGTCGCTCGGCGCTCCTATGGGCGAACTGCTTGGTTCGCGTTATCAGGGAGTCATCCATCTCCGCAGTGCGGCGGTGGGTCTAGAGGAGGCGTATAACCTCGATAACCCGATGCGGCACGAGACGGCCGAAGAAGCGCGGACGAAAGATGCCGCGGTCTGCAATGCTTGGTGCGGGCATTCTCACCTACGCGTCGTACCCGCGATGGCTGACTTCGCTGCTAAGCGTCAGCGAGTGCTCGAGGAGGTCTGTGCGATCTTAGGCATTCCGGCCCCACTCGAGATTGAGCGGAAGTATTTAGTCGCTAACTTCAACCTCGCTCAACTTCCCGGTTTTCGAAAGGTAGAGATCGTTCAACACTATCTTCAATCAAACGAGCCAAACACCGAGGAGCGAATTAGGAAGCGCGTCCAAGCTGGCGTCGCGACTTACTATCGAGCAACGAAAGTGTTGCTCCGACCGGGAGTTCGCTCCGAACGTGAACATCCGATCAGTGCCGACGAGTACAAGCGCCTCCGGGCTTTGGTTGATCGGAAGGCGAAAGCAATCTTGAAGGATCGGTATTGCTTCGTTGACAGAGATCAATACTTCGAACTGGATTTGTTTCGCGGTGAGTTCGAAGGCTTGGCGATGCTCGAGATCGAGTTGACTAGCGAGGGCCAAGAGGTAGAGATCCCAGCTTCGATCGGGATCTTGAAGGAGGTTACCACTGACCCGAGATTCTCCAACCGTTCTTTGGCCTACCATGGCATGCCCCACGACTAGTAAAGTGGGGGCACAACAAAGTGAGACGGACCCGAATTTTTTGGGTCCGTTTTTTTCTTTTTCCAGGAAACCCCGCCCGAACCGGGCGTCGGTATTAGCTAGT
>JBBTTW010000035.1:0-35188 GCA_038064055.1 Patescibacteria group bacterium | reverse complement strand
TAAGCCCGCACCTCGTAGGGCATCTCTCGCTTCCCCTCGGGGATAATTCTTTTGATCACAAATTGACCGTCTTCAAGGGTGGCGAGGGTCACCTTAACGCGCTTACCCGAAGGGGTGAAGTAGTAAATACCCGGCCAGGGGTGGTAAGCGAGGAATTTGCGATAATTTAATTCCGGATCATCATCCAACTTTATTAACCCAGCTTCTTTTTTAATCTTCTTAGTGAAAGTGGCTTGGCTCTCGTCTTGCGGCTCGGGCCTTAATTTCCCCGCCAAATAATCCGGTGCTTTATCTAGGAATAATTTTGCTCCCAGTTGAGCTAATTTATCCCTCAATTCTAAAAAGCTTAAAGCTAGAAGATGGCAGCTAGCAGCTCCCAAGATCGGCCCATGATCCACTTGCTCGTCCATCAGCATAAGCGTCACGCCCGTCTCTGCTTCGCCGGCTAAGAGGGCACTTTGGATTGGAGTGGCGCCGCGATACTTCGGCAAGAGCGAGGGGTGGATATTTAAAATGCCGAATTCCGGAATCTTCAAAATTTCAGCCGGAATTATTTTTCCATACGAAGCAAGTAAAAATAGCTGGTAGCTTGTAGCTTGTAGCTTAGAGCCTTCAGCTTTCAAATCAACGGGTTGAGAGTAGGGGATTTTATTTTCTTCGGCCCAGAGTTTGACCGGCGCGGGAGTTAAGACGAGACCTCGCCCTTGGTGGGCGTCGGGCGTCGTGACGATTAGGTCCGGCCGCACCCCTTGCTGGGTGAGCTCACGGAGCACAGCCACGGCAAACTCATCCGTGCCGAAGAAGGCAAACTTACTTAACTTCGGTGAGGTCATAAGCTTTATCAGTGAAGAGGATGCCATCTAAGTGATCGATCTCGTGCTGGACGATCTGGGCCATGAGACCGGAGGTGTGTCGGGTGAAGAGGCGTCCCGTCTCGTCCGTCGCTTCCACCGTCACCTTCTCGCGGCGCTTAATGTGGCCGTAGATGTGGCGCACACTCAAGCACCCTTCCACCAATTCTACCTGTCGCCGCGACTGCTTCATGATTCTTGGATTAATGAAGACGGTTGGTAAGCCGGTCTTGCCCTCGGGATTGGCCTTCGGGCTGACGACGAAGATCCTTAGCGCGAGGCCGACCTGCGGCGCGGCGAGCGCCACGCCATCTTCTTCGGCCTCGAGGGTCGCCCGCATCATCTCGATGATTCGTTTGAGTTCGGCAGGCGGCAAAGCTTCCGTCACGGGTTCGGTCTTGGCGCGGAGGATGGGATCATTCTTTTTTCTGATAATTTCTTTCATCTTTAATTTAATCCAAGAGATTCTCCGGATCGACGGTCACGACGTATTGCGGCGGCAGGGATTCCAAGATTTCAGATAGTTTCTCGTCCGGCCAAGCGTCCGTCTTCAAGCGGAGGAGGAGATTCAAGCCGAAGTCGTTCCCCTTACTTAGTCGGGAGGCGGCGAAAGTATCGAACTCGTAACCGGCAAGATCTTTCTCCAGCGCCTTCATCGCGAGGAGGACGTCATTCTTCTCCCCCGTCAGGTTAATTTTAATAAAAATTTTGAATGGTGGATAGCCATACTCTCGTCGCTCCTTCAGCTCGTGGCGGTAGAAGTCAAGCAAGGCGCCGCGGCTGGCGTAGTCGAAGAGCTCGCTCCGGACGGCCCGAGTTTGAATGATGAAGCGCTTGCTCGCCAAGCTCCGCAGGCGAATCAGGAGGTTGAAGACGCGCTCGTTGATCCGATAATCGGGGATGGCGAAGAGAGAGTCAATGGCGACGACGGCCACGTTCTCCACCTTATCCTTCAAGTAATGGGTCGCCATCTCGGTGCCAACGAGTACGCCACCCGGCGTGTCGAGGAACTTCTTGATCACCGTTCCGGCTTGGCGCTCATTCTTAATCTCATCGCTGTCGAGCTTCGAGATCTTGATTTGGGGTAAAGCTTCGGCGAGCTCGCGCGCGACGCGTTCGAGCCCAATGCCAAGGCCGAGTAAGCGCCAACCGCCGCAATTGGCGCACTTCTCAGCCGGACCGCGCTCGTCGCCGCAATGGTGGCAGAGGAAGAAGCTGTCGTCCCCATCACCGCGCTTATGCCAACTCACGGGCCCGTGGCAGTTGCGGCAGGTGACGGCGGCACCGCAATCTTCGCAGACCACGATCGGCGCGAGGCCGCGCCGGTGGACGAAGAGGAAGAGCCGTTCGCTCGCCGCCGCGGCTCGCTTAATGAGCTCGAGTAATTCTTCGCCGAAGATGCGGAATTCGCCCGGCGGATTCTTCGCGCTCATAATGACCTGATCGGCCACCGAGATGAGATGGTGCTTCAGCGCCACCTTCGGTTGGAAGACACCTTTCTCCAGCAGGTGGACCGTCTCCGTTCGCAAGACGAGATCGCCTAAGATAAATTGCTGACGATTAACTTCGGCCAAGCGCTCGGCGAAGATTCGATAATCCAGGAAAGGCCGATTCAGGGTGCGGTAGCCCGGTGAGTTCTCACGGTCGATGATGATCGTCTTCAAGTCGGGGCGGGGGAGCGAGAGGAAGATCGGCGTGCCGATAATGAGCACGGGATGCTTAATCGTTACGGCTTCGTGCCAAGCTTCAAGCAAGCTCTTCTTACCCAAGCGGCCGTGGAGAATGATGGTGTAATTATCAATGCCGCGACCGAGGAAGCCGACCACCTTCTTGATTTCCGCCAAGGTCGGCAAGCAGAGGAAGACGGAGAAGCCGCGGGCGAACTCTTCGCGGACGAGACCCTTGTAGTAGATGAGTCGGTCATCGTCGGCCTCTTGGAGAATATATTTCTCCAAACCGCGCGGCCGTTCGTAGACCTTGGTTTCGCGGCGCGCCGGCGAGTTTAAGAGCTTGCTTGACGTGGTGAGGATGTCGGCCGGCACCAAGTTCGAGAGCGTCTGGCCGAGCGGACTGATGAAGTATTTGGAAGTTTGCCGCGCCGCTTCGAGGAAGTTGGGACTGAAGAAGGATTCGTGCTTCACTCGCTCGATCTTCTTTAAAGCGAAGTTGGCCGTCTTCAAACTCGACTTTGCTTCCTCGACCGGTTTAACTTCGAGGACGAGTGCCTCAACGGAGCGGTTTCTTACCGGCACCGTCACAATCGCCCCCGGGGCGATGGGTAGGGTGGAGAAGTAGGTCAAACTCTCTTTGAATAGACCCCGACTGATCGGCGTGACGGTGACGACATTCACTTAACCAAAATACCATATTTCTTAAACTTATCCACCCCTCGCTCCCTAACGTCCGGCATACTATAATTAGATAATGGGACCAGAGTCGGTGGACAATCAACTCGAGAAATATTTATCGCTTAACCGGCTGGCCGAGAGTAAGCATTGGCCGCTCGCTGAATTACAGATGATCTGCCGGAGCAAGCATTTGCCGCTACGGCACTTCGGCGGCGAGTGGTACGTTCCCGCCGCTGCTATCGGCGCGTTCGAAGATTTCACTACGTCTGAATCGGTTCACTTTGAACACCCGCTTTTAAAGCCGGTGGCAACCCTCATCCTTCTCGCGAGCCTTGTTCTCGTCCTTCAATCCTTCTGGCAACTTAATGCTTGGCAAGCGGTGGTCCGCGGTGGGCAAGTGGCGCTTACGGCTACTCAAAGTACGCTCGGATCATTATCTCAACCGGAGAATCGGGGTAATGTAGCGAGCGTCTTCAGCGGGGTGGAAGCTTCGCTCACCGAGCTTTGGCTCGCTGTCTCCGGCTTCTGGCAAGCACTCGCGGCTAACCTCGCTTATGCTTGGGAGAGTAGCACCGCCGCTTGGCGCGGCTTCCTGGGTCGGTCGCCGCCGGTGGCCACCTCGCCTCTGCCCGTTAATCCGGCGACTGGCGTAATCGATCCGAACATTTTAGCCGAATTGAAAGCTCAAATTAAAGCCGAGATCACGTCCGAACTCTTAAATCGCGCACCGGCGCAAGCGGGTCTGCCCTCGACGGGCCTCGTCGTCTTACCCTCAACCGGCGACCCAACTCAAGATCAAGCGTTGGCCCTCGAACTTAAGAATTCCTTTTCCGATCAAGTGGAAATTAAATTTGAGGCCAGCGGTCAAACGGGCGTCATCACGCCTGTCTTCCGCGAGGGTCGAGGTGATGATTACCTCTTCGTCATTACGCCGATCAAAGCCTCTTCGCCATGAGAAATCACTTGATCAAAATAATCTTCGGTTCGGGACTCGTCTTGCTACCCTTCATCGCGGCGGCGAGTGAGCCTAGTTACCAATTGGTGCCGGCTAAGCTTGAGGTTAGCTTGGCTCCGGGCGAGCGCGCGGCGCGCGAGCTCGTGGTAACGAACCAGACCGGAGCGCCCGTTAATCTGGCGGTTAGCTTGGAAGACATTGCTCCCGGTAGTTCATCGGCCGAGCCGGTGGCGCTCCGCGCGGCTAATACCAGCACCTACTCACTCTTACCTTACTTGAGCTTGCCGCTAACGCGCTCGAGGCTCGCTGCCGGCGAGAGCCTAAGTATCCCCGTCATCATTAATCTGCCGGCAAACTTAGGTGTCTCCGGTCTTTATGGCGCCGTCATCATCTCTTTCGCGCCGGTTGAAGGTACGGCCTCGGCTGTGTCGCGCCTCGGCTCGCTCCTCTTCGTGCGACTCTCGGGCGTCGAGAAGAATGAGTCCGGTCGTCTGCTCGGTTTCGGCCCGATTGGTAATCATTTTTTCAAAACGACCGAACCGCCGGCCTTCCACATTGATTACGAGAATCGCGGCAACGTCTACCTTAATCCCTACGGCTTGATCACCATCACCAATCGTTTAACGGGCAGAGAGTCTAAGCAAGGTCTTGATCCTTGGTTCGTCTTACCCGAGAGTGCGCGCAGTCGCGAAGTTAATTTGAGCGAGGGCTTACCGCTCGGCTTCTACCGCGTTAAGCTCGAGCTTAATCTGGGGTTTGCCGACACCGTAACCGAACAGCAAACCTCAATCTTCGTCTGGTCTTACGCGCTACTCATCTTCATTATCATTTTCTTAATTGGCTTGAAGTTTGGTCTCAAGGTCATGCGCTTCAATTCGACTAAATCATGAGACACCAATTCTTCATTATTATCAGCTTACTTCTCTTGCCAAGCTTCGCCGCTCTGGCTTATGTCGCCGCGAGTACCAATTACCGGATCCAAGCCGACAGTATCAACATCGGCGGCCAACTCTCGACTTCCAATAATTACAAACTTGAAGACACGGTAGGCGAAGTGGCCACCGGTGATTCCTCGAGCACTAATTATAAAGTTAAGGCCGGTTACCAAGCGATGTTTGGCAGTTCGATCAGCATCTCGGCGCCGTCGGATGTGACCCTCTCGTCAATTAACAACATCGACGGTGGCGGCTCGACCGGCTCGGTCGTTTGGACGGTGACGACTGATAACGGCGCCGGTTACACGCTGGCAATTGCGGCCTCGACCAATCCCGCGCTGCGCGGCACGAGTGGTAGCTTCGATGATTATGCTCCGAGTGGAGCGGTGCCGGATTACCTCTGGTCGCTCGCGGCGACGGCGGCGGAATTCGGCTTCAGTATTGAAGGTACCGATACCGCCTCGCGCTATCTCGACAATGGTTCGGCCTGCGGCGTTGGCGCGAGTCAAAATACCGATCGTTGCTGGGACGGCCTCTCCACTACCAATCGGACGGTCGCCAGTCGAGCGAGCCCCAACAGTCCGGCCGGTACGGCCACCACCGTCAAGCTTCAAGCCGAGATCGGCACTTCCAACAACACCCAACCGGCTGAAAATTACTCGGCCACGATTACCGCCACCGCTCTCGCCTCATAAAGAATGAGATCAATCTCAAATTATCTTTTAATCTTTTCGCTCGGTTTCTTTCTCAATCCGACTTTCACTCTGGCGGTGACGGACTCCGTTCAGGTTAATCTCGAGGTGGTGCAAGGATCAGGTGGTAGCGGTGAGACCCTGCCAGTGCTCGGTTGTACTGACCCTTTAGCGACCAACTATAATTCTCAAGCGACCCAGAATGATGGTTCCTGCCTTTACCCCGCCGTGATCCCAAACGTCAGCAATTTCTCGGCCAACTATTCTCCGAATCAAATTAATCTGACGTGGCAGAATCCAAGTTTCGCCACTTTCGCCGCCGTGCGGATCGTCCGCGGTACCAGCGGTTTCCCCACCGGTCCGACGGATGGTCTCTTCATCTACGACGGCTCCGGCCAGTCGGCGAGTGATAGCCTCGTGACCGCCGGGCAAACTTACTACTATAGCGCCTTCGTCCGCGATACGGGTGGCGCTTACTCTTCGGGCGCCGTGGCTTTAGCCGCGGTGCCGAGTGACGAACCACCGCCAGTTGGACCGCCTGGTCCGGGCGACAGTGGTGGTGATAATGTGCCGCCACCCGATCCCTTCCAATCCTTTCCCGAAGTTGTCGACGACAGTCCGATCATTCAGCAACTTGATTTGGGTGACTTTGTCTTCGCCCAACCGGGCGAACGACAGCGCTTCTTCCGCAGTGGTGAGGCGGTGCCGCTCGTCGGAGGGAAAGACATTTCCGTGCTCATCGATTACACCCGCTTACCCGAAGCGCTGAAGACGATCGGTCTCACCATCGTCGACCCCAACAACCCGAAACTTTCGAGCTCCTTCATCCTCCGCGTCAACCGCGACAAGACAGCCTACACGGCCAACATCGGCGCCTTGCTCAAGCAGGGGACTTACCCGATCTACATTTCGATTATCAATTTCAAAAATCAGACGATCAAGCGTTTGGCCGGCCACCTCGTTGTCGGCGGCGGGCCGGTGCCATTTAGTCAAACGATTATTGGTCGCGTTACTTCGCCGGTCGTCACCATTGTTGGTTTAGGCTCCGGCTTGGCGCAAGCGGTGGCTCTCTCGGGACAAGTTAGTTCCTTCTACGACCTCTACCTTCTCCTTGTCCACTTCGGCTCCCTCATCTTGCGGGCGATTGGCGTGCGGCGCCGGTCGGCGCCGTGGGGTGTCGTCTATGACTCGGTCACGAAGCGACCGCTCGATCCGGCTTACGTCATCATCCGTCGCGGCGAGACGGACGTTACAACCGCCATCACCGACCTCGACGGTCGGTATGGCTTCTTCTTGCCGTCCGGCAGTTACACCTTACTTGCGAACAAGACTCACTATCGCTTCCCGTCGCTCAAACTGGAAGGGAAAACGGGTGACGAGTTGTACGAGAATCTCTACTTCGGTGAGCCGTTCGTGAGTGCGGGTGGGGAAGTGGTCAATCGCAACATCCCGCTCGACCCCATCGCCTTCGACTGGAATGAGTTTGCCAAGGAGCAGCAAGGTTTCTTCATTCTCCATTCGAAGCGAGAGCGCCGGCGTAATCTCATTTTCAATCTTCTCTTCTATATCGGTCTCGTTCTGGCTTCATACCAAGCGATCTTCCGGCCAAGTTGGCTCAACTTGATCACGCCGTTTTTCTACCTCGGCATTCTTTTGTTCCGTTATATCTGGCGCAAGCGGCGGCCGGCGGTGGCGGTGAAGAGTCGCGTCACCGGTTTGCCGATTCCCTTCGCCGTCATCCGCGCTTTCGTCCCCGGCGTTGACCAGCAAGTGAAGTCGGTGGTGGCCGATATGATGGGACGCTTCTTCCTCCTCACGCCCCCGGGCGAATACTATATTACGGTGGAAGAGAAATTGCCGGACGAGACTTATCGACAAGTTTATAAATCCGAACCCCAGAAATTGGATAAAGGAATCATCACCAAAGACCTGGTGGTGTAAAGGGTTGTAAAAACTTGAATTAAAGCCTAAAATGCTGCCGTGGAGCAGGATACTCTAATTATCGAAGGCGCCGGTGGTAAGCGCTTAATTCGAGGCACCGTTCAGGTTAATGGTTCGAAGAATGATGCCGTCCAGGCGATTGCCGCCGGTCTTATCTGTCGGACGCCGCTCAAGCTCGAAAATTTGCCGCAAATTGATGACGTCTCGAAGATGCTCGCTCTGGTCGAGCGCTTGGGTGGGGAAGTGAAGCGGGGGAAGCGTTCGGCGAGCATCTTGCCGCCGGCCAATCTCGCTCACCCCAAACTTGATGAGGAGATCGCCGAGAAGATCCGCGCCTCCATTCTCTTCAGCGGGCCGACCCTCGCGCGGTATGGCGAAGTCACTTTCCCGCATCCCGGCGGTTGCGTTATCGGCGAGCGGCCGATCGACTTCTTCCTCCACGGTTTTCGCGCCATGGGGGCGAGGGTGGTGGATGAGGGTAAGGGTTACCTCATCCGCGCGCCGCGCGGCGGCCTGCGCGGCGCCACCATCTTTTTCAAAAACCAGAGCGTCACCGCGACCGAGACCTTCCTCATGGCGGCGCTCCTCGCGCGGGGCGAGACGGTGCTTAAGAACTGTGCTCTTGAGCCCGAGATCGAGAATCTTGTTAATTTCCTCAAGTCGGCCGGCGGGCGGATCACGGGCCTTGGCACCACCACGCTCACGATCCAGGGGGGCAAGCCACTCTCCCCGAAGCGAGCTTACCGCATCTTACCCGATCGGATCGAGGCCGGCAGCTTCGCCATTATGGGGTCGCTCTTGGCCGAAGAGCTTAAGCTTACTCACTGCGAGCCCGAGCATCTCGAAGCCTTACTTAATCTCCTCGGCGAGATGGGAATCGGGGTGAAGCGAGGTAAGCAGTCGGTAACTATCCTCGCTCCCAAGGGTGAACTGAAAGCGCTTAAGGTGAAGACGCATGAGTACCCGGGTTTCCCCACCGATTTGCAGGCCCCCTTCACCGTTCTCCTAACCCAAGCGCGCGGTGGGAGCGAAGTCTTCGAAGCGATCTTCGAAGGACGCGTCGCTTATGCTGAGACGCTTAATCGAATGGGAGCGAAGATTGAGATCCTCGACTCTCATCGGCTGAAGATCTCCGGCCCGACGCCGCTTCAAGGTCAAGAAGTGTCGAGTCCCGATCTCCGCGCCGGTTTAGCCTATCTCTTAGCCGGTCTCATCGCCCACGGCAAAACGATTGTCCATAATGCCCGCTATATCGATCGAGGGTATGAGGACATCGCGCACCGCTTAACGACGCTCGGTCTTTCGATTAAACGCGCTTAAACTTTTATGCAATTTTTTATTAAAAAATTAGGGATCGACCTCGGCACGGCGAATACGCTCGTCTTCGTGCCCGGCAAGGGGATTGTGCTGAACGAACCCTCGGTCGTCGCCATTTCGAAGTCGAACAAGCGAGTGCTAGCCGTCGGCGCCGAAGCCAAAGTGATGGTGGGCAAGACGCCCGACAGCATCAGTGCTTACCGCCCGATGAAGGATGGGGTGATTGCCGATTACCGCGTCACCGAAATTATGCTTCGGTACTACATTGGCAAGGCACTTGGTCGCTTCAACCTCTGGAAGCCGGACGTGATGATCAGTGTGCCGGCGGGCGTGAGCTCGACCGAGCGCCGAGCGGTGATCGAGGCGGCGATTAAGGCCGGTGCCAAGAATGCTTATGTGGTGAAGGAGCCGATCCTCGCCGCCATCGGCGCCGGCGTGCCGATCTATGAGGCGCGGGGGCATATGATTGTGGACATTGGCGGCGGTACCACCGACGTAGCGGTGATCTCGCTCGGCGGCATCGTCGCTTCCACTTCCGTTAAGTGTGCCGGTAATCGGATCGATCAAGCCATCGCCGATCATATTAAAAAGACGTTCAACATGGCGATTGGCGACAAGACGGCCGAAGAAGCGAAGATCGCGATCGGCTCGGCAGTGCCGGTGGAAGATGAGATGGTCCACACGATTAAGGGCCGCGACTTAATGACCGGCTTACCTCGCTTCGCTGAAGTGAAGACGAACGAGATCGTGCGGGCCATCGATTGGGAGTTGAAGGAGATTATCTCCGCGATCAAAACCGTTTTCCAAGAGACGCCGCCGGAGCTCGCCGCCGACATTATTGATTACGGCATTATTATGACGGGTGGTTCCTCCCTCCTCCGCAATTTGCCGGAGCTCGTCTACCGTCGCACTGGCGTTAAGGCGATCTTGGCTGATGACGCTCTCTTCTGTGTGGCTAAAGGGACCGGCATTGCCCTCGACCACTTGGCGGTTTATAAACGTTCCATCTTAGCCAAACGGTGATGCTCCGGAAGCTCGACCATCATGCCTACCTCTTAGTTGGTGATCGAACGCGGCTTCTCGCCGAGGTGAGGGGAGTAATCGACCAATTTGTTGATAGCGAGAGCCTCTGGCTCGAGCGCGAAAGCTTCGGCATCGATGACAGTCGGGCTGTAATCGAGCGGCAGGCCGGAACGGCTTGGCAGGTGGGGAAGAAATTTTTTGTCATTGCCGCTGACGCGATTACGCTACCGGCCCAGCATGCCCTTTTGAAAGTACTGGAAGAGCCGACGACCGGTACGCACTTCTTCCTCATTTCGTCGAGCCTTAATGATCTCTTACCCACTTTGCGTTCACGTTGCCAGTTGGTGCACATGGCCGCGAGCGAAAGTGTCGGAGAGCAAACGGAAGCGAGTGTATGGGTTAAGCGCTGGCTAGAAGAGCCGCCGGTGCGGCGGCTCGAACTCGTCCGTCAGCTCGTCGAGGAAGAAGTGGCTTTGAAGCATTGGCTCGCTCTCGCGCAAGCTTTAGAAATTTATTTCCATGATCGATTGTTGGCCAAACGAAGTCCGGAGGTAGTGGCGGCTTTAACCGAACTGAAGCAAGCCCTCAATTATCTTCAAGGTCCCGCGGCTTTGCCGCGACTTATCTTCGAGCACTTGGCCCTCGTCTTACCCGCTTGGCCGAAGGGGGAAAAATGATATAATCAAATCAAGATGGCCTACGATTTTAATCAATTAAAAAAGCAAGCGAAAGAAGTTGAGGAATGGTTGAGGCGTGAGTGTCAGGGCATCCGCACCGGTCGCGCCACGCCCTACCTCCTCGATGGAGTAATGGTGAGTGCTTATGGGAGCCATGTGCCACTCAAGCAAGTGGCGGCCATTACCGTTGAGGATGCCCGCTCGATCCGGCTTAATCCATGGGATAAAAGTCAGGTTAAAGATATTGAATCAGCCCTTACCGCCGCCAATCTTGGCGTGTCGGTCGTCGCCGATGAGTCCGGGCTTCGCATCATCTTCCCCGAGCTCACGGCCGAAGTGCGGCAGAAACTGACGAAAGTGGTGAAGGCGAAGCTTGAAGAAGCACGCGTCTCTCTCCGTCAGGCGCGCGATAAGGTCTGGAGCGAGATCCAAGTGGGCGAGCGCGAGGGCAAAATTTCCGAAGATGCTAAATTCCGGCTCAAAGATGAACTCCAAAAATTGATTGATCAAACTAATGAAGAACTCGACATCGTCGCCGCCAAAAAAGAAACCGAGATTTTGAATTAATTTTAATGACCCTGATTACTTTTCTTATTATCCTTGGGGTGCTCATCATCTCACACGAGTTTGGGCACTTCATCGTGGCTAAGCGCGTCGGCGCGCGGGTGGATGAATTTGGTCTCGGCTTCCCGCCGCGACTCTTGAGCTTTAAGAAAGGGGAAACGACTTACTCGTTAAACATCATTCCTTTTGGCGGCTTCGTTAAGATCTATGGCGAAGATTTGGAAGAAGTAATAGAAGATAAAAAGCCTGACCCCGCTCGATCGCTGGCCCATCAGTCGAAGTGGCAGCAAGCGGCGGTGCTCGCGGCCGGCGTCACCTTCAACCTCATTCTCGCTTGGTTACTCCTCGCGCTCGCCCTCTCCACTACGGGTTTACCGGCCGGTGAGTCGGTGGCTCCAGCTGGTGTCCCGCTGACTAATTCTCATCTCTCGATTATCTCCGTGGCGCCCGGGTCGCCGGCGGATAAAGCGGGACTCAAAGCGGGCGACACTCTTATCTCCATGCGTTCCGGTCTCGACTATCTTATCCCCACGAGCCCAGAGCAAGTGCAAGCCTTCACGGCGACGCGGGCGGGGCGCGAGATCGTGCTCGGCTATGAGCGACAGCAACCGAAGGTTAAAACGATTGTCGAAGAGGTCGGAGTCGTACCCGTCACTGGTCTCATCTCGGATCGAGCCGCCATCGGCCTCGGTCTCGAGACGGTAGGCACGCTCAAGCTCTCCGTCTTCCGCGCCGTGCCACTCGCTTTTAAACTCCTCGCCAATCTTACTTGGCTCACGGCGCGTGGCTTGGGTGACTTCCTCTTCGGTCTAGTCCGCGGCCACGGGGAGTTACTCAATCAAGTGGCAGGGCCAGTCGGCCTCGTTTCGCTCGTCGGCACGGCTCAAGCGCTCGGCCTCGGCCATCTGCTCCTCTTCACCGCCGTCATCTCCATCAACTTAGCCGTGCTTAATCTGCTACCCATTCCCGCTCTCGATGGCGGCCGCCTTCTCTTCCTTCTCATCGAAGCGATTAAACGGAAACCGCTTAATCCCAAATTCGCGAAAATGGCGAACCTCATCGGCTTCGCCCTCCTCATTCTTCTCATGGTCATCGTTACCTTTAGCGACATTTTCAAACTAACTCGTCCATAGACAGGGGCTAATTTTTGCCCTAAGATTACAGGATGCGACAGTCTAAATTGTTTACTCGGGCGAGGCGTGATGCGCCAGCCGACGAGGTGGCGAAGAATGCCAAACTTCTCATTCGAGCCGGCTACATCCACAAGGAGCTAGCCGGCGTCTACTCTTACTTGCCGCTCGGCCGACGAGTGCTGGAGAAGTTAACGAACCTCGTTCGGCACTTCATGCTCGAGTTAGGGGCGGCGGAGATCGCCATGCCCGTGCTTCAACCCAAGGCTAATTGGCAGGCGACCGGCCGTTGGGACAAGATGACTGATCTCTACAAGCTTGTTGATGGCAGTGAGCGCGAGCTCGCGCTGGGGCCGACCCACGAAGAGATCGTCACGCCGCTCATGAAGGACTTCATCACTTCCTACCAAGATCTACCGACGGCTGTTTTCCAATTTCAAACTAAGTTTCGGATGGAGGCGCGCGCCAAGTCCGGCCTCCTCCGCGGTCGCGAATTTTTAATGAAGGATCTCTACTCCTTCCACCGGACGTCGGAAGAGTTGAAGAGTTTCTATGATCAAGTGATCGGTGCTTACCAAAAGATTTTCGAACAGTTGGGTCTCGGCCCCACCACTTACCTCACACTCGCGGCCGGCGGCACCTTCGCCGAGTACTCGCACGAATTCCAAACCATCACTCCCGCCGGCGAAGACCTCATCCACGTTTGCGATACTTGCCACTTAGCCGTCAATGATGAGATCAAAGCCAAGCACCCAAACTGCCCGAAATGTGGGAATAAGGAGCTTAAATCGGTGACCTCAATTGAGGTGGCCAACGTCTTCGATTTGAGCACCAAGTTTAGCCAAGCTTTCAACCTCACTTATCGTTCGGAGACGGGTAAGGACGAACTCGTGATTATGGGTTGCTATGGTCTGGGGATAAGTCGACTGATGGGCGCCTTGGTCGAGATTATGGCTGATGATAAGGGTCTCGTCTGGTCTCGGGCCGTCGCTCCCTTCACTATTCACCTCGTGTCGCTCGGGGCGACGGATGGTGCGGCCGCCAAAGCGGCCGAAGGTCTCTATAATAATTTAATCAAACTTGGTTACGAGGTGCTCTGGGATGATCGCGCCGCTTCAGCGGGGGAGAAGTTGAACGAAGCCGAGCTCCTCGGCCTCCCATACCGCGTCGTCGTTTCCGATCGGACTCTCTCGCACGGCGGGGAGTTGAAGGTGGAGTTAACTGAGCGACGCGGCGGCGAGTCGCGCTTAGTCACGGAGAAAGAATTATGCGCCTTCCTTGGTTAGACAAATTATATAAACGCTTCTCCCACGAGGTCGGCATCGACCTTGGTACGGCGAACACGCTCGTCTACGTGAAGGGGCACGGTATCATTATCGCCGAGCCCTCGATTGTGGCGGTCAATCAGAAGACAGGGCGACTCGTGGCCATCGGCCACGACGCCAAGCAGATGCTTGGCCGCACCCCGACTCACCTCGAGATCGTGCGCCCCTTGGTTGATGGCGTGATCTCAAACTTCGAGGTGACACAAGAAATGCTCGCTTACTTCTTGAAACGAGTGTCGAAGCTTGAGCCGAACAAGTTCTTCCGCCCGCGCGTGGTGATCGGGGTGCCATCCGGCATTACTAACGTGGAGGTGCGGGCCGTCCGCGACGCCGCCCGCCAAGCGGGCGCCCGCGTCGTCGAAATCTTGGAGGAGCCGATGGCGGCGGCGATCGGCATCCGTTTGCCCGTGCGCGAACCGGTCGGTAACCTGATTGTCGACATCGGCGGCGGCACGGCCGATATCGCCGTTATCTCGCTCGGGGGCATTGTCCGATCAAAGAACTTACGCACCGCCGGCGATCGACTGAATCGCGACATCGTTAATTACGTTCGGGATGAATTTAAAATTTTACTCGGGGAGAAGACGGCCGAAGAGGTGAAGATGGCGATCGGCTCGGTTTGGCAGCAGCCGGAGCCCCTTGAAGCCACGATTCGCGGTCGTGATCTCGTCACCGGCTTGCCGAAAGAAGCCGTCATCACCGATGCCGATATTAAAGAAGCGATTAGTCTCTCGGTCAACAGTTTGATTGAAGCGATTAAAGAAGTGCTGGAGACGACGCCGCCGGAAGTCGTGTCCGATATTATGCATAAAGGGATCATTTTGGTCGGCGGTGGCTCACTCCTCGTTGGAGTGAAGGAACTTTTGGCCCACGAACTCAAGATCCCGGTGACCCTCGCTGATGATCCGGTGACGGCCGTTGTTCGCGGTGCCGGGATCGTGCTTGAGAATATTGAGGATTACCGAGACGTCCTCTTGCCTGACGAGGATGAATTACCTCGATAACAATTTCCAAATCTTCGGTCGGAGCGGCGGCTCGCGCCCCAAGTGGCGCTCGCCATGGCTCCTTGGTTTAATTATTGTTTTGCTTTTCTGGTTAATCACTCGTCCTTCTGTCTTCCGCGTGGGTGAAGGGGTGGCGCTGACGCTCGCCCGACCCTTCTGGTCGGCGGGGAGCGGCTTCTCTGGTTGGCTCGAACGGCAGTGGCAATTCTTATCAAGCCACAGCGCTCTGACACTGGAGAATCAAAAACTGAAGCAAGATCTCTTGGCTTATACGGCGCTTGAACTTGAACGTGAGCGGCTGGTAAGCGACAACCTCGCCCTTCGCGGCCTATTGAACTACGCCACTTCAACGAGCGAACACCTAACCATGGCCGCTCGAGTCTTGACGCGGGTCAATCAGTCAGCGACGGGCGTCTTGGCGCTCGATGTGGGTTCGGCCGTGGCAAGCATTCCGCTCAAGCTCGGCGATCTCGTCCTCGACGCGGCGAGTGCCACGGCTCTCGGCGAGATTGTGGCGGTGGAGTCGCGGGTGTCGAAGTTCGAGCTCTTCTCGGCTTGGGGGCGAAAGCGAGAGGTCTTAATCGGGGAGACACGGGTGCCGGCCGAGGCCTTGGGCCGAGGTAGTGGTAACTTCCGCCTCTCGCTGCCGCGCGAGGTTAAGGTGGCAGTCGGGGATCCGGTGATGATGATCATCGGGACGGAGGAGTACTCGCTCGGGCGGGTGAGTGTGGTTAATCACGACCCGATCGAGGCCTTCCAAGAGATCTTCTTCCGTTCGCCCGTTAATCTCGAACTTCTAACTTGGGTTCGCCTCCATGGTCTCTAAGATTTTACTAATCATTTTTCTCCTCCTCGCCCTTTTATACTTTCCCTGGTGGCTCTTTTTGGTGAGTCTCGCGCTGCTTACTTTTTGGCTTGAGCCGCCTTACCTACTCGTTATACCTAGTTTCTTTTTCGACTGGCTTTATGGGTCGGCTAATCGTTTTCCGCTCGCGCTCAGCTCCCTTTTTATCTTCATTCTTCTCTCTCATTTGATCAAGCGACTAATTAGGGTAAACTAGTTAGAACCTATGACGATCGATCCGGACGAGATCTTCCTCGATACCTATAATCTGCCGGCTTTCGACCGGCAGCAATTTGAAGGCGAGATCGAGAAGCCAATCAGTAAGGCGACGCTCCTCATTCTCGCTAGTCTCTTCGCCTTGGTGGGCGTCATCTTCCTTGGTCGAGCCTATTACCTCCAAATCAATCAAGGTCCGGCTTTCGCCGCCCGCAGTGAGAACAACACTTTGCGCCACACCGCCGTCTTCTCTGATCGAGGCGTGGTTTACGATCGCTTGGGTGAGGAATTAATTTGGAATAATCCGGAACGCGTCTACCCGAGTGTCGACGGCTTCTCCCACTTGCTTGGCTTCGTGGCTTATCCCACCGAAGAAGAGATCAAGAATTATGGTTACGATCCGAAAGAATTAATTGGCCGCAATGGCGTTGAGAAGGTCTACAACGATCGCTTGATGGGCCAGAAAGGGATTAAGATTGAAGAGGTTGATGCCTATGGCGAGATCCATTCCGATTACTTTTTACAAGAGCCCAAGCCCGGCGAGAGTCTCTACTTATCGATCGATTCGCGCTTGCAAAACAAGATGTTTGAATTGATCAAGTCGCTCGCGCTGGAGCGCGGCTTCGTCGGTGGGGGGGGGGTGGTGGTTGATGTGAAGACGGGCGAACTCCTGACCCTCGCCAGCTACCCCGAGTATAGTTCGGAAGTGCTGGCGCGTGGCGACGACCGAACGATGATCAATACTTGGCTCACCGATCCGGCTAAACCATTCTTAAACCGCGCCATCTCCGGTCTCTATACTCCGGTCTCAATCGTGAAGACGATTATGGCCACCGCGGCGTTAAAGGAGAAGGTGATTACTCCGGAGAAGGAGATTATAAGCACCGGCGCGCTCACCTTACCTAATCCCTTCAACCCCGATGAACCGTCAATTTTCAAAGATTGGAAAGCGCATGGGGCGGTTGATATACGTCGCGCCTTGGCCGTCTCCTCGAACGTCTACTTCTACGAAGTGGGTGGGGGATTCGAAGATCAGAAGGGTTTGGGGATTATGCGCATTGATAAATACGCCAAACTCTTCGGCTTAGGCGAGCCAACGGGGATTAATTGGCCGAGCGAAGAGGCCGGCGTTATCCCCACGCCGGAGTGGAAGGAGAAATTCTTCCCCGGTGATCCATGGCGGGTGGGCGATACTTACCACACCTCGATCGGGCAGTATGGCTTCCAAGTTACTCCTCTCCAGATGGCGCGGGTGGCGGCGGCGATTGCGAATGATGGCGACCTCGTAACCCCGACCGTTCTCTCGGCCACCTCCACTGATTTCGTTTTGAAGCCGAAATCGATTAAGAATTCACTTCGCCCGGAAGTGCTTAAGATTGTGCGCGAGGGGATGCGGCAAGCCGTCACCGACGGCACCGGCACTGGACTCAATGTCCCTTACGTCGAGATTGCCGCCAAAACCGGTACGGCCGAGCTCGGCACGACGAAGGAAGCGGTGACCTCATGGGTGATCGGCTTCTTCCCTTACACCGCGCCGCGCTATGCCTTCGCGGTGGCCATGGAGCGCGGCCGACGGGAGAACACGATCGGTGGCGTCTTCATTATGCGTCAATTCTTCGACTGGCTCTCAACCACCGCCCCCGAGTACTTGCAATAGGTTTAAGGAAGGGTTATCATTCTAGGCTAATGGAAACCGATAAACATTATCTGAGTCAGGAAAAGTTTGATCATCTAAAGAAGGAATTAGAAGAATTAAAGGTGGACAAGCGGAAGGAGATTGCCAGCCGACTCGAGTTCGCCAAGTCACTTGGCGACTTGTCGGAAAATGCCGAGTACCAGTCGGCCCGCGAGGAGCAGGCGGATGTGGAGGATCGGATCAGTGAGATCGAGACGATCCTGAAAGGCTCGGAAATTATCGGTGAACGTCACTCTACCAGTGTGGGGATCGGTTCAACCTTAATGGTGAAGAAGGAAGGTGAGCGAGAGGAATTCACCTTCCGCATCGTTGGTCCGGAAGAGGTCAACTTAGCGACGGGCCAGATCTCCTACCTCTCACCGCTCGGCGCCGCCCTCTTGAATAAGAAGAAAGGTGATAAGATTAAGGTTAAGACGCCTAAGGGTGAGGCGGTTTACCAAGTTACCAAAATTAATTAAGTCATGGCCTCAATTGACGAATTGCGCGCCGAACGTTTGCGAAAGTTGGCGGAGTTAAGGTCGGCGAAGGTTGACCCCTATCCGGCCAAGGTGACTCTCGATTACTCGCTTGAAGAGGTGAGGCGCTATGCCACGAAGCTGAAGAAGCGCCGAGCGCCGCTCTCGCTCGTCGGTCGCGTGCTCGGTCTCCGCGGCCAAGGCAAGCTCAACTTCTTCGACCTCCATGATGGCACCGGTAAGCTCCAAGCTCTCTTGAAGCAGGGCGAAGTGGCGGACGAGCTCCTCACTCGCTTCGAAACGACGGTGGATCGCGGCGACTTCGTCGCCGTGTCGGGCTCGCTCTTCGTCACGAAGAGTAATGAGCTGACGCTACTCGTTAAAGATTGGCAAATGCTCTCGAAGAGTCTTCGCCCCTTGCCCGACAAGTGGCACGGCTTAACCGACGTGGAGGAGCGCTTCCGTCATCGCTACCTCGACGCGTTCTTGAATGAGACGGTCCGCACTCGCTTCGCCCTCCGGTCGAAGCTCTTGAATGCCATCCGCGCTTACCTCGATGACGCCGGCTACCTCGAGGTGGAGACGCCGATGCTCCAACCGCTCGCCGGTGGTGCTACCGCCACCCCTTTTAAAACCCACCACGCCGCGCTTGATACGCCGCTCTATCTCCGCATCTCACCCGAGCTCTATCTGAAGGAGATGCTCATCGCCGGCTTCCCCAAGGTCTACGAACTCTCGCGCTGCTTCCGCAACGAGGGGATTGATGTGACTCATAATCCCGAGTTCACCATGCTTGAGTTCTATGAGGCTTACAGTGACGCTACCAAGCAAAGACAATTTGTGGAGAAGCTCATTAAAACTTTGGTCAAAAAATTTGGTTCCAAAATGAGCCTGACTTACAGCGGAGAGAAAATTGATTTCAAAACTGACTTCCGGGTGGTGACCTACTACGATCTCTTCAAGCGTTATGCCTTGATCGCCGATCCGACGAGTGCGACGGCGAAGGAGCTCTCGATCAAGGCCGCACAGTTTGGTCTCACGGTGCCGCCCGGGGCGACGCGAGAGAAAATCCTAGATTTAATTTATAAAAAAGTGTGCCGGCCTAAGTTGACTCAACCCACCTTCGTCGTTGATTACCCCAAGGCCTACTTGCCGCTCGCGAAGGCGAAGAGTGATAATCCGGATCTGGCCGACGCCTTCCAGCTCGTCATTGGCGGGCTCGAACTGGTTAAAGCCTTCTCCGAATTAAATGATCCAGTCGAGCAGGAAGCGCGTTTCGAAGCGGAGGAGAAGAGTAAGCAAGCGGGCGAAACGGAAACGCAACCCCTCGATCGCGAGTATGTGGAAGCGATGGAGCATGGCTTGCCGCCGGCCGGCGGCGTGGGTATTGGCATTGATCGCCTCGCCATGCTCTTCACCGACACGGTCAACATCCGCGAAGTCATCTTCTTCCCAACTTTGAAACCAAAGAGCTAAAACGTTATTAGGAATTTTTTTATTGATTGAATTTTGCCAATATGTTAGAATGAGGAAATGGAAAGCCTAACTATCACCAAAAATAATTTGCGCCAGATTGTGTCTGAAAGTGTTCGGGCCACTCTAGCCTCGGAGTTAATGCGACTTCGGTCTTTAGCTCTGCCTACTATTAGTAAGAAGGAGCAAAAAGAAATTGAAAAATCATTGCTCAAGGCTGATCGTTCAATTGGGAGAAAGGTTCGTCTGTCGCTATGAATCAGTGGGAGATCGCCCTCTCCAGAGAATCATTGAAGTTCCTTCGAAAAAATCACCTCCCCGAGACAACGGTGATTGAAGCAGTTACTAGCGCGATAAAGAAAATGTCCGGTGAGACTATTAACCTCGATCTGAAAAAACTTCATCCGCCATATGAAGACCATTTCCGGATCCGTAATGGAAAATTAAGAATCGTTTTTAAAATTAATTTCGAGGTGAATTTTGTTCATGTCATCGAAATTAACTGGCGTGGTTCGGCCTATCGGAAATAATCCAAATTTAACCTCCGCGAAGTCATCTACTTTCCGACCCTGAAACCAAAGAATTAATCGCCAGAAAATTTTTGCATAAGAAAACACCACGCTCATTGAGTGTGGTGTGTGCTGACTTTTTGCTTGCGCGGTTGTCAGACCCTAACCGTGGTTGGAGAGGTGTTAGAACACTTCTCCAACAAATGCGACTGGCTTGCCC
The DNA here is from genome assembly GCA_038064055.1 of Patescibacteria group bacterium. Taxonomy (GTDB): domain Bacteria; phylum Patescibacteriota; class Minisyncoccia; order Phycocordibacterales; family JACOZG01; genus JACOZG01. The sequence goes on along the minus strand of JBBTTW010000035.1, from coordinate 15,013 downwards.
CAGATTTGTTTGGTGTAAAGACGAACCTTGTCGCCTTTCTTGAGCCAGGGGTTGGGGCATGAGGCCTTCACAAACCAAGACTCCGGCCGCGGTTTCCTCCCCGTCTCAATCGGCATGACGGAAACAAGAAGCTCCCCCCGTTCGTACCCCGGTCCACCAACAATAGTGGCTTCCTCACCTTTCCAAACTCTTGTCGTGCTCGGAAGCATCGCTCCGAACACCATGAGGGACACGAAGCAAGCCAGGGCGAAAACCAATCCGAATTTTTGCAATTTTGTCATTGCATTTCCCTTTCTTTTTTTGACAACAGCTAGGTCAGAATCACGTGATTCAACCTACTGACTATTCTCTTCCTATTATACACCCAAACAGTCTCTTTGTCAAGCTCAAAAATCCGACCCTAAACCAAGCCTTAAATATCCCTGTGGATAAGTTTGTTGGCGGGTGGGGGAGAGTGGTTTATAATTCTATGGTAGTGGGTTGAAGTGGCTAAACCATTTTTTATCAAAAATGGTCGCCCGATCCGCCGAAAGCGGATTTAGGGGATGAAAATTTTATGCTAATCGGTGAGTATCGCCACGCCATTGATCTGAAGAAACGGGTGGCCCTGCCCGCTCAGTTTCGACGGTTACTCGGGCGGAAGGTGGTACTCACTCGCGGTCTCGATACCTGCCTCTTTGTTTACACCGTTAAGTCGTGGCAGGGGATTATGGAGAAGTTGTCCCACTTAGCCCAAGGTCAGGCCGATACGCGGAGCTTCATTCGATTCTTCCTCGCGGGGGCGGTCCAAACGGACGTCGACGCGATGGGGCGCATCCTCTTACCAGACTTTCTCAAGAGTTTCGCCCAGTTGAAGACGAAGGTCGTGATCACGGGGGTGAATGATCGGCTGGAGATTTGGGACGAAGAGCGCTGGCAAGGGGAGACGAAGAAGCTCGAACGGCAAGCCGACCTTTTGGCTGAGAAGTTGGGGGAGATTGGCGTCTTCTAACCTCGCACCATGCACGAACCTGTTCTTTTACAATCGGTAATAGCTGGCTTAGATCTCACCCCGTCATTAACGGTGCTTGATGCTACGACCGGTGGTGGTGGTCACAGTGAGGCGATCGCGCAGGCGATTCCGGAAGGTCACCTCATCGCCATCGATCGCGATGCTAAAGCGGTGGCCCGAGTCCGCGAGCGGCTCGCGGCCGTGTCAGGGAAGCACAGTTTCGAGGTAGCGAACTTCCGCGATCTTGAGGCGGTGCTAGATAGACTTGGCGTCACCGCCATCGACCGCGCGCTCTTTGATCTTGGCTTCTCCTCCGACCAATTAGTTGGTTCGGGGCGAGGCTTCTCCTTCCAAACCGACGAGCCGCTTCTTATGACTTACGAGGCGGAAGGAACGGGCCGCACCGCGGCCGATCTTCTAGCTCAACTGCCCGAGCGAGAGCTCGTCGAAATGTTCCAAACTTACGGCGAGGAGGAGTTTAGTCAGGTCGTAGCTAAGGCGATCGTCGCTAGGCGACGCGCGAGCCCGATCGTTACGACGGGAGCGCTAGTCGAAGTGATCCGGAGCGCCGTACCGGCTTGGTACAAGAGCCCCAAGCGTCGCCGCCACTTCGCCACCAAGATCTTCCAAGCGCTGCGGATCGCCACCAATGATGAGTACGGCGCGATTGTGGCCGGACTCGCGGCGGCTTGGGGACGTTTGGCTCCCGAGGGGCGTCTCGCCGTCATCGCTTTCCATAGTGGCGAGGCGAGATTGGTTAAGAATTTCTTCCGCGACCTGGCGGCAAATGATGAAGGCGAGATCTTAACACGCCACGCGATCAAACCAACTTTTACCGAAGTTAAAAATAATCCCCGCGCCCGAAGCGCTACTTTAAGAATCATTAAAAAATTATGACCACCAAAGTTTTGAAAATTGAATCGCTTGACCAGAAGGTTTTTTGGCTGGCCTTACTTGGCCTCGCGCTGCTCCTCGGGAGCTACGTTTTCCTCATTAACGACGTCATCTTCAACGCCGCCGAGCGTCAGAGCTTACTCCATGATCGAGAGGATCTCCGCCTCGCCATCGGCCAACTCGAGAGCCGCCACTCTGACCTAGCGAAGACGGTTACCATCGAGCTCGCCTACAACCTCGGCTTCGAAGAAGCGGGTCTTAACGCCTCCTTTGCTCTCATTCCGACGCCGACCTTGGCTTTGAAGACGGAGGCGAGTCATGGTCAATAGTCAATCCGCCCGCCGGCTCAACCTAATCTCCAGCTTCTTTGTCCTCGTTGGTTTATTACTCGCGACGAGACTTTTTTTGATCCAAATCGTCTTCGGGGGGGAGTATCGGGCCACCGCCGAAGAGCAGAATGAGAATCTCTTCAACCAGACCTTCAATCGGGGCAGCATCTTCTGGCAGGCGAAAGATGGTACCCTCGCCGCCGCCGCCACGCTTGAGAGTCATTATGATCTCGTTATTGATCCGGGGTTGATTACTAATCCCGACGTAGTGTTAGCTGGGCTGAAAACCGTTTTTCCCGATCTCGATGAGACGAAATTTTTTGCACAGAGTGCCAGAGCCGATGATCGTTACGAAGAGGTGCGGAAAGATTTAACCGAGGCGGAAGCGAAGGCCGTGAAGCAACTTAACCTGATCGGCGTCCAGATCCTCGAGGAGCACCAACGTTCTTACCCGAGCGGCAATCTCGGTTCCCACATTCTTGGCTTTATGGGTTTTAAGGGTGATGAATTTGCCGGTCGCTATGGTCTTGAGAGTGAGTACGAACTCGTTTTACGCCGGGCACAACCACTCGCCTTCACCAGTTTCTTATCGGAAATCTTTTCCGGTGGCACGGGAGCGTTGGCGGAAGAGAGTGAGACGGGGGATCTCGTGACGACGATCGAACCAACCGTCCAAAGATTTCTGGAAGCGGAACTCGAAGCGATTAAAACCAAGTGGCAGAGCAAGTCAGTCGGTGGCATTGTGCTTGAACCGGCGACGGGCAAGGTTATCGCGATGGCGGCGCGACCCGACTTCAACCCGGGGGGCAAGCAAGCCGATCTCGCGAACTTAACCAATCCGCTGGTGGAGAAGGTCTATGAGATGGGCTCGATTATGAAGCCGATTACCATGGCCTCCGGTCTTGATGCCGGGGTGGTGACGGAGAAGACGACTTACAATGACGCCGGCAGTCTCACGCTTGATGGTAAGGTGGTCAGCAACTTCGACGGGCGGGCGCGCGGGGTGGTGCCGATGCAGGAGGTGCTCAACCAATCGCTTAATACGGGAGCCGTCTTCGTAATGCAGGCTCTCGGTCGGGAGCGCTTCCGCGACTATCTTGAAGCTTTCGGCATTGGTTCGGTCACCGGTGTTGACTTGCCGAACGAAGAAGCCGGACTCGTTGGCAACTTAACGAGTGGTCATGATCTCGAGTTTGCGAACATGTCTTTCGGCCAAGGGATCGCGATGACCCCGCTCAACATTACCGTCGCTCTTTCGGTACTCGCGAACGGCGGTTACTTGGTGCGGCCGCAATTGGTGCAATCGATTAAATACGAATCGGGTGAGACGAAAGTGCTACCGGTTGAGAAGGGCCGGCAAGTAATCAAGCCCGAGTCGTCGAAACGCATCACCGATATGCTGGTGCGCGTGGTCGACGAAGCGCTCGATGGTGGCCGCGCCAAGTTGCCCCATTACCGCATCGCGGCGAAGACGGGTACGGCTCAAGTGCCGCTTGAGACAGGTCGGGGCTACGATCCGGATCGCTTCCTCCACTCCTTCTTCGGCTATTTCCCCGCTTCGGCGCCGCGCTTCACCGTCTTCCTCTATAATCTCGAGCCAGTCGGAGCGGAGTATGCTTCGAAGACGCTCACCGAACCCTTTAGTCATTTGGCGAAATTTCTGCTTAACTATTACCAAGTCCCGCCCGACCGTTAAATATTTAAATTAAAATGAAGTTACTAAAACAAGCTTCCCGCCGCCTGCTCGTTTCCCTCCTCGACTTCGAGGCGAAGCTAGTGCTCCGTCGCTACCGCCCACGGATCATCGGTATAACCGGCAATGTGGGCAAGACGAGTGCCAAGGAAGCAATCTACACGGTCTTAAACGAGCGACTCAAGGTGCGCCGAAGCGAGAAGAGCTTTAACAGTGAGATCGGCTTACCACTCTCGATCTTAGGCCGGCCCAATGCTTGGGGCCGGCCAATGAGCTGGCTCCGCAATCTGGGGGCCGGACTCGCCCTCGCTCTCTTCCGCCACGATTACCCCGAGTGGCTCGTGCTTGAGATTGGCGTCGATCGTCCGGGCGACATTAAGCGCCTCTCGGGCTGGCTCAAGCTCGATGCCGCCGTCTTAACCAGTTTGCCGGACTTACCCGTGCATCTCGAATTCTTCGCTTCACCGGAGGCGCTCGCCGCCGAGAAGTTGCTCTTGCTCCACTTGGTTAAACCCGGTGGCCTCGTCGTTTTGAATGGTGATGACGCGCGGATTAGAGAAGCCCGAGACAACTTCGCCAATGAATTTAAGAACAAAGCTCTTAAAGTTATCACTTACGGTTTCGGCCCGAGTAATGATCTCCGGTTGAATAATGAGCACCTCTACTACGAGGGGGGCAAGCCGATGGGACTCACCTTCAAGCTCGACGAAGGAGGGCACACCGTACCCTTCCGCTTGCCGGAGCAAGTGGGCCGGCCTCAACTCTACGCCGCCGCGGCAGCCTTGGCGGTTGGACTGGGGCTCGACTTCAATTTAATTGAGATGGCCGAAGCGCTACTCAACTATCTACCACCAGCGGGGCGACTCCGCTTACTCAAGGGGGTTAAGGGTTCGATGATTCTTGACGATACTTATAATGCTTCGCCGGCGGCGATGGCCGAAGCCCTCGAGACTCTCCGCGCGATTGATGTAGCCGGGCGGCGCATCGCCGTCTTGGGCGATATGATGGAGCTGGGGGCGAAGACGATCGAAGCTCATCGGGCCGTGGGTGAGCAAACGGCGGCCGTGGCGAACGTGATCGTCACGATTGGCATCCGCGCCAAATTTATAAGCGAGGCGGCGCGAGCTAAGGGCTTCGCGCCCGAACGACTCTACCACTTCGACGAAGCGCCGGCGGCCGGCGTCGCGGTGGAGCGACTGCTCGGAGCGGGGGACTTAATTTTAATCAAAGGGTCGCAATCGATGCGGCTCGAGCAAGTAGTTGAAGAGATTATGGCCGAGCCGGAGCGCAAGGCCGATCTCCTTGTTCGCCAAGATGCCGAATGGCAAGAGCGGTAAAATTTTTTAAAAAATAAAACCCCATTCGTCCGCCGCAGGCGGACGAATGGGGTTAGAATTCCGACTCGGGCCGAAATTCGCTACTTGGGGATAAGGAGGGTTGAGACAATGGTGATGCCAAAGGCGATGATTCCAGCTAGGGAGAGCATCATTTCCTGCTTCTGCCCCTTCCGACTCCAATTCGGAGTGAGGGCGGCGGCGACCATGATTCCGGTGCCAACTGCGCCAGAGAGCCACGCTACGATAAGAGTGGGAGGCATAATCTTCCTTTCAAAAAAACTCTACTTCTCAACCACCATGCCGCACAAGCGACCCATGCGCAACCACTCCTCGAAGGCTCGGATAAGAGCCTGTTCGAACACGAGCTCTGCCTCGCTCTTATGGTCGCCGCATTCGGTGTTGATGTTGCGCAACCATTTGATTCGGTCACCCACTTCCTCAAGGGCCTCGATCCGCTCTTGTAGTCGGCGAAGTTCGCCCTTCGGTTTCAAAAATCTCATTGTTCCCTTCGGGGCGCCCAGCTCAGTCATGCTCCTTGTCTTACCCATTGGCCGATTCTCCCTAATTAAGCCAAAGTCCAAATGCTGGAACCACGCGATTCCAATCCAATTCGATACTAACAGATTATATCCAATCCGTCAATTTATGAGTTGCCATAACTCACCCAAAAATGCTATGATTTTTCTGGCCTAAATCATTCGGAGACTCGAATGATCGGCCGAACATTTGCTATGCAAATGTTTTAGGCCCTATCGTCTAACGGTTAGGACGGAAGCTTCTCAAGCTTCAAATCGGGGTTCGATTCCCCGTGGGGTCAGAATATGAGCTCACAGAGTATAAGAACTAAAATTTCAAATATAAAATTTTATCTAAATAGACACAAAAAAGCACTACTAGTTTTGTTTCTTTTTTTACCACCGCTTATCCTAGCTTCTCCGGGTGCTCCACCACCATGGAATTCAAAAAAAATTCCAGCTAAGCTAGAGCAGAGTAAATCACTGGGGACCAAAAAAATTAGCATCACCACTAATGTTGATGCATTAGGGGCGACGTTGCTTTATAGGTTTTTAAACATAAAAACTGAACCGATGCCTGGATATGTGTGTATACACAATAATAGCGAAGCATATTTTGACGATCAAAGAATATATGATCTTGAAGGTTTTTTAGATGGCGAAGAGGGTGGCGCGATTTCAGTGAACTTGTTTTATAAAGGAACATCCTCAGAGATATATGTTCCTTTTAATTCCAAAAAATGTGAATACTTTGGCACTGAGAGTTCTATAGCAGAATTAGGAAATGATATAGAATTACGAGGCGTTCTTCCTTTCGGTAAAGCTAAAATAGAAACGGAAAATGGCACAACGAAAATAAGTGTAAAACCTTATTCAAAATCCGAGATTCAATTCAAGATGGAAAGAGAGGAGGGGTATAAATGGCAATCGTTAATTTATGTTAAAAACGCGTTTTTATTTTTATTCGGCTGGGTAATTATATTAGCATCGATATTTCAAGTATGGGACAAGATTTTTCAAGAAGATTAAGTCTAACTAAAAGTAACCCTTCCTACGTACAAAGGGTTAATTTTGGTGGTATTTAATTATTCTGAGTATTACTTAAGGCAGCTAGCTTTTTCTGTTTTCTTTCCCATGTCTTTTTAGATAAATAACGAGCAAGCCACAGAACTAAAATGATAGCTATTATGTTGGAGATATCCTCTATATCCTGGCCTATTTCTCCCGTAAGTCCAACGCCACTAAAAGCTGATATGATTACGATGGTAGTAATCATTCCAATGGGTTTGAATAAAAAAATTGCCACTAAACATTGCCACCACGAATTTTTAAAAGTCATCTTAAATTTAACTGTTTCCATGTTTTTTACTTCAAGACGTAAGACGTAGACTTATTCGACGTCATGTCGTTGTTTGAATAATGTAAGCAGTTTAGCATAAATATTGTCTAGTCTAAACTTATCCGACCAAGTGTAGTTCGTTGTACAAACAAATGCCTCATTTTTTGCTAAACTGATATCACAAACTTTTGAAAGAAGTTTATGAAACTACTTGCGATCATTAAGGACTACACTCGGGATAAGCCGAAAATTAAAAAAATAATTGGAATTATCTTAATTCTCGCAGGACTGGCCGCCCTCTTCACCCCACTTACGCCCGGCTCCTGGCTGGCCGTTCTCGGTCTTGAATTATTGGGTGTCCGGATTTTGTTTTTTAATAAATTTAAATTCTGGAAGAAGAAGCCTCAAGAGTTATCCGACCAAGGGTAGTATCCGACCAAGGGTAGTCCTTTGCACAAAGGGTCGGGGTTGGGGGGATTAGTCAATCGACAAGCGGAGAGGGATATTTTAGAATAGGAGATGGAAAACAATAACGATCAAAACGCTGTGGCTCAAGGGGTGGGGGGTAATAATGATCCCCAAAGCAAGCGCGAACGCCGACGACTAGCCAAACTGGCACGGCAGTCGGCCGGTCAAACTGGCCGCTTGAAGCGCAAGTTCCTCCCTTGGCTTATCGTCATCATCGTCATTGGTCTTAGTGTCTGGGGCTTGTCCGTTCTCGTTTCCAACTCCGACTCGGGCGACTCCGGCACGGCCACCAGCACCACCTCCGGTTTTGACCTAACCAAGCCGCGAGCCGATGATTGGGTGCGCGGCAATCGCGAGGCCGTCACGGTGCTCGTTGAGTACAGTGACTTCGAGTGCCCCGCCTGCGCCGCTTACGCGCCAGTGGTGAAGCGACTCGTCGACGACCTCGGCGCCGACTTCGCCTTCGTCTATCGCCACTTCCCGCTCTCTCAACATCGCAATGCTACGGCCGCCGCCGCGGCGGCGGAAGCGGCCGGTCGCCAAGGTAAGTTCTGGGAGATGGCCGATTTCCTTTTTGATAATCAAGAGAGTTGGGAAGGGAAGAGTGGTGCCAACAAGATCTTCGCCGGTTATGCCAAAACCCTCGGTCTTGATGAGAGTAAGTTTGCCACCGACTTCGACTCAAGCGCCATCGCCGACCGTGTCGAATCTAATCGGGATGAGGGCTTCAAACTCCTCGTCAACAGCACCCCCACCTTCTTCTTAAACGGGCAGAAGATTACCAAGATGCCGGGCGATTACGACGAGTTTAAAAAGTTGATCGCCGATAGTATTGCAAGCCATGCCACTAACTAAAGCAATTAAGCCGTTGGCGATCGCCATCCTCATCCTTGGCTTTCTTGGCTTCTTAGACGCGACTTACCTTACCATCGAGCATTACCGCAACGTCGTCCCACCTTGCTCGCTTACTTCCGGTTGCGAAGCCGTGCTGACGAGTGAGTACAATAATCTCTTCAGCATCCCGCTCTCGCTCTTCGGCGCCGTTTACTACCTCCTCATTCTCATCATCACCTTCGACCACTTGCTCGCGGCGCGACTCTCGCTCTTTATCCGCGCCGCCAAGCTCACTCTCATCGGCTTCCTCATGTCGCTCTACCTCGTCTCGCTCCAGCTCTTCGTGCTCAAAAGTATTTGCATCTACTGCATGTTTTCAGCCATCATCTCGATCTCACTCTTCATTCTTGGTTCAATCGTTTTAGCTCGGGTCAAATCTTATGCCGCGATTCAAACTGCTGGCACTAGGAGTTAGTTCTTTCGGTTACCGCTATCTGGCGCGGCCCATCTTCTTCTTGTTTGACTCGGAAGTCATTCACCACGCGCTTACCCGCGCGGGGGAGTGGTTCGGGCGTTACTCCGCCGCGCGCTCCTTCCTCGACCGCCTTTGGCGGGTGGAGTCACCGCTTTTACGCCAGACGGTGGCGGGGATCGACTTTCGCACGCCGGTCGGCTTGGCCGCCGGCTTCGATTACGAAGGCCGGCTGACCCAAATCTTACCTTCGCTTGGCTTCGGCTTCGGCACTGTGGGCACGATTACCAATAAGGCTTACGAGGGTAATGCGCCACCGCGACTCGGGCGCCTCGTCCAATCACGCTCACTGCTCGTGAATAAGGGTTTCAAGAACGAGGGAATTAAAATAATTTTGAACCGATTCGCGGCGCGCCACTTTGCCTCACCGGTTGGCTTGAGCTTGGGCAAGACGAACACTCTCGAGATCAAGAATCAGGCCGAGGCGGTGGCCGACGTCGTCGCCGCTTTCCGCCAAGCCGAAGCGGCTACTCAACCCAACTTTGCTTATTATGAATTGAACATCAGTTGCCCCAACCTGAAGGGGAATATTGAGTTCTACGAGCCGGAGCACTTGCGGGAGTTGCTCGCGGCCGTCACCGGCTTAAGGTTGCATCGGCCGCTCTTTATCAAAATGCCGATCACGCGGTCGGACGAGGAAACGCGGGCGATGCTTCGAGTGGTGAGTACCTTCTCCGTGGCCGGCGTAATCTTCGGTAATCTGCAGAGTAATCGTCAAGACCCAAGCTTGCAACCGGCGGAAGTCGCCCGCGCGGGTAAGGGGCACTTCAGCGGCCGGCCGACGGCGGCGCGCTCGAACGAACTCATCCGGCTGACTTACCGCGAGTTCGGCGAGCGGCTCGTCATCATCGGTTGCGGTGGCATCTTCTCCGCCGCCGACGCTTATACGAAGATCAGGCTCGGCGCCACTCTCGTCCAGCTTATAACCGGCCTAATCTATGAAGGGCCGCAACTACCAGGGGAAATCAGCCTCGGTTTGATCAAATTGTTAAGACGGGACGGTTTGAATCATCTGGCCGAGGCCATTGGTCGAGACGCCTAATTTGCTATAATTAAGGGTATGAAGATTAAGAATCTTGAGGCGCTGGCCACCAGCGCCGAACGTCGTTTCGTCCTCGATTTGGCTGAAGTCGGACTCGCGGCCATCGACACTCGTCTGGCGGTGCGCGAGCGAGTTAAGATTAAAGACGGAGTGTTGGAATTGGCCGGTGAAGTGGCAGGCATCAAGCTCCCGCCGCACGTCTTCGTCGTCGGCGTGGGTAAGTGCGCCATTGCCGCCGCCGAAGAACTCGAGGTGATCTTGGGCGAGCATCTCACCGGCGGGCTCGTGATCGATGTAACGAAATCAAACACCTGCACCCTTAAGAAGATCGAATGCTTCGCCGGCACTCACCCCTTCCCCTCGGATGAGAACATCGCCATCACCGGTAAGTTAATGAAGCTTCTCCAAAATTTAACGATTGACGACCTAGTGATCGCCATCGTCTCGGGTGGCGGCTCGACTCTGCTCTGCTTGCCGGAGAATGATGGCACCTGCCTTGAGGAGAAGCTGATCGTGACGGCGCTCTTCGAAGCGGGAGCGACGATCCAAGATTTGAATGTAGTGCGCAAGCACATGTCGCTCGCGCGCGGCGGGCACTTGGCTAAAGCGGCTTACCCGGCGCAGGTGGTGGGGCTCATCTTCTCCGACGTACCCGGTGATGACCTCACCTTCGTGGCTTCGGGGCCCACTTACCGTGATGACACCACCGTGGCCGACGCCGATCTCGTGCTTGAGAAGTATGGCATCCTCCGCACTTGTGGTCTCGAGCATTGCGGGCTCATCGAGACGCCGAAAGAAGCTCAATACTTCGACCGAGTCAGGAATGTGCTGATCGTCTCAAACGGCTTGGCTCTTGAGGCGATGGCCAAGGCGTCACAAGAGGCTGGATTGACTCCGGAGATAAAAAATAAGCAACTTACTGGCGAAGCGAGTTTGGTGGGGGCGGAGGTAGTCGCCTCGCTCCGCTCGGCGCCGCCAAAAAGCGTCCACCTCTACGGCGGCGAGACGACCGTTAAGTTCGCCACCAATGAGACCGGCGTGCTCTCTCGGGGTGTCTCCCGTCCAAGGCGTGGGGGTGGGCGCAATCACGAACTTGGACTCTCGGCCCTCACCGCGCTTGGCGAGGGAGAAGTGGTGCTCGCACTCGCCTCCGACGGGCGCGACAACAGCGACTACGCCGGCGCGATCGTCGACGTGCCGCTTCGGCAACTGGCCGAGGCGAAGGATCTCGCGCCCGAGACCTATCTCGCGCGCCATGATTCGATCGGCTTCTTCGAGGCGATGGGAGAGGGGCAATTGGTGACGGGTCAAACCGGAAGTAATGTATCGGATTTATTAATCGCGGTTAAGTTTAAATAATTATGACAGAAGATAAAAAGCAGGCGCTCGTACTTTGGCTCGAAGAGGTAGGGATCGATGACGTGGCTCTGGTCGGCGGCAAGAATGCTTCGCTCGGCGAGATGATCCGCGAGCTCGGGGGTCAGGGGGTCAAGGTGCCGAGTGGCTTCGTTGTCACCGCCACGGCCTACACTCACTTCCTCGCCGCGACTGGGCTCGACAAGAAGATTCTCGAGCTCCTCACCCCGCTTGATACCAAGGATCTCCGCCAACTGGCGAAGATCGGCAAAGCGGTGCGGCGCGAGATCTTGGCGGCCGAGTTTCCACCCGATCTTCTGGCCGCGATTAATGAGCGCTATGCCAAGATGGAGGAGCGTTACGGCAAGGACGTGGATGTGGCGGTGCGCTCGAGTGCGACGGCGGAAGACTTGCCCGGCGCGAGCTTCGCCGGTGAGCACGATACTTACCTCGGTATTCGCGGCGCTCCTGACGTCACTCGCGCCGTGCGCTCGGCCATGGCCTCACTCTTCACCGATCGCGCCATCTCTTACCGCGTCGATAAGGGCTTCGATCATATGAAGGTGGCGCTCTCCGTCACCATCCAGCATATGGTGCGCTCCGACCTCGGGGCGTCGGGAGTCATGTTTACCGTCGATACCGAATCGGGTTTTAAAGATTTGCTTATCATCAACGGCTCGTGGGGGTTGGGCGAGATGATCGTGCAGGGCGAAGTGAGTCCGGATGAATTCTTTGTTTACAAACCGAAGCTCAATCAGAACTTCGTGCCGATTATCGACAAGCGTCTGGGGGTCAAGGCGCGGAAGATGGTCTACTCTTTCGGTCGGAAGGGGATCCGGCCGGTTAAGATTATCGCCACCAAGGGTAAGGAGAAGACCACCTTTGTTTTAAATAATGAGGAGGTGCTAACACTCGCGCGCTGGGGGGTGATCATTGAGAATCATTACACGGCCAAGCACGGCAAGTGGACGCCAATGGATCTCGAATGGGCGAAGGATGGGAAGACGGGGGAACTCTTCATCGTCCAAGCGCGGCCGGAGACGATCCAGGCGGCCAAGGACTTCTCTAAGTTGAAAGAGTATAGGCTCGAGGAAACGGGTAAGGCGCTCGTCTCCGGCGTGTCGGTTGGGACGGCGGTAGCGACGGGTAAGGCGCGAGTGATCCTTGATGCCAAGCACATCGGCCGTTTCCAAGCTGGTGAGATCTTGGTCACCGATATGACGGATCCCGATTGGGAACCGATTATGAAGATTGCCGCCGGCATCGTGACGGATAAGGGCGGGCGGACGAGTCACGCCGCCATCGTCTCGCGCGAGCTTGGCATCCCCGCCGTGGTGGGGACGGAGAAGGCGACGAAGCGAATTAAGACCGGCGACCTGGTAACGATCGATACGACGGGGAGCTCGGGTTACATCTACTCCGGCGCGCTCAAGTTTAGCGTGGTGGAGCACGACATGAAGGCCGTGCCGCAGGTGAAGACGAAGGTGATGGTCAACATTGCCACCCCCGACATCGCCTTCGAGAAGTCCTTCCTACCCGTCGCCGGCGTCGGCCTCGCGCGCGAAGAATTCATCATCGCGTCCGAGATCGGACTCCACCCGCTTGCGCTCTTGAATTACGCTACTCTCGAAAAAGATCTACGCGAAAAGATTGATAAAAGGATGCTCGGTTGGGAAGATCCACTTGCTTTCTATGTGGACAAGCTCGCCTATGGCATCGGCAAGATTGCCGCCGCATTCCACCCGCGGCCGATTATCGTCCGCTTCTCCGACTTTAAGACGAATGAGTACCGCACCCTCTTGGGCGGCGAGGCTTACGAGCCGGCGGAGGAGAATCCGATGATCGGTTGGCGTGGCGCTTCGCGCTACTACGACCCGAAGTTCCGCGAGGCGTTCGCCCTCGAATGCCGAGCGGTGAAGCAGGTGCGCGCCGAGATGGGTCTCGACAATGTGATCCCGATGGTGCCCTTCTGCCGGACGCTGGGCGAAGCGCGACAAGTGCTTGAGATTCTCACTCGCGAAGGTTTGCGAAGCGACGCGGCGAAGACGCCGGTCTACATGATGTGCGAGATCCCATCGAATGTGCTCCTCGCGGAAGAATTCCTCGACCTCTTCGACGGCTTCTCCATCGGTTCGAACGACTTAACGCAACTCACGCTTGGCCTCGATCGCGATGCTGGCGTCTTGAGCGGTATCGGCAATGAGAATGATCCGGCAGTGAAGAAATTAATTTCCGAGGTGATTAAGATTTGCCGCCGACGCGGTAAGTACATCGGCATCTGCGGCCAGGCGCCCTCCGACTACCCCGACTTCCTCCGCTTCCTCGTCCGCGAGGGGATCGAGTCGATCTCGCTCAACGCCGACTCGGTGATCAAGATGATCGGCGAGATCTCGTCTGAAGAGGCGACACTTCCCGCCACTACACCTAATGCCTAAAACGATTACTGATCTTAAGGTTGAAGAGACGCTCGACTCGCGCGGCCGGCCAACGCTTGCGGTGGCGCTCTCGAGTGGCGAAGTGGCCACAAGGGTGGCCGTGCCATCGGGCAAGAGCACCGGCCGGCGCGAAGCGGTGGAACTCCGCGACGCCGACGGCGTGGGGGTGAAGCAGGCGATCAAGCTGGCCCACGAAGTAATTAAGCCAGCCTTAATCGGGCTTGAAGTTGACCAGACTAAAATTGATCAAACCTTACTCGAGCTCGATGGCACACCGGAGAAGCGCCGCCTCGGCGGCAATAATCTGATCGGCATCTCGATGGCCGTGGCCAGTCTCACGGCCAAGCTCGCGGGTAAGCCCCTCTGGCAATCGATTGCCGAGAGTGGCGGGTGGCGACCGAAGTTGCCTAAGTGGTATTTAAATATCATCAATGGTGGCGTGCATGCCGACTTCCTCCTGCCTTTCCAAGAGTACATGATCATCTTGGACGGGCAGTCGCCGCGGGCGAATTACGATCAAGCTCATAAAATATTCGATCAGCTGGGCGAAATAATTAAAGCGAGATATGGCGAAGTGTCCCTCGGCGACGAAGGTGGCTACTCGCCGAAGTTAGGTAGTCTCGAAGCGCCGTTTGAACTCCTCGTCGAGGTAACAAAAAGAGAAAGTCCGGAAATCAAATTTGCCATCGACGCCGCGGCGTCGGAATTCTTAGAACGCGGGCATTACCGCGTCTTGGGGCAAGATCTGAAACCTCGCGAACTTCTCGCTCATTATGAAAAACTGGTCAAAAAATTTCCTCTCACCTCCATTGAGGACCCCTTCGCCGAAGATGATCTCGCGAGCTTCGAGGAGATCGTGGTGAAGTTGGGGCAGGGGATTGATATCGTGGGCGACGATCTCACCACCACGAATCCGGCGGAGATTAAAAAGATGATTGAGCACCGCGGCGCCAATGCTGTGATTATCAAACCAAATCAAATCGGCACGATGACGGAGACTTATGAGGCGGTCAAACTCGCGCAAGCGGCGGGGTGGGGGGTGATCATCTCCCACCGCTCGGGCGACACCCCCGACGCCTTCATTGCCGACCTCGCGGTCGGTGTGGGGGCAGATGGCATCAAGGCGGGCTCCCCGAACCCACCCGAACGCCGTGCCAAATACGAACGCCTAATTGAAATCGCGGAGCAGGAGATGGTGTAAAGAAAAGAAAAGCGCCCACCGGTTGGCGGGCGCTTGATGCTCATACA
>JBBTTW010000034.1:0-13971 GCA_038064055.1 Patescibacteria group bacterium | reverse complement strand
CGCTCGCACGGCCAGAAGCATTCCGAGCGCGAGCCGGGCGCCATTGGCGGCGGCCCGCGCGCCGGCGGCCGGGTGGCTAAGGGTATTCGCATGGGTGGCCGCATGGGTGGCGACCGAATCACGGTGAGCAATCTCAAGGTGATGGCCGTGGATACCGGTTCCGACCAGATCCTCGTCTCGGGCGCCATCCCCGGTCGCCGCGGCACCAAACTCGAACTTAAATATGAAAACTAAGGTCTATAATCAAAAGGGTAAGGCGGCGGGGGAAGTTGATCTCCCCAAGTCTTTTGACCTGCCTTGGAATGCCGATCTCGTCCATCAAGTGGTGGTCTCGATGCAATCGAACCAACGCTTAGGCCTCGCTCACGCTAAGACGCGAGGCGAGGTCTCGGGTGGCGGCAAGAAGCCTTGGCGGCAGAAGGGGACGGGCCGCGCGCGGCATGGCTCAACTCGTTCGCCGATCTGGCGCAAGGGCGGGGTAACTCATGGTCCGAGAAATGATCGCGACTATACGCAGAAGATCAATAAGAAGATGCGAACCAAGGCTCTCTGGACCGTCCTCGCTTCGAAGCAACGCGAGGGAGATCTCCTCTGGCTCGAAGGCTTGAAGCTCGAAACGCCGAAAACTAAATTAGCC
This sequence comes from Patescibacteria group bacterium, assembly GCA_038064055.1. GTDB lineage: Bacteria > Patescibacteriota > Minisyncoccia > Phycocordibacterales > JACOZG01 > JACOZG01. The sequence goes on along the minus strand of JBBTTW010000034.1, from coordinate 13,334 downwards.
CAAGGGGTGCTGAAGAATCTAGCCGAGCTCAAGGGTTTTAATAAGCTCGCTTACCGTTCTGGTAACAGGGCGATCATCGCTTTGCCGCACCGCGATGAGGCGCTCACGCGCAGTTTCCGCAATTTGGCCGCGGTGCGAGTGGAGGAGGTAAGAAATTTGAACCCTCTTGACCTCATGAGCTATCAGCACTTAGTCTTAGTTGATCCGGAAGCTAGTCTTAAAGCTTTGGAGACGCGCCATAAATAACATGATTAAACTTACCCCTCATCAAACGGAGAAGGCGGCCGCCGCCCAATCAGCCAAGACGCCAGTCTACACCTTTGAAGTGCCGGCCGGCGCGAATAAGCTCAACGTGAAGGAGTTCATTCTCCGCGACTACAAGGTGAAGGCGACAAAAGTGCGAATCATTAATGTACCTAAGAAGAAAGTGCTTTACCGTGGTCATCCGGCCTTCAAACCGGGGATGAAGAAAACCCTCGTCTACTTGAAAGCGGGGGAGAAGATTGATTTGAAATAAATAAAGTAAGATGAAAAGCTATCGCCCTACAACTCCGAGCCGCCGAGGAACTACTGGTCTCAATTATCGCGAACTCTTAACTAAGAGTGAGCCTTTCAAGCCCCTCGTCCAAGGTGGCCAGCGCCATGTGGGGCGTAATAGTGCCGGCCGCATCACCGTGCGCCACAAGGGTGGCGGTCACAAGCGCCGCTTTCGTGACGTTGACTTTAAATACGACAAAATTGGTGTGCCGGGCCGAATCGAATCGATCGAGTACGATCCTAATCGCACCGGCTTCATTGGCCTTATCCTCTACCGCGACGGCGCGCGCCGCTACATGCTCTTACCCAAGACTCTCAAGGTGGGAGACGAAGTGCTGACGAGTGATACCGCCACTCTCACGCCGGGCAATCGCTTACCTTTGCAGAAGATCCCCGTTGGTACCTTCGTCTATAATATCGAGATCGAGCCGAAGGGCGGAGCCAAGCTCGTGCGCTCGGCCGGCTCCTTCGCCCAGGTGCTCTCTAACGACGCTGGCTACACGAGCCTGCGCCTACCCTCATCCGAGGTGCGCCAAGTGAATGAGAAGGCTTGGGCCTCCATTGGCACCGTCTCAAACGATGAGCAGAAGCTCGTTTCCTTAGGTAAGGCTGGGCGCTCACGCTGGCTCGGCATTCGGCCGACGGTGCGCGGTAGCGCCATGAATCCGGTGGATCACCCTTACGGTGGTGGTGAAGGCGCTCAAGGCCGCGGTACCCGCCGCCCCAAGACGATGTGGGGCAAGATTACCGGCGGTCGCAAGACCCGCCGTGCCAAGAAGTATTCAAACGTCTTCGTCGTCTCCCGCCGGGTTAAAAAGTAAAATTACACCACATTTAAAAACTACAAGGGTGACCCTTGGAAAATCAGCGACGTGGATAACGTGGCTGTTTTTTTGTTTGTTTAATGCGATAATTAAGGCTAGTTAGGACATAGTAAGTAGCTTCGTTAGCTTAAGTAGTTTTTATTAATCTTAAGAAAAAAATAATGAAAATAAGTAAATTCCTGACAGTTGGCGCGCTGGCGCTCGCCTTCGTCTTCGCGCCGGTGGCCACCAATGCGCAGACTACAATAGACGGCCTTGCCGCTTACCCCATAGTTTTTCAGCAACTTGGGGCATTTTTGAATGGGATATCGACCCAATTAGTTAATCTAGTTAAGACTAACCCCCAAGATCCAACAATAAATAAGTACCTCGAGATATTGCCAGCATTAAGCCAACAACAAAATCTATTAGTTAATCAATTTGTTATCGGGATAAAGAATGCCCAAGGCCAGGCCACTCTCCCGTCAATCACCATCTCATCACCAAGTTACGCCGAGGAGGTTAAGGAGGGGAGTAACTACAATATTAATTTCTCAATTACCAATCGCCCTACTGATCCGACGAATTGGCGTTTCGCTATCTATCTCCAGCCGGGTGATGTTTTAAAGACCAAAACCATCTTAGATACTCATATCGGCGATATTCCAGAAGGGAATCCACGTACTTATGCTTGGACTCCTTATAATATTAACGAAAACACCCAAGACAAAACTCATTATTTGCAACTTTGTTTGTATAATACGGCTTCTCGCGAAAAATCTTGCAATGAAGTTAAGTTCCAAATTATCTCTTCCGGCACTATCACCAACCGCCCACCGTCGATCTCTGGCGTTTCGGGACCAATAACGTTAAGTGCTGGCCAGAGTGGTACTTGGAGCGTAACGGCGACCGATCCGGATCCGCCAGCTGGCGGAAGCTCCTTAAGTTACTCCGTGGCTTGGGGAGATGAGGCTACCGCCGGTACTTCGGGCGCCGTTCAACAAACGGCCACCTTCTCGCACACTTACTCTAGCGTCGGCACGTATTACCCAACCTTCACCGTCACCGATAATTCCGGCCAATCCGCCCGCACGAGCCTCTCGGTGGTGGTGGGTGGTGGTTCTGGCAACAATGGGTTGCCACGGATTACTTCTGGAACCTTACCAACTGGCGCTACGATTGGTCAACCGGTCAGATTAGAATGGAATGCCACTGATCCGGATGGGGACAATTTATCTTGGGGTGTAGATTTCGGTGATGGAACCGCCACCGCCTCCGCCTGTCCATCAAATTTGCCCAACAATAATTTCTCGGTCACTCACTCTTGGTCCAAATCGGGTAATTACACTGTAAGAGCTAATGTGTATGACTGTCGGGGTGGTTCTGCTGTTAGTTCAGCAATAATCCCTATTACCGATGCTTCCGTTTCCATCCCCACCATCACTTCTTCTTACCCACCGAATGGAGCGGTGGATGCGCGAGATACTAGCGGGACCAGTTCTGATTTTAGGAATGTGACCTTGGTTCTCTCTGAGATGTTGGATAACTTAAATAGCTCTGACTTCTCAGTTTCTAGTACTAATTCTGCTAGTGCTCTTTCTGCTTCAGTTTATCTTGCTCCCGATCGACAAGGGATGAGGACGAATCAAGCTGTTGCTTCGTTGTCTCGCAACTTACTACCCGGCGAACGGATTCGCATCAATCATCTGCCTTCTAAATCTTCTATCTGTCTCGGCTTCTTGCCCGGTGATGTGGATGGGAATGGCTGGTTCTTGAATGCTGACCTTGGTCGTCTCAACGCTTTGGTTGGCACAGCCGAAGGCGCCGCTCAACCACTCTATAAGACCGACATTAACCGTGACGGCGTCTTCAATCAAGCTGATGTGACGAAGGCCGGCGAGATTCTTTCTACGCCGGGCACAGCCCGTTCTCTACCCGCCTGCCCGGCGCCGCTTAGTGCCGCTCCGTCCGAAGCTCAGATCGCGAGCGCCATCTCCGCCATTAACTCGATCCTCCAAAGTCTCCGCCAAGTCCTTAGTCGCTAAGCAAGTTTGACACCGAGACGCGTCTTCTGCTAGCATTTATGTCTACATCTTATGACGCGTTCATTAAAGAAAGGTCCTTACCTGGACCAGAGATTATTGAAGAAAATAAGCGGTAAGAAACCGGCCGAAGCTGGGGTGGTTAAGACGTGGGCGCGAGCCTGCCAGATCAGCCCCGAGATGGTCGGCTTCACCTTCGGCGTCCATAACGGCCGCCAGCATCTTGAGGTCTTGGTAACGGAAGAGATGGTCGGCCACCGTTTAGGGGAGTTCTCGCCCACGCGTAAGTTCGTCCGCCATGGTGGTAAGATGCAGAAGGAGCAAGAGCAGAAGGCCAAGGAGGCCGAAATTGCCGCCGCCCAAGCCGCTAAGGCGCCAGTCGCGGCGGCCGGCGCTAAAGCCGCCGCTCCCGCTGGTAAGAAGTAATTAATTTATGAAAGCGCAACTCACCAACTATCGGCAGTCACCGCGCAAGGTTAGGCTTGTGGCCGATTTGGTGCGGGGGGAGAAGGTGGAGGAGGCGTTGCGCCGACTCCAGTTTCTCACCAAGCGCGTGAGCGCTCCCTTGGCCAAGCTCATCCGTTCGGCTGAAGCGAATGCGCGTCAAGCCAACCCCGGCGTCGAGCTCGTGGTGAAGGCGATTAGTGTCGACAAAGGAGTAGTGTACAAGCGCTTCCGCGCCGGGGCGCGCGGCACCGCCTTCCCCTTGAAGAAGCGCACCTCCCACGTGGTGGTGGAGCTCGGCCCAATTGTTTCAAAAGCTAAAATTAAAAAACCCGCTTCCCCTGTTAAGCTAAAAGCTAAGAAGCTACCAGTCACAAGCTAATTATATGTCTCACTCCGTCCATCCATATTCTCATCGACTTGGCTTGATCCGTGATTGGAAATCGCGTTGGTTTAGCCTGCCCGGTCGGCAAGACAAGACGGCCACCGGTGGCCGCGGTTCCTACCAAGAGTATCTTCGAAGCGACATTTTAATTCGCGAATTCTTGGAGAAGCGTTTGCGCGGTATGTCTGTTGATCAAGTAGAGATCGAGCGTGGTCCCAACCTCTACCGCGTGATTGTGAAGACGGCTCGCCCCGGTCTTGTGATTGGCCGCAGTGGCGAAGGGGCGACCAAGGTTAAGAATGAGATCCTCGCACTGTTGAAGAAGCACAAGGTGGCCTTACCCAAGGAGTTTAAGCTCGATATTGAAGAGGTGCGTCAGCCCGAGTCGCATGCCGCCATCGCCGCCGGTATGGTGGTGGAAGGTCTGGAGAAGCGGATGCCCTTCAAGCGGGTATTAAAACAGACGATTGAGAAGGTAATGGCCAACAAGCAAGTCCAAGGGGTTAAGATCGTTGTCGCCGGACGCCTAGGCGGGGCCGACATCGCGCGGACAGAGTCGCTCAAGAAGGGTCGTTTGCCTCTTCAGACTTTGCGAGCCGACATTGACTTCGCTCGCGCTCGGGCCCTCTTGTCTTACGGTACCATTGGGGTTAAGGTATGGATCTATCGCGGGCAAATCTTTTCCTAATTAACCATGCTTTACCCCAAGAAAGTAAAATTTCGAAAATGGCACACCATGCGGCGCAATCCGAAACGCGCGCGCTTAGAGACGCGCGGTCTTGACGTCTCCTTCGGTTCGCATGGTCTTAAGGCCGAGACTGCCGGACGCATTCGCTCCCAGCAGATCGAAGCGGCGCGTAAGGTGATCACCCGTGAGATGAAGAAGACGGGCAAATTCTGGATCCGGATCTTCCCCGACAAGCCTTACACGGCGAAGCCGGCGGAAGTGGGTATGGGTAAGGGTAAGGGTGATCCGCAAGGGTACGAGTTTCAAGTCTGGCCCGGGCGCGTCCTCTTTGAGGTCGATGGCCTCGAGCCCTTAATTGCCTCGTCGGTCCTTCGTCAGGCCGGCTCCAAGTTGCCGATTAAAACCAAGGTGGTCGTTCGTCACCACTAAAATATTATGGAAAAAGTTATTGCTAAAAATAATCCTCGGATCTTAAACGGCGTCGTCGTCTCAACCAAGATGGCGAAGACGGTGGTAGTTGAGGTGCCTCGCTTAGTCAAGCACCCCAAATACGGTAAGCGTTTCGTCCGCTCCAAGCGTTACCTCGCCCATGACGAAGCCGGTGAGGCGAAACTAGGGGAGAAGGTGCGAATCCAAGAAACGAGACCCTATTCGCGACACAAGAATTTTAAAATCCTATCATGATTCAACCTCGCTCGATTGTGAAGATTGCGGACAACACTGGTGCCAAGATCGGTCGGATCTTTAAAGTGCTTGGCGGCTCGAAGAAGCGTTATGCGCGGATCGGCGATCTCGTGGTGCTCTCGATTCAAGTGGCCGAGCCGAAGAAGGCGGTGAAGAAGAAGGAGGTGATGCGGGCGGTGGTGGTCCGCCAACGCCAACCCTACCGTCGCGATGATGGCAGCCTCATTCGCTTCGACGACAATGCGGTCGTGCTCCTCGAGAAGGAGAAGCTCGAACCGCTTGGTGGTCGCATCTTCGGTCCGATTCCGCGCGAGCTCGGCGAGCGCGGATTCCAGAAGATTGCGTCCTTGGCGCCGGAAATTGTTTAAATATGAAATTGAAGAAAGGAGACAATGTAATAGTGATGGCAGGTAAGGATCGGGGCCGCTCCGGCAAGATCTTGAAAGTTTTGCCGACCGAGGGTCGCTTGGTGATTGATGGTGTCAACCTGCTTAAGCGCCGCACCAAGCCGAAGAAGGCCGGGGAGAAGGGGCAAGTGGTGCAAGTGGCTTACCCTATCACGGCCGCGAAAGTTATGTTTAAATGCAGTCGCTGTAACCGTGGCGTGCGCTTAGGCTACCGCCTAGGTGGTAAATCAAAGGTCCGCGTTTGTCGCCGTTGTGGCTCTGAAATATGATTACGATTAAAGAAAAATATAAAAAGATTTTACCCGAGTTGACGAAATCGCTCGGCGAGAAGAATGCGCTGGCCGCACCGCGGCTCGTGAAGGTAGTCGTTTCTACCGGCACGGGTAAGCGCCGCGACAAGAAGCAGCAAGAACTCATTGCCGACCGCCTCGCCAAGATCACCGGCCAGAAGCCGGCTTCGCGCGGCGCGAAGAAGGCGATCGCCTCCTTCAAAGTTCGGCAGAATGAGGCGATCGGTCTCCTCGTCACTCTTCGCGGCAAGCGGATGGAACGCTTCTTGGATAAATTCTTAAACATTGCCGTTCCGCGCATGCGCGACTTCCGTGGTTTCGAATCGTCGATTATCGATGACCAAGGCAATCTCTCGGTTGGTATTCGCGAGCACACGATCTTCCCCGAAACTTCGGACGAAGATTTGAAGGATGTCTTCGGTCTCGCCATCACGATCGTCACCACCGCCGGTAAACGTGATCGCGGTCTCGCTCTCTTCCGCGCGCTTGACTTCCCCTTCCGCAAAGGCTAGGATAGGGCTCTCTATGGCCAAAAAATCAGTTATCGCCAGAGCGAAGAGAACGCCTAAATTCAGCACGCGGATCGTCCGTCGCTGTTTCCGGTGTGGTCGGAAACGCGCTTATATGCGTGATTTTGGTCTCTGCCGCATCTGCTTTAGAGAGTATGCCAACGAGGGTATGATCCCCGGGGTTAAGAAGTCTTCTTGGTAGTTAATTAAATTATGAACTCTGATCCAATCGCCGACTTTATTATCCAACTGAAGAACGCCGCGCTCTCGGCGAAGCCTTCGGTGGTGGTGCCGGCCTCTAATCTTAAATTAGCGATTGCCGAGAAGCTCATCGCGACCGGTTTCTTAAAGGGGGTGGCGAAAAAGGGTAAGAAGACGAAGAAGTACCTCGAAGTTGAACTCGCTTACGTCAATGGCTCGCCCAAGATTGCTGGGGTGAAACGAGTGTCTAAGACCTCTCGTCGCGTCTACCTCGGCAATCAGTCGATTCGTCCTTTCCGCCAAGGATTCGGCCAAATGATCCTCTCCACCCCAAAGGGGATTCTGACTGGCGACGAAGCCCGCACCGCCAAGGTCGGCGGGGAAGCCCTCTTCACTATTTGGTAACATGTCACGCATTGGTAAAAAAACAATTAAGATCCCCGCGGGCGTAACGGTCACTCATGAGGCCGGTTTGCTTAGCGTGAAGGGACCCAAGGGAACAAACGAACGCTCTTTCCCCAAGGCGTTAACTATCGCCATCGAAGGGGGTGAGATCAAGATCGGTCTCGCGCCGGTGAAGCGCGAATCGGAGATGAGTCCGCTCTGGGGGACGTACGCGGCTCACCTAAATAATATGATCCTTGGTGTCACGACCGGCTTTGAGAAGAAGCTGATGATCGAAGGGATCGGCTACAAGGCGGCGGTGACAGGGGAGAATTTAACCTTAAACGTCGGCTTCTCCCACCCCGTTGTACTCGCTATCCCTAAGGGGCTCAAAGTGGCCGTCGACAAGGGTCAGATGAGTATTGCCGGTATCGATCGCGAGGTGGTGGGGCAATTCGCCGCCGTTATCCGCGCCGTGCGACCCCCCGATGCTTACAAGGAGAAGGGTCTGCGTTACGCCGATGAGGTCGTTATCAGGAAGCAAGGCAAGAAGGTTGTAGCCTAATTTAATCCATGCCCAAACTTAAAACCAAAACCAGTTTACAACGAAGAACTTCTCGCAAGCGCCGAGTGCGGGGTAAGATTTCCGGCACTGCCGAGCGACCACGACTCTCCATCTTCCGTTCCAATCGCGGAATTTATGCCCAGATTATCGATGATGCTTCCGGTAAGACAATCGTTGGTTTAACCGATAAGAAGTTGAAGGCGGCCAAATCAGGTGGGAAGAAAGCCGAAGCCGGTCTCGCCGGTAAGGTGGGGTTAGCTCATCGCCTTGGTCTTGCTTTAGCCGAGCAAGCGCTGGGGAAGAAGGTGAAGCAAGTCGTCTTCGATCGCGGTGGTTACCGCTATGCGGGTCGGGTCAAAGCTTTGGCCGATGGGGCGCGGACCGGAGGTCTAATTTTTTAATTTTTTATGGAATCAACTGAAAACAAACCACAAACAGAAGCTCCAACTCCCGCGCCGGTAGCGAGAAATCCGCGCGGTGGCGACAGTCGAGATAATCGTTTCGGCCGCGGTCGCGGCCGAGGTGGATCGGGCGGCGGCCGACCGGGCCGCGGTGGTCCCACAACCCCACCCGAGTTTGACCACAAGATGATTACGGTTCGCCGTGTCACTCGCGTGGTGAAAGGGGGTCGCCGTTTCAGCTTCTCGGCCGTGGTCGCCGCCGGTGACCACAAGGGGCGGATCGGTCTCGGCTTAGGTAAGTCGGGCGACATCTCGGAAGCGATTGAGAAGGGTCTCCGCCAAGCCAAGAAGCGGATGCTCACACTTCCTCTCACCAAAGACCGCTCCATTCCTCATGAGGTGATGGCCAAATTCGGCAGTTCACGAGTCATTTTACGCCCGGCTCCGAGCCGCGGGATCGTAGCCGGTAGTGCCGTTCGCACCCTGCTTACTCTCGCTGGGGTCCAAGCCATTAACGCCAAGATTTTATCGCCGAGCAAAAACCAGATCAATAATGCCCGCGCCGCCTTGAAGGCTCTAGCGATGCTTAAGTCTAAATAACTTGCCATGCAACTAAACGAACTTAAACGAAAAACTACTAATCGCCACAAGAAGACGGTTGGTCGCGGTGGTAAACGTGGCACGACGGCCGGTCGGGGGACGAAGGGTCAGCGCGCCCGCGCTGGTCACCGGATCCGACCTGAGATTCGCGATACGATTAAGAAACTGCCGAAGCTCCGCGGTTATCGCTTCGCCCCCCAGACGCCTTACTCGCAAGTCGTCTCTTTGGCTACCTTGGCCAAGCACTTCGGTAATGGTGACCTCGTGTCGCCCCAGACGCTCGCGGCGAAGAGCTTAATCAAGCGCGCGAGCGCGCGGGTTAAGATCTTGGGTGGCACCGAGGTCAAGTTGCCGAAGCTCGTCGTTGAGCGTTGTGCCGCCTCCGCCGGTGCTAAGGCGGCCATCATCGCCGCCGGCGGGACGTTTAAGTAGATGTTTCAAAATTTTCTCACCAAATTTAAATTAGTCATCACCGATCCGACCTTGCGTCGGCGGATACTCTTTGTCTTCGGGGCGCTCTTCGTCTTCCGTCTCGGGGCGAGCATCCCTATCCCGGGCGTCAATGTTCTGGCTCTCCAGCGCTTCTTTGCCGATAATCAATTCTTAAATTTACTCAACCTCTTCTCCGGTGGTGGCTTGTCCAATCTCTCTGTCTTCATGCTCGGTGTCGGTCCGTACATTACGGCCACAATTATCATGCAACTCCTTACGATTATGTCGCCCAGATTGAAGGAGCTCTATCAGGAGTCAGGCGAGCTTGGTCGTCGCAAGTTCTCCCAGTACGCCCGATTCATCACCGTACCGCTCGCTTGTCTGCAAGGCTTTGGTCTCTTGGCCTTACTTTCACAGCAAGGGGTTTTAGGCGATCTTACCACCTTTGATAAGGCGGTGAGTATTATCGTTATCGCCGCCGGCTCAGTGCTCCTTATGTGGATTGGCGAATTGATTAACGAATACGGTATCGGTAACGGCACTTCGCTCATCATCTTCGCCGGTATCGTCGCCGGCATTCCCGCAAGCATTAGCCAAGTGCTTATAAACTTTGATGTCGCCTCCTTACATGTCTATGCCGTTTATCTAGTGGCCGCGGTGCTCATTATCGCCGGCGTGGTTATTATGACGGAAGCCGAGCGGCCGATTCCGATTACTTATGCCAAGCGCGTTCGCGGCATGAGGGTCTATGGCGGAGTTTCGACCTACTTACCGATTCGACTCAATCAGGCTGGCGTCATGCCAATTATTTTCGCTCTTTCCATTCTTCTCTTTCCCCAAATGATCGTTAACTTCTTGTCTCAAGTGAGCAATGTAACTATTCGGTCGATCGCTGACTTTGTGCTCGTCCTTTTGAACAATCAATGGTTCTATGCCATTGCTTACTTCTTACTTGTCTTCCTCTTCACTTACTTCTATTCCGCCATCACCTTCGATCCGGCCGCCATTTCGGATAATTTGCAAAAAAGTGGCGCCTTTATCCCCGGCATTCGCCCGGGCCAGCCGACCTCTGACCACCTTGCCCGCACGGTCACGCGATTGCCGCTTGTGGGCGCCCTCTTCTTAGGTATTGTGGCGATGCTACCGATCCTCGTTCAGGCTATTACTGGTATTAGCTCCTTGGCGATCGGCGGCACCGCTCTCCTCATTGTCGTTTCCGTGGCGCTTGACTTCACCAAGCAAGTCGATAGTCAACTCTCAATGCGGGAGTACTAATCCCTAGCTTGGGTTAGCGACATCGTGTTATATTAGATGGGTATGAATGATTCAAACATTATTTTGAACCCAGATGATCAGGACTTTCGCCGACGCGAAGAGCGCCGTGAGGGCATGGTTGGCCTCGTGATGAGGCTCTCTGGCGGCAAGATTCGCAACGAAGCGGCGGCGAGCTACATTCTCCTCTTCTTCGCCATCGCCCTCTTCGTCATCTCAGGGATCATTATCGCCACTCTCCTCTAAAATGACCTTCATCTTCATTGGTCGCTCTGGGTCAGGCAAGGGGACACAGGCTAATCTTCTAATTAAACATCTGGAAGCCGAGAATTCCGGCAAAGTCTTCTACGTTGAGACGGGCCGACATGTACGAGAATTTCTTAATCGCCAGACTTACGCTGGTGGACTAGCCAAAACGATTAACGAGCAGGGTGGTCGTCAGCCCGACTTTCTCGCCGTCTATCTCTGGGCGGATCTCTTGCTTGGTAAACTCGAAGGTGGGGAGCATCTAATCTTCGATGGCACGCCGCGCTCGCTCGTCGAAGCGCAGGCGCTTGATACCGCCTTCACTTTCTTCAAAATTTCTAAACCGAAGATTATCTTCCTCGATGCCTCGCATGGTTGCGTGAGCGATCGGCTACGAGCGCGCGGTCGCCACGATGATCACGAAGAGGGGATCAAGCAACGGATGGCTTGGTATGACCGCGATGTGGCACCGGTCGTTGATTACTATCGCCATCATCCTAATTACGACTTCATTTCGATTGAGGCTGAAGGTACAGTCGAAGCCATCCACGATCAGATTAAGCAGTGTTGTGTTTAAATTAAAGACCAAAGCCGAAATCGAAATTTTGCGCCGCGGTGGCCGCGAGCTAAGCCGGATTTTAAATGAATTAACTATGGCCGTGGCGCCTGGCGTCACCACGCTCGAGCTCGACGCCCTCGCCCGCGAGAAGATTGCTGCCATTGACGCCAAGCCATCGTTTCTTAATTACCGTCCGGTCGGGGCGCGGCGCCCCTTCCCCGCCGCCCTGTGCGTGTCGGTCAACGAAGAAGTGGTGCATGGTATTCCGAGCGATCGGGCCTTAGTTTCTGGTGACATCGTCACCCTCGATTTGGGACTTGAATTTGAAGGGATGTACACCGATATGGCTCTCACCGTGCCGGTTGGTGAGGTGAGTACTGAAGCGAGAAGGTTAATCACCGTGACGGCGGAAGCTCTAAAGCGCGGCGTCGCCGCCGCGCGCCCGGGCGGCCGCCTCGGCGACCTCGGCGCCGCAATCGAAGCTTATGTCTTAGCCCAAGGCTTCGATCTGGTGCGTGACTTTGGCGGGCACGGCGTTGGCTTCCGCGTCCACGAGGAGCCGGAGGTGCCGAATTATGGCACGAAGGGGAAGGGGGAGAAATTAGTCTCGGGGCTCGTCATCGCCATTGAACCGATGGTGGTGGTAGGGGAAGCCACTGTCTCCACTATGCCCGATGGCTATACGGTGAAGACGCGCGACGGTTCTCTCGCCGCTCACTTCGAGCAAACGGTGGCCATTACCGAACGAGGAGTAGAAGTCCTCACCCCCTGACTTCTTCGAGGTAAGTGTGCTAGATTAATCCCATGCCTAAATCAAAAGAAGAGCAGAGTTTAATTATTATTAAGCCCGACGCCTTGCAACGTGGTCTCGTGGGGGAGATCTTCCGCCGCTTCGAACGCAAGGGTCTTAAAATTATTGGTTTAAAGATGGTCCAACTCGAGGACGTGGCCCTCGATGAGCACTACGCCCACCACAAAGAGAAGCCCTTCTTTGGCACACTCAAGCGCTTTATGAAGGCGGCTCCAGTTGTTTTGGTTGCTCTGTCTGGGATTAATGCCATTAAGGCAATTAGATTGATTGTCGGACCGACTAAGGGTTACGAGGCCGATGCGGGGAGCATCCGGGGTGATTACGCTATGAGTGGTCAGGCTAATATTGTCCACGCTTCCGACTCGACCGAAGCCGCTGAAGCCGAAATTAAACGTTTTTTCAAACCGGCCGAACTCTTCAACTATCAAAAAGCCGAATTTCCTTGGCTCTACTCGGAAGACGAATAGTCTTTTCGAGACGGTGCATAACTAGTGTATAAGTGGTGGATGAAATGGGGGAAAGAAGGCTAAGGCGCGTCCCGAAAAAACTTGCTTCCCTAGTTGCTTCTCTCGCTTGGCCAGAGTTATAATTTAGGTAAGGTTATTTGGGATATTATCTAGATCAAATAATATTTTTTTGGGATCCCTAAAAATCTTGGCGTCGTGGCGCTAGATTGCGGGAACCCACCTGGAGTTTCTCTAGGTTAAATGCCCAAATAACCTTATCCAAGAACCTCGGCTTCACGGCCGAGATTTTTGGTGTTAGGCTTAGTTTGGAAATGGTTCTTGAAAGGAGAAATAAGTAATGCCAACGGATGAAGAATACGCGAGGCGGTCAGCGGAAGTCGCCACCAGGATTGCCGAAACTGAACGAGCGAAGTCACCGGACCAAAGACGTTTAGAAGAAGCCAGACGAGATGCGGCCAGATTTCAGTACTTGGAGGAAGTGGAATTAGGGGAAGCCGCTACTCGCCGGCGCTTTGCTCATGAGCGGTACATTGGCTAAGGTTCAAATCAGGCTCACCTTCGGGTGGGCTTTTTATTTGACTTCGGTCCAGTTTTCATTATATTGAGG
>JBBTTW010000033.1:10260-12442 GCA_038064055.1 Patescibacteria group bacterium | reverse complement strand
AACCACCTCATCATTCTTACTTAACTTAATCGCTCGCACTCCGGCGGCACCGCGACCCATCTCGCGGATGTCGGACGACTTAAAGCGGATGCCCTGGCCGGAAGCGGTAGCGAGCATGACTTCATCCTTGTCAGACAAAGCGGCCACCGAGAGGAGCTCGTCGCCCGCTTCAAGGGTAATGGCGATGATACCGCTCCGCCTGACGTCGCGGAAGCTCTCAGCCGCCACCCGCTTGGCTTGAGCAAGCTTGGTAACCATAAAGAGCGAACTCGTTACTCCCTTATTCTTAGGCATGGCGAGGACGGAAGTGACGCGCTCACGATCGGCCAGTGCGAGGAAGTTCATAATCGACTTGCCGCGCGTGGCGCGTTTGCCTTCCGGAACGTCATACATCTTCATCTGGTAGACCTTACCCCGATCAGTGAAGAAGAGGAGGTCATCGTGGGTACTCGCGGTGAGGAAGAGGGAGACGAAATCTTCTTCTTTAATATTCAAATCAACGACCCCGACGCCGCCGCGACGTTGAGCGCGGTACTCCGTCGGGTCGGTCCGCTTGACGTAGCCGCCGCGGGTGAGAACGAGGATGTTCTCCTTATCGGGCACTAGGTCCTCCGTTTTAATCTCGCGGACGCCGTGCTTCACGATCTTCGTTCGGCGAGGATCAGCGTACTTATCTTTAATCTCGATAAATTCCGTTTTGATCACACTAAGAATCTTCTTCGGGTCGGCCAGTAAAGCCTTCAATTCTTTGATCAAGGCTTGGGTCTCTTTCAACTCATCTTCGATCTGTTGACGCTCAAGATTCGCGAGCTTGGCGAGCTTCATCTCAAGAATGGCCGTGGCTTGGATCTCGGAGAAGCTGAAGCGCTCCATCAATTTAATCTTGGCTTCGGCTGAGTCTTGCGACTTCTTAATCGTCTCGATCACGCGATCGATCTGGTCGAGCGCCTTTGAGAGACCGAGGAGAATGTGCTCGCGATCTTCGGCCCGCCTCAAGTCGTAGGCCGAACGTCGGCGCACCACCACCTGACGATGAGAGATAAATTCTTCCAAAATCGCTTTGAGCGAGAGCAACTTCGGTACGCCATCGACGAGCGCTAAAATGTTGTAGTGGAAAACTGTTTCAAGCTCGGTGTGCTTATAAATTGAATTTAAAATGAGTTCCGGCACCGTGCCATTCTTAAGCTCAATCACCACCCGCGTGTCGGCGAGCGTCGTCGACTCATCGCGAATGTCTTTGATCCCTTCGAGCTTCTTCTCTCGCACCAGATCAGCAATCTTCATAATCAGCTCCGCCTTGTTGACCTGATACGGCACCGAGGTAATGACGATCTGGTTCGAGCCGCTTTTTCCGCCAGCTGGCGGATCGATGATCTCGGCTTCGCCGCGCACCACCACGCCGCCGCGACCGCTGGCCGCGGCGTGATGAATGTCGTGTTCGTTAAAAATTAGGCCGCCGGTGGGGAAGTCTGGCCCTTTGACATATTTAAACAAATCATCAGCGGTGGCGTCAGGATTATCTACCAAGTGGACGAGAGCCTCCATCACTTCGCCCAAGTTGTGCGGCGGAATCTTCGTCGCCATACCAACGGCAATACCAATCGAACCCATAAAGAGGAGTTGCGGAATGCGTGAGGGTAAGACGACCGGTTCCTGCCGCGTGCCGTCATAGTTCGGCACGAAGTCAACCGTGTCCTTCTCAATATCAGCCAGCATTTCATCGGCGAGCCGGCTCATCCGCGCCTCGGTGTAACGATAGGCCGCGGCCGAGTCGCCATCCATCGAACCGAAGTTACCTTGGCCGTCCACCAAGACGTAGCGCATGTTCCACGGTTGGGCCAAGCGGACGAGCGAGTCGTAGACGGCCGAGTCGCCGTGAGGGTGGAACTTCTTCAGCACATCACCGACAATACCAGCCGACTTGGAGAAGCGGGACGAGTGGCGGAGGCCCTCCTCATGCATAGCGTAGAGGATGCGGCGATGCACCGGCTTTAGCCCGTCGCGGGCGTCGGGAAGAGCACGCGAAACGATCACCGACATCGCGTAGTCGAGGTAAGAGTCCTTCATTTCGGTGGTGATCTCAACCGGCACGACGCGGTTCGTTACCACTTCCACCTTATCATCCTTCTTTTTTGGTTCGTCTTTTCCAGCCATAAAAATTAATTACTAAACTTCTCGGTAA
>JBBTTW010000033.1:0-10250 GCA_038064055.1 Patescibacteria group bacterium | reverse complement strand
AGGAGGGTCCAACCACGCTTCACTCGTTCGAGGGCATCGAGCTCGCCCGCGCCGGCCGCCGGCGCGGCCACTTGCGACTGACTCCCGACTTCGGGCTTCGGCGCATCGCGCTCGGCCAGTGGTCCGACATATCTTAAATTAACAAGCCAGATGAGCGCAATGAGAAGTGTGAGGCCGCCACTGGCGAAGACCAGGATACGCCGCCGCGCCGGTTCGGGGCGACTTCGCAATTCATCAATGTAATTAAATAAGCGACTCATCTTAGAACTTTTAGACAGCCTCAAGGACGAGCACTTCGCCCTCCTTCTCGGCGATCTCCTTCCCCTTAATCACCAATTTATCGACCGCCTTCAACCCTTCTTCGCCCGCTTCTTTCAAAAATTGCTTCAGGCTCTCGGGAGTGTAATTAACGGGGATGATGAGCCTCGGGTTAAGAGCGATGGCCAAGCGGTAAGCCGCGGCCGGCGTGAGCAGTGGCGCGCCGACGGGGACGAAAAGGATGTCGATCGGGAGAAGCGCTTCCTTGGTGTCGGCGGCGATTTCGGCATTGGCTAAGGCGCCGAGGTGGACGAGGCGCTTGCCCTCAAGAGCGAGATCGAAGATGGTGTTGATCTTGTCGTCCGGTCCAACCGACTCAAAACCGTGGATGAAGGTACCGGCTACCTCGTACTCGCCAGGACCGTCGATTGCAAAGGGCGCGCGCTCGCCGAAAGTGGCTTCGTCGACGCCGTTGTAATCGGGACTTTGGAGGGCCACAAGCGCGAGATCGGCGCCACCGCGACTCGGCTTAAACTTAGACTCTTTACTAATGGGGTTAAAAACGGCCAGCCATTCGCCTTGGCTGACTTTCACCATTCCGGCCCCGTGGTAAGTGATGATCATTGCTTAAATTATAGCAAAAATCCCCTTTTCTCGCCTCTTGACAAATATATAATAGTTTGTTAGCTTCACCGCAGGTCTTTGGAAATCGGAAACTAGGGCCTTAGCTCAATTCGCCTCGTGGCGGTTGGCTGGCCTCACAAGAAAGGTAGGGAAAACGTGAATTCGGAAAAGACAGTGCCGCAAACGGGTCGGAAGATTGGGTTCGTCAGTGCGGCTTGCGCCGCCATTGGGGTCCTCCTCGCGTGGGGAGCCAGATTGCAGTTCGATCTCGGTCTCTGGATCGTCTTCATTGGCGGTCTCGCGTCTGGGAGTCTCGCTTGGCTCATGTACGACTTCGCCGGCGTCATTACTGGAGTGAAGCAAGCGTGGCGAGAGGCTTGGGCGAGTGTGAAAGGCTGGAAACCAACCAAAAATCGTATTAGACGATTCATCTATGCCTTCGTTGCTCTCCAGGGAATATGGTTTTGGTTCCTTGTGTTCTTTGTGATTGTAATGAGTCCAAACCATGACTTCCACTACAACGACGATAAGGCGATTCCGGCTGCTTTGATTGTTTCTCTAGCCAGCTTGCTTTTCCCATTTATTACGATGTTGGCATACAAATCGTATGCAAGTGACAAAAGATCGGCCTTGACGGGCAACTTAGTGGTGCTGCCCTTCACGATTACCTATTTATTCTTCAGGGGGATTATCTGGCTGGTAAGACGAGCCCCTCGGAGGATAGTGATTGCCACGAAATTCATCAAGAGACTCGGAGTGAGGTCCTTCATACTCATCCACAGCGAGGAGAGGCGAATCTGCTTCACTGCGGCGACGATTGGCACGGCGATCGGTCTCATCACCTGCTATCAGCACGGCAACGCCTTCATTGGTGCGCTCATCGGCGCATTAGTGGGCGGAGCGCTCGGGCACGTTGAGTACCGCTTCGGCAAGCAGTGGGCAGTTAAGCTCGCGGCCAAGTTTCCGAAAAAAGAGGTGGACCTAGAACTGGAGCCCCTCGATCCTTTTCCGTACATCTAGCTAGCGAGGACGCTAGACACACTCCCCGGCGGTTGGCGCAAGGCTGACCACCGGGGATTTTTTTATCTCAAATCAAGTTTTGACCCTCTTCTCTCTCTTGACAAACACACTATTAATTGCTAACTTTGCATTAAATCTAATGAAAAAGTTTTTCTTATTGGGGTTGGTTTTATTTAGTTTGCCCTTGGCCGCTTGGGGGCAAGAGCCAGCCGGTTTTATCACCAAACAATCAGCCGGCCTTGATCTCGCGATCTGGTATCCCTTGGGTGGACTCGATCACGGACCCTACCCGTTGGTAATCTTCTCTCACGGTTATAGTGGTTGTAATGTCCAAACGCTCTACTTCACCGAAGAGCTGTCTCGCCAAGGTTATGTGGTGGCCGCGCCTAATCACCACGACAGTAAGTGTGCCACTGACGCCCAAGGCGACTTAAATGAATTTAAGACCGAGAAATTCCTCGAGCCGGAGAGGTGGAGCGCCGAAACTTATTTCGATCGCCGGCAGGATTTGGTCGCCACCATCGATCAATTATTGAGAGAGAATCGCGACCCGACCAGCCAATTTTATAATTTAATTAATCCCAGCCAAATTGGCATCGCCGGTCACTCGCTCGGCGGCTACACCGCCCTAGGCATGGCCGGAGCGCGACCGACTTGGCACGACAATCGAGTCAAGGCGGTGGTCGCCTTCTCGGCCTTCATCGGGCCATACATCATCTCGGAGACTTTAGATCAAATTAAGATTCCAGTGATGTACCAATCGGGCACGCTCGATCGCAACGGCTCTACGGCCGATCAAGTCTACGACCTCACTCGAGCGCCCAAGGTCTCAATGGTTTTGAAAGCTTCGACTCACATGGCTTGGAGTAATGTCTTATGCTTACTTAAGAAGACCGATGAGTGCCTCGCCACTAATCGCCGCGCCCAAACCATCAACCAATTTGCCATTAGCTTCTTCGATCGTTATCTGAAGGGAGATGCGACCGCCGAGAAAAATTTCACTACTAAAACTGCTTTAATCGACAGTCTCCAATTCGATTTAAGCAGCCCCAAAGCTCCGAGCGAGAGTGCCACCACGACTCCTGACACTGAATCCCCAACCTCCTCTCGTCCACTCTTGCTTGTAATTCTCCTTATCGCTGTCTTGTTTGGCCTAAACAAATTCTTAACCAAAAAATTGACAAATTAAAGATTTTATGTAGACTATGGTTTGGTAGTTGTTTGAAATCAAGAACTGATCCTTAGGGATCCTAGCTGAAAGGTAGCCCGAATGAAACCAGTGATTTTCGTCTTACTGGCACTGTGTCTTTACTCCTTCCAGAACGTGCTGTTTGAGCAAAAATTGACTCGACTTAACACCTTCTCCGTCCTCGTCTACTGTTACCTTGTGATGCTCCCCTTCGCGCTCGTCGGCCTATTCTTCGTGAAGCCAGTGGCTGGAGCGGACGTCATGCCCACAGGTTGGACCCTAGCCACTATCGCCTTCGTTGGTGCTTGCTGGTTTCTCGCCGATGCCCTCTACATTGGTGCTTACGCCGCCGGCGGCGATATGTTTACCATCACAAGTATTATGATCATGCTACCCGTGGGCGGCACGATCATCCGCTACTTCTGGGTCGGTGGCCTGCCGAATCGTTACCAAATGGTTGGTTACTTCTGCGCCGCGCTGGCTGTGCTCTTAATCGTTAAGGGCAAAACAGCCGAAGCGGCAATTGTGAAGTCTTGAAAGGAGAATGTCATGGGAACGGGAACTGGTTTTACAGATGGTCTCGCTGGTCAACCCAAAATCCCGGCTGACTGCCGAGCAAACCTGAACTTGTTGCGAACCTTGTTTAGAGGTAAGCCCCTACCCCAGACAAAGTTGCGCTGGTTTATTCGACACCTAATGTCTTGCCCAGCGTGTTTGGTCACTTTCAACCAACTCGATGACTCACGAGAGAGACGATTGGATTGGGAGCAAATCCTCGACCAGTGGCGAGCGGTCAACCATAGTAATTAGTACCTTCTTTTAGTTAAAGAATTAATCCTTCTCCAGCGCCACCGGCGGCTGGGGATTTTTTCTTGCCTAAAATTGGGATTTTATATATACTGCCCGCCATGTTGAAAGAGAAGCTAGAAAGCGTCGTTCCGGAGGTCAGTCTCCGCGAAATCGACCAATTAGTTAAGATTAGCCCCACTCTGCCCGAGGCGGGAGCTTTGGTGAAGGGGACGGTCATCGGCCGCGGCAAGATGGCCCTCTTCGTCGACGTGCCCCCCTTCGGTTCCGGCATCATCTTCGGTCGCGAGTACTTAAACGCTCGCGAAACGATCAAATCGATTAACATCGGTGAGACGATTACCGCCAAAGTGATCACCCCCGAGGGTGAGAATGGCTACATGGAGCTCTCCCTCAAGGAAGCTAAGCAAGCCATTATCTGGAACGAAGCCCGTAAGGCGATGGAAGCGAAAACGATCTTTGAATTAGGGGTGAAGGAGGTTAATAAGGGCGGCCTCATCCTCGAGTGGCAGGGGGTAATTGGCTTCCTCCCCGCTTCGCAATTGAAGCCCGAGCATTATCCTAAGGTACCGGACGGCGACCGCACCAAGATCATGGAGGAGCTCCGCAAGCTCGCCGCCGAGCAACTCTCCGTCTACATTATCGACGTTGACCCGAAGGAGGGTAAACTCATCTTCTCGGAGAAGAATGCCGGCTCGAAGAACCGCAAAGAAATTGTGGAGAAGTACTCCCTCGGCGAAGTGGTTAATGGCACCGTCACGGGGATCGTTGACTTCGGTATCTTCGTTAAGTTGGAGGAGGATTTCGAGGGGTTAATCCACATTTCGGAAATTGATTGGTCTTTAGTAGAGAACCCTCGCGACTACTTCCGCGTTGGCGACAAGATGGAGGCCAAAGTAATCGAGATCAAGGATGGCAAGATCTCGCTCTCGATCAAAGCCTTGAAGCCGAATCCATGGGTGGAAGCGTCGAGTAAGTACAAGAAGACGGATAAGGTGGATGGCGTGGTGATCAAGTACAACAAGCACGGCGCTCTCGTCTCGATTGAGGAGGGAGTGGCGGGGCTCATCCACATCTCCGAATTCGCGAGTGAGACGGAACTCCGCCAGAAGCTCGAACTCGGCAAGACTTATGCCTTCATCATCAACCTCTTCGAGCCCAAGACGCAGAAGATGACGCTCTCGCGCGCTTCGAGCGCCAAGCTTGCTAAGTAGTCGCTAGTGTGGTAACCTAAATTTGTTGGGGATTTCTTAGAGACTGTGGGTAGGCGGTGGGGACCGACTATCACAACCCTCGAGAAGTCCCCTTTTTTATGCCTAACTAATTAAACCGGTTCATTGCCACCGCTAGGTTTTCAGTCGTGATGGCTTCGAGGGCTTCGGCTAACTTCGGCATCATTTTTTTCAAAACAACTTCCTCCTTGGGCGTAAATTTGCCGAGAATAAATTTCACAATTTTATCTTCGCCACTTGGCTTTTTCGGCTTCCCCGATGGAGTCGTGGGCGCAATACCAATTCGCAATCTTATAAATTCTTCGGTTTTCAATTTCTTAATCACCGACTCCACCCCCCGATGACCGCCCGCTCCGCGGGCGAAGGAGATCTTGAAGCGTCCGAAGGGTAAATCGAGATCGTCGTGAATCACGATCAAATTCTTGGCGGCCGCCTTCGACTTCACCCACTTCCCCACCGCGTCGCCCGATTTATTCATGAAGGTGGTGGCCGGCATAACGGTCAGCTTCTTAATTTTGGTTTTCGCCGCAAATTCACCCGCCACCCGCGCGCCCACATTGTGGCGTGTGCCTTCGTATTCCTTCCCCGGATTCCCTAAACCAAAGATAACTTGAGTCATTGATCTTTTTATACTACACTACACCGATATGACAGCCAAATTGCCGAGTCGCCGCGTGATCTGGGAGGTAATCCGCTTTGTGCTCGTCACTCTCCTCATTGTGGTGCCAATCCGAAGTTACGTCGCTCAACCCTTCATCGTCTCCGGCCTATCTATGACGCCATCATTCCAAGATGGCGAGTATTTGATTATCGACGAGCTAAGCTACCACTTCCGTTCACCGGCGAAGGGCGAAGTGATTGTCTTCCGCTACCCTAAGGATCCAGCGAAATTCTTCATCAAGCGGGTGATTGGCGTGCCGGGCGAGACGGTTAAGGTAAGAGGCAGCGACCGGCTCCTCGGACCTAATGATTACTACGTCTTGGGCGATAATCGCGACATGAGCCTCGACTCCCGTGAATGGGGACCGGTGCCGGAAGACTTAATCAAGGGTCGCGTCTTCCTCCGCCTCTTCCCTTTCAATCGTCTCGGCTACCTCCCCGCGAGCGAGAGTGCGAGCGAAATTAAAACCATCAATCCATGAGCAAAAAACCAAGCGATTTCAAATTACAAACAGTCAAAGGAATGCGCGATCTCCTCGGTGATGATTACTACGCCTACCAAGGTTTGATCGAGAAGGCAGCGGAAGTGGCCATCTACTATGGCTTCCGGCCAATCGAGACGCCGATTCTCGAGTCTGAAGATCTCTTCCACCAGAGCTTGGGCGAAGATACCGACGTGGTGGAGAAGGAGCTATACACCCTCCGCACTAAGGGAGGCGATAAGCTCGCCCTCCGACCGGAAGGGACGGCACCCATCATGCGCGCCTACTTCGAGCACGGCATGCAAGCCGAGCCGCAACCGGTGATGCTCTACGCCGCCGGCCCCTTCTTCCGCCATGACTCACCTCAGCGCGGCCGCTACCGCGAATTCCGCCAATTCGATCTCGAAGTGATTGGTAGTCCGAAGAGCATCGCCGATGCCATCGTCATTCGCCTGATTATGATAATCCTCAAAGAGGCGGGGTTAAACAATTTGGCCCTTGAGATTAATAGTATTGGCGATCGCGACTGCCGACCGATCTTCCGCCGCGAGTTACTTAATTACTACAAGAAGCATGCGCGCGCACTCTGCGCCGACTGCCGCGAACGGTTGAAGACGAACCCCTTGCGCCTCCTCGATTGCAAGAACCCGAAGTGCGTTGAGCTTAAAGCTGGCGCTCCAAGCTCAATCGGCTACCTCTGTGCTCCGTGCAAACTGCATTTCAAAGAAGTGCTGGAGTACCTCGAGGCGATGGAGATCCCCTATACCATCAACAATAATCTCGTCCGCGGCCTTGATTACTACACCCGCACGGTGTTTGAAATTACTTCCGGCGTTAAGGATGAGTCCGGCGCTCCACCGCTCTCGCTCGCTGGTGGTGGCCGCTACGATTACCTCGCGCGCTCGCTCGGAAGCAAGAAGCCAGCGCCAGCCGTTGGTGGCGCCATCGGTCTCGACCGCGTGATCCAATCACCCGACTTCAATCGCTTGACGCCACGAATCCTGAAGAAGCCCAAGGTCTTCTTCATCCAACTCGGTCTCGAAGCCAAGATGCACAGCCTGCAAGTGATTGAAATCTTGCGCCAAGCACGCGTGCCGGTGACTCACTCTCTGTCCAAAGACTCACTTTCCGTCCAGCTGGCGATGGCGGAGAAGGTGAAGATCCCCTACACCCTCATCTTGGGCCAGAAGGAAGTGATTGATGGCACTGTGATCGTCCGCGATATGAATACTCGCTCGCAAAACACGGTCAAGCTTAAGGACTTGGCAGAACACCTGAAAACGTGCTAGGCTACACCCATGATTAATACGGTGATCGTAGAGAAGGAGTCAGCCAGCGAATCAAACTTGAGTTTGATCAAGCGGTTTAGCCGCCGTTTGCAAGGGGCTGGCGTCCTCCGACAGGTTAAGGCTCGCCGCTACACCGAGCGGGCTCTCTCGGCCTATAAGAAGAAGCAGCAAGCGCTCAAGCGGATCTCCCGCCGCGCTGAATACGAACGCAAGCAAAAGCTCGGATTGGTGAATGACTTTCGCGTTAAGAAATCTTACTAAGCAGGCGACGCCGCGGATTCCCTTCGAACGGATGGCGCGCCGCGCGCTGGGGACCAATTACGATCTCTCCGTCGTCCTCGTCGGCAATTCCCGTTCTCGCACCCTGAACCGCCACTACCGCGGTAAGGACAAGGCCGCCAATGTTTTAAGCTTTCCCATCGACCGCCACACCGGCGAACTCTTCCTCAATTTAGGTCGGCGCAGCACTCGCCGACTCGCTTTCCTCTTTATCCACGGACTGCTCCATTTGAAAGGTCTCGATCATGGGAGTAAAATGGAGTCACTGGAAAGTCAATTAGTTAATTACTTCCAAATCAATGAGCCGCATGATCGTCGCCGGGTTGGACGTGGGAAGCGAGTCCGTTCGCGTCGCCGTCTGTGAATTGGTAAAGGGCAGCAATGGCCCTAAGGTTTTAGCCTTGGTTAAGGTGGAGTCGAAAGGGCTTCGCCGCGGCTATGTGGTGAATGTGGATGAGGCCTCACAAGCCATTCGGCAAGCGATCAAAGAAGCCGAGCGCTTAAGTGGCTCAAGGATCAAGCGTGTCTTCGTCGGCTTGGGTGGCATTACGCTTGAATCGAAGCTTGGCGAAAGTCAGGTTATCGTCTCCCGCGCCGATGCCGAGATTACCGATAACGACATCAACCGCGCCCTGGAACTGGCCGAGGCTAACGTAACGGAGCTCAATAATAATCGCATCTTCCATACCATCCCCATCTGGTACAAGCTGGATGGGAAGAAGATCTTAGGTCGGCCCGACGGCATGAGTGGCAACAAGCTCGAGACGCGCGTTCTCTTCATCGTCTACCTCGCCCAGCATTTAGATAACTTGATCCGCGCCATTGAGCTCGCCGGTGTGTCGATCGAAGACATCATCGCCTCACCCATTGCCGCGAGTTTGCCGACGCTCACCACCCAGCAGAAGACGGTTGGCTCAATCCTCGCAAACATTGGCTCGCAAACCACCGCCATCGTCGTCTACGAAGACGGTATCCCCGTCTCGCTCCAAGTCTTGCCCATCGGCTCGATGGATGTAACGAACGACATCGCCCTTGGCCTTCGCGTCCCCCTCGATGAAGCCGAGCGTTTGAAACTGGGGAGTGATAACGTTTTAAGTTTTAGAAAAAAGTTGGATGAGATCATCGAGGCTCGCCTCGGCGACATGTTTGAATTGATCGAAACTCATTTGAAGAAGATCGGCCGCAATGGTCTCTTGCCCGCCGGCATCATCATCACTGGCGGGGGCGGCCAAGTGGCGAACATTGAGAAGTTGGCGAAAGAGGCGCTCCGCCTGCCGGCCAAGATCCATTCGCCTAATATTGTGAATCATGAGAGCAAGGGGCAGGTGCGCGATAATGGTTTCCTCGTCGCTTACGGTCTCTGTCTCTTCGGTTTGGGTAATAACCTTGAAGAATCGATCATCAATCGGGGCTTTCGACAGGCAAAAAACAAGTTCATCCTCTGGCTAAAACAGCTCTTACCTTAGCTAATTTCGGCAAACATTTGCCTTTTAACTTTTTTCTGCTAATCTGGGGAGATTATGCCAAATATTAACCCGGATATTGAGGCCTTCGCGAGGATTAAAGTGATCGGTGTCGGCGGCTCGGGTAAGAATGCCGTCAACCATATGATCGAGTCGAAGGTCCGCGGCGTGGACTTCATCGCCATCAATACCGACGCTCAAGATCTCCATCACTCGCTGGCGAAGCAGAAGGTCCATATTGGCAAGAACTTAACGCGCGGCCTCGGTACGGGCATGAATCCGGAACTCGGCCGCAAGGCGGCCGAAGAAAGTGTGGAAGAAATCCAGAACGTCATTAAGGGGGCGGACATGGTCTTCCTCGCTGGCGGCTTCGGCGGTGGCACCATGAGCGGTGCCGGGGCCGTGGTGGCGAAGACGGCAAAGGACCAAGGGGTACTCACCGTCGCCGTCGTCACCAAACCCTTCTTCTTCGAAGGCGCCCAGCGGATGCAGATCGCCGAGCAAGCCATGGAAGAGATGCGGAAGGAAGTGGACGCGCTCGTCATCATCCCGAACGATCGCCTGCTTGGCTTGATTGATAAAAACACGAGCGCCTTCTCTGCCTTCGCTACTTGCGACGAAGTGCTCCGGCAGGCGGTTGAAGGTATTTCCGACCTCATCACCACGCCCGGTATCATTAACGTCGACTTCGCCGACATTAAAGCGATTATGTCGAACGCGGGCTCGGCCTTGATGGGCATTGGCCGCGGCTCGGGCGAAAATCGCGCGATCGAAGCGGCGAAGCAAGCCATCAACTCTCCGCTCCTCGACGTCTCAATTGAAGGCGCGAAGGGGGTGCTCTTCGCCATCGCGGGCGGTAAAGATATGACCATGTTTGAAATCCAAGAAGCGGCTAAGGTGATCATCGAGTCCGTCGATCCTAATGCGAAGATTATCTTCGGGGCTAT
>JBBTTW010000032.1:0-6085 GCA_038064055.1 Patescibacteria group bacterium | reverse complement strand
GGCAGTGACGGCAAGGTCCGCTTCGCCCATTCCCTCAACTCGACCGCCATGGCGAGCCCCCGCCTCCTCGCGGCTCTCGTCGAGAATTATCAGCAAGCCGACGGTTCCCTTGCCACGCCAGAAGTGTTGAAACCCTATCTTGGCCATGGCCGCGAGTCATGATTCTCTCCCAGCCGCCCGACGACGCTCGAAGCGCCGTCGCTTCTGGTGGTCGCTAACCTTATCAATCAGCCTCTTTCTCGTTCTCGGTGTTTGGGGTTTAGTTTTTCTCGCGAGCGACCACTTCGCTATCTCTCACGTAGAAGTGCGCGGCACTCGCCTCCTCTCGCCCACGGCGCTCGCCGCCACGGCTCGCGCGGTCATGGCCGAACCCGTCTTTCCATTTATCACCGGCGATCGTTATTGGTTTCTACCTCAAGCGGCTCTAACGAACGAATTAACCAATCGTTTTAGTCGGCTGGCGGCGGTCTCAATCACAAAGCTCGACTGGCACACCGTTGAGCTTAAGGTTTCCGAGCGGGAGACGTGGGGCTTATGGTGCCCGGCGGAAGTTGACTCGACAAGCGACTGCCTCTACCTCGATGGTTCGGGTATCGCCTTCGCCTACGCGCCGCGCTTTTCTCATCCACCCCTCATCGTCTTCAAGAGTCACAACTTGGCGCGCTTAATTGGAGGTCAACCCTTGCCCCGCTCGGTCTTCAATTCTATTTTCAACTTAGGGCCGGAGCTCGAATCGATTTTACAAACAAATTTCAGGCAAGACTTAGCGCTCGATCAAGTGGTGATTACCGAAGACAATGATTACGAACTCCACTTCGCGCGACGTTACTCCGGCGTCGATTCATTTAAAGTCATGACCACGGCGTCCGGCCTCGCCACTTTGGCAGCACAGCTCACGGCCGCGCTCGAGAGCGCCGCCTTCCAAAGTGATCTCAAACGCGGCCACCCACTCGAGTATCTTGATCTTCGCTTCGACGCCAAGGTTTTCTACCGTTTCCACGAATGATATAATTCAACCAATGGCATTTTGGCGCTTACTGAAGTCTTATCTCGGTTGGCATTATGGTCTCGCGCTCGTCGCGTGGTGGCGGATCTACCGCGACCTCTTGTGGTTTGTTTACAATTTCTTCTCTCTCCCTATTATCTTCCGCACCCTTCTCGCGCCGTGGCGGCGCTTGGGGGAGAGTTACCCCAAAGGCTTCTCGCCGGAAGTGGTGGCCGAAACAATCGTTATCAACACCTTAATGAGGCTGGTCGGCGTGGTCTTTCGCCTCGGCTTTCTAATCTTTGCCTTACCGGTTATCGTCATCGTTTTTTTGTTGGGACTAGTGGCGCTTATCTTCTGGCTCGCCGCCCCGATCGCTTTGCCGATCATTTTTTTAATCGGTTTTTATTTAACCTTTTTAGCCTAAACTATGACCCTCTTCCCCTTTCGCCATCAACTTGAGTTAAGCTCCATTTTCAATCTCCTTCTACTTGATCGCTTCTTTGGTCATCGGGCACGTCACCTAGTGCTCAAGTTTCTCGGCCTTGGCCTCATCTTGCTCAGCTTGATTATGCTCACCGCTTGGCTAAGTTCCGTCTGGCTTGCTTTAGCCAGTCTCTTGCCTTACTTTACCCGCTTTATGCCGCTTCTCGTTGGCTTAACAACTATCGCTCTCTCGCTTTGGTTCGCCACTTACTTACTCGAAGCTTACTTTCGCTTCCACTACTTCGCTAATCTGGAAGGACCGAAGGGGGAGAAGCAGGCGAGCATTAGCTTCGACGTCGGCCGCTTCCTCTTCCGCGCCCTGGAGCCGGACCTTGTGGTGGCTTGGCTCAACTCGGATCTCGGTGGTGATTGGCTCGAGCGAATCGGCATTACTTGGGAGGAGCGCGAACTCTTCCTCGATGCCCGCCGGCAGAAGCCCGTCTCCACGCCACTCGAGTTTAAGTCACTAGTTGATTTAGCGACCCTGCTTGGTGCCTTGGTTGATGGCAACCCCGACTTTGCCACGTGGCTGCTTAAATTTGAGGTGAAGCGCGCTGAGGCCACTGGCGCCGCGCGTTGGATTGAGTGGCAACGCCAGACGGGTCGTGATGACGAACGTTGGTGGACGCGAGAGAAGCTCGGCCGGATCCCCGGCCTCGCTAAGGATTGGGCCTATGGCGGCACCCCGCTCTTAGACGAATACAGTCTCGATTTACTCCTCGTGCCGGAGACGAAGCCGAGCTCGCTCGCGACGCTCTGGTACCGCGCGCCGGTGGAAGAAGTGGAGACGATTCTGGTGCGGACGCGCGAGGCTAACGCCTTGGTGGTGGGGCGCGCCGGAGGTGCGCTTGAGGTGGCCTACGAGCTCGCTCTCCTCATCCGCGCCGGCCGCATCTTCCCCGAACTCGAATTTAAGCACCCGAAACTTCTTCGAACGGCGATCCTCCTCTCGCGCTTCAAGGAGCGGCAAGGCCTCGAAGCCGAGCTGGTTAAGATTTTTAACGAAGTGATCAAGTCGGGCAATATTATCCTCGTCATCGACGATCTGCCTTCGTTCATCACTCAAGCCAGTGCCATGGGGGTTAAGCTCGACCAATTACTCGATCCGTATCTTGTTTCTAATCGGGTCCAGGTCTTGGCTTTAGCCGAGCTCGCGGCTTACCATCGAGTGATTGAGCCGAACCCCTTCCTCGCTGAGCGCTTCGAGGCGGTCCAGATTCCTGATCTTGATGCCACCGCGGCGGTGGAGCGGTTGATTGAGACAGTTGAGCAAATTGAGTCGAAGAATCGCCGGCGCCAGATCTTCACTTACCAAGCTTTGGTTACGCTCGTGGATCTAGGTGAGCAATTCTCGGGTCAAGAATCAGCCACGAGCCAGTCATTAGATTTCTTACTTGAGCTCGAGCCTTGGGCGGCGCGGAATGGACTAGCGACGATTGATAAAGCGGCCGTGCTTAAATTTGCGACGGGCAAGTTGAATGTGCCACTGGGGATAATCACACCCGAAGAGCGCGATAAGTTGCTTAATCTTGAGAAGTTGCTCCACGAGCGGGTGGTCGGCCAAGATCAAGCGATCGTGGCGATCGCCAATGCCTTGCGGCGGAGCCGGTCGGGGATTAGGAACTTAAAGCGGCCGATCGGCTCCTTCCTCTTCCTCGGCCCGACCGGCGTGGGGAAGACGGAGACGGCGAAGACCTTGGCGGATGTCTTCTTCGGTGGGGAAGATAAGTTACTTCGACTCGATATGTCGGAGTATCACGGTCCGGATGCCCTAGCGCGCCTCATTGGCGCTGGCCAATCGGGTGAGCCTGGCGTCTTAGCTAAGCTCTTACGCAACTCACCTTACGGCGCTCTCCTCTTAGATGAGTTTGAGAAGACGGAGCCCGAGGTGCTTAATCTCTTCCTCCAGATTCTCGACGAAGGCTTCTTCTCCGACATGCGGGGCGAGCGCGTCAACGCGCGAAACATCATCTTCATCGCTACCTCGAATGCCGGCGCGCCGCTCATTTGGGAGATGGTTAAGGCCGGTCAACACTTGATTGAGTCGGAGCAAACGATCATCGACTCACTCATTAAGCAGGGCATCTTCAAGCCGGAGTTACTCAATCGCTTCGATGGGGTAATCTTCTTCAATCCGCTCAATGCCGAGTCGAGTCTCGCGGTGGGTAAGCTCTTGCTCGGCCGCCTCGCCGCACGCTTGAAGGAGAAGGGAGTGATCTTGGCCGTGAGCGATAGCTTGGTGAAGGTAGTGGTAACGCGCGGTTTCGATGAGCAATTTGGCGCGCGGCCGATTGCGCGCTTCATCCAAGATAATCTGGAGGAGAAGATTGCGATAGCGCTCGTCGCCGGTCAGATTAAGAGTGGGCAGGAAGTGACCTTTAGCGATAATCTTAATTTAATTATCAAACCCTAATTATGAATTGGCTGAAAGATTTGAAAATTCTTGGCGTGGCGGCACTCGTCATCATCACCTTCTTCTTTGTATGGCTTCTGCCGGACGAGCACGGTGATTACCCGCTCGCTCTGCGCCAACTAGTGGGGCAAGTCTTCCCCGAACGTCTTACTCCAGATGACGCGGCGACCAAGTATGCTAAGGGCGAGCTCCGCGTCCTCGTCGTCCCCGGCCACGACAACACTTACTCCGGGGCCGAGTTTAGGGGGCTGCGCGAGAGTGACTTAACGCGAACGATGGCCGAACGGATTGTCTTCTATTTAAAACAGAATCGTAATTTAAGCGCTACCACGACTCGGGACTTTTCCACCGGAGAGTATTCACCGGAGTTCGCCTCCTACTTCGAGCGGGAGCGGGAAGCGATCCGCTCTTTCCGCAGTACTCTGCGCCGACAGTTCGTCTCCTTACTTCAATCAGGGCAGGTGAAGGAGGAGGTGGTAGTGCCGCACAACTTTGCTCCCGACGAAGCCTCAATCCGTCTTTATGGCATTAATAAATGGGCCAATGAGCACTTGATCGATCTCGCTCTTCACATCCACTTCAACGATCATGCTGGTCGCCGGGGTGGGCAAGTTGGCAAGTATCGGGGCTTCTCGATCTATGTGCCGGAGGATCAGCTCCCCGGGCATCGCTTGAGTCACGGTTTGGCCGAGTCGATTAAAGAGAAATTGGCACTCGAGTCGCCGGTGAGCGACTTACCGAAAGAGAGTAGTGGCGTAATCCAAGATCAAGAACTGATTGCCATCGGAGCCAATGGTTCGCGTGACGGCGCCTCGATCCTTGTCGAATATGGTTACATCTACGAAACTCGCTTCGTTGATCCGGCGCGCCGCGCCTTCGTCCTCGACCTCCTCGCGCGCCGCACGGCCGAAGGTCTGGCCGCTTACTTTGCAGGTAATCTCGCGGCGCGCTAGGCTTCTTAAATCATGGTTAAAGGATTTTGGGAAAAGCTAAAGCGGCCATTCTTCGTGCTCGCGCCGATGGCTGACGTCACCGACGCGGCTTTCCGGCGGGTGATTGCCAAGTATGGAAAGCCGGATGTGATCTGGACGGAATTCGTCTCGGCTGATGGCTTGTGCCACCCCAAGGGGCGAGAGAAATTATTGATTGATCTTAAATACACCGAAGCCGAGCGGCCGATCGTGGCGCAACTCTTCACCGCTCATCCGGACAAGATGTTTGAGGCGGCGAAATTAGTGCAAGAACTTGGTTTCGACGGGCTCGACATCAACATGGGTTGCCCTGATCGGACCATCGAGAAGCAGGGCGCCGGTGCGGCGCTCATCAAGACTCCGTCGCTCGCTCAAGAAGTGATTCGTGCCGCCCAAGCTGGTGCGCCCAAGCTCCCGATCTCGGTAAAGACGCGAATTGGTTACAATCGTGATGAGTTAGATCCGCCAGCCGGCGGATGGATCTCCAATTTATTAGAGACAGGGTTAAGCGCGCTCACCATCCACGCTCGCACGCGGAAGGAGATGTCGAAAGTGCCGGCGCGATGGGAAAGAGTGGCCGCCGCCGTCGAACTTAGAAATAAACTCGCACCCGAGACTCTTATCATCGGTAATGGTGACGTGAGAGACATGACTCACGCGCGCGAGCTAGCTAAAAAAACGGGTGCCGACGGCATCATGCTCGGCCGCGCCATCTTCGGGAACCCATTTCTTTTTTCTGATCAAATTCCAAATACCGAGACTAAGCTAAAGGTTTTGGTTGAACATACTAAGTTGTTTGAAGAACTTCTCGTTCGTCCGCCAGCTGGCGGAAAGAGCTTCGCGATCATGAAGAAGCACTATAAGGCTTACGTTCGTGGTTGGACCGGAGCGGAAGAATTGAGGGCGGAATTGATGGAAACTACCAATGCTGGGGAGGTGGAAAACGTGGTTGACAAACACCTATCAAGTATGCTAGACTAGGGGTCGATGGTCGAGGCTACGGATAGCCTCAAATTGGACCCTAAAAACTTGAAGAGAGGAGTCTCGAGATGAGCCATGATCACAGTTTGGCCGATGAGATCGATTTCGTGACGGCGGAGGGTTACGCGATGGCAACCAAGACTTGCCCGTACGAGGGTTGTGGCGGTGAGATCAACCTTGCTACTCAAGCCGTGGTGACGGGTGGTGGCACCTTCATCTGCCCCAAATGCGATGGCAAGGCATTCCTGA
>JBBTTW010000031.1:0-14721 GCA_038064055.1 Patescibacteria group bacterium | reverse complement strand
TAGCTGGGAAGTAGCGGTAAAAGAGAGTGAGGAGGAGGGTGCGAATGTGGGCGCCGTCCACGTCAGCATCGGTGGCAATAATAATCTTATGGTAACGCAACTTCTCAATCGTAAAGGTGTCGCCAATAGAGGTGCCGAGGGCGATGATGAGAGATTTAATTTCTTTAAAACCCAGCACCTTGTCGAGTCGTGTCTTCTCCACGTTTAAAATTTTGCCCTTGAGTGGCAAGATGGCCTGCGTCCGGCGATCGCGGCCCTGCTTCGACGAACCACCGGCGGAATCTCCCTCAACGATAAAGAGCTCGGCTTCCGCGGCGTCGCGCGTTTGGCAGTCAGCCAGTTTGCCCGGGAGGGTCATACCTTCGAGCGCACCCTTGCGGAGCACGCTATCCTTGGCCGCCTTGGCGGCCTTGCGCGCCTCAAGCGCCAAGATCACCTTACCCACAATGGCGCGAGCGTCATCGGGATTCTCCTCTAAGTAAGCGGCGAGTGATTCGCCGAAGACCGTCTCCACCGCGCCGCGCACTTCCACGTTGCCGAGTTTGGCCTTGGTCTGACCTTCGAATTGCGGATTGCGCAACTTAACGGACACGACCGCGAGGATGCCCTCGCGCACGTCATCGCCCGTGAGATTGCCTTCGCTCTCTTTTAAGAAATTATTCTTCCTCGCGTAATCATTCAAGGTGCGGGTGAGGGCGGTGCGGAAGCCGGTTAAGTGCATCCCGCCTTCGGGCGTGGCTGTGTTGTTGGCGAAGCTCGTCTCATGCGGCACAATGTCGTCGATGTATTGGAAGGCCACCTCCACTTGCGCTCCCGTCGCCGGCTTGTCGAGATAGAAAATGTTTTTATGCAATGGCTTCTCTTTGGCGGCATGGAAGCGCACGTAAGACATGAGCCCTCCTTCGAAGTAGAAAGTTTTTGATGGTGAATTTAGGTCTAACTCCTTCAAATAAAGTGTCTCGCCGTAGTCGAACTTACCCTTAGCGCCGCGCGCGTCGATGACGCGAAGGCGCAAACCCTTAACGAGGTAGGCCTGCCCGCGGAGATGGTTAACGATTCGTTCCCAATTATAGACGAGGTCGGAGAAGATTTGGGCATCAGGTTTGAAAATGACAACCGTGCCGTGGAGTTTAGACGCTTCGAGCTTTTTCACCGCCGCCTTCTTCCGCCCGCGGGCGTACTCTTGGAAGTACTTACCGCCATCGCGATGCACGTACACTTGGAGCCATTCCGAAAGGGCGTTCACCACCGAGGCGCCCACGCCGTGCAAGCCGCCGGCAATCTGGTAACCCTCGCCCTCGAACTTACCACCGGCGTGCAAGGTCGTCATCACCGTCTCCAAAGCCGAGACCTTAGTCTTAGGATGCATGGCGACAGGGATACCGGCACCATTGTCGGCCACACGCACGAGCTCGCCGGGAAGGAGGGCGACCTCGATCTCGTTGCAAGAACCGTTCATCGCCTCGTCGCGAGAGTTGTCGAAGATCTCGACCAGTAAGTGATGGAGACCGTCCGTGCCAGTCGAGCCAATGTACATGCCCGGCCGCTTGCGGACGGGTTCTAACCCTTCAAGAACTAAGATGTCTTCGGCATCATATTTACGCTTGCCCGACGCAGTTGAGGGAACTTTAGCCATATTTTATAAGTATATTCTAGCAAATTATTCGCCAAACGGCAATTTTATGATTACAATATGACGATGGCAGAAATAGTGATCCCCCGAGATGAAGAGGTGAAGCTCACGGCTGAATTAGCCAAGCGGAGCGATCCGGAGGCCCTACGCCTCCGGCGCTACTTGGGCCTCCCCGACCTCTCCCGCACGGCCGATAGTCCCCTCGCCGCTCTCGTTGCCCAAGTGAAGGCGATGCCCCTCTTCCGCGACTTCGACGATATAGACATCCCCGAGATTGTCTCAGCCGAGGTCAGCTTCGACCGCTTCAACTTCGCTCCCGATCACCCCGCGCGCAGTCACTCCGACACCTACTACCTCGATGACAAGAATATTCTCCGCACTCACGACACCGTGATGTGGTATTACTATCTCAATGATCCGAAGGTGAAAGCCAAGATTGCGAAGCAAGAACCACTTGGTGTTTTGTGTTATGGAAAAGTTTACCGTAAAGACGAGATCGATCGTCGCCACTTGAACGTCTTCCATCAGATGGGTGGTCTCTACCTCGTGCCCAATTCGCAGGCCAATTTAAATATCGATGATTTGAAAAAGGTCTTAACCGACATTACCCAAAATCTTTTTGGCCCAGAAGTGAAGTTCCGCTTCAACCCCGACACCTTCCCCTACACCGATCCGAGCCTCGAGGTGGAGGTGGATAAGAGTGGCCAATGGGTCGAGATCTTGGGCGGCGGCATGCCACGACCCGAGGTGCTCAAGAACTTCGGTCTCGAAGGTTACCACGGCTGGGCCTTCGGCTTCGGCCTCGAGCGCCTCGCCATCTTAAGTATGAACCTCCCCGACATCCGCCTCCTCTGGTCGGATGATCCACGGGTCAAGAAGCAGCTTAACTTGGGGCAGAAGTATCAAGAAGTCTCGAAGTATCCGCCCATCACCCGCGACATCTCCTTCATCGTGTCTAAGACCTTCGTGCCGAATAACTACTTCGACCTCATCCGCGACTTGGGCGGCGACTGGGTGGAAGAAGTGACTCTTCTCGATCATTACGACAACGCCGCCAAGTTTGGCGATGATAAGACGAGTTACACCTACCGCATCATCTACCGCGCCCCCGATCGCACGTTGACCAACGACGAGATCAATACCCTGGACCAAAAAATCCGCGAACGCACCGCGACCGACTTCACCGCCGCCTTGCGATAAATATCCCCACTTCCATATATGGAAGTGCTGTTAAATTATCAAAAAGAAAACCGCCCCCCAACGGTTTTCGTTAGAAGGCGGGGTTCCAGATTTTGTTCACCACTTCTGGAGAGTGCGGGTTGCGCCACTATTGAGCCATGATTTGATTCACCTTCTTCCGAAGGGATTCAGCGGCATCAACCCTTCCTTCAGTGAGACGTTCCTTGCCACTTCAGTTGTGTTCGCCGAGGTCGAACCGGCTCGAGATCCCCAAGACTTTCTTGCCAGAGCAATGGGGGAGGAGATCTGGGCCGTCATACTCAGGGCATATCTTGCCGTCGAGCAGAATGAGATCTGCTTTCTCGATACTGGCGAGCACCTGCTCTTTCGACGGCATCGATCTTAGTGGTTCTGCGCTGCAAATCTCCACTTCACCGATCTCCGCAAGGGCTTCGGCGATCTTAACAGCAGTGTGCTTGTCGTCATCGATCACTAGAATATACATAACAGGTCACCTTTCTTAAGAAGTGTTCAGTTGTCAAAGTGGTAAAACTACCACTGCAATTGACTAACTAACTCCCCCTATTATACACCCAAAAAGCACCTGTGTCAATGGCTATAAATATGCTCTAATTTATGGCTAATCCAGAGCCAGCGGTCGGGCTTGAACCCCGCCTGACCATCTGGTCATTCGGGCAGGCGACGACCTACGGTTTACCCGCCTGAACGCCTAATTGAAGCCACCCGTCGGGATCGAACCGACGACCTACGGTTTACAAAACCGTTGCTCTACCAGCTGAGCTAGGGTGGCAATTTATCTTTAAGAAATCTCCTCCCAGCGGCGGATTTTAGATATAATTCTCTCTTTCTCGCCGTATCAAAATCTGGATATTCCTCCACATACACCACTAGAATTTCTGCCATTTTACTAGTGGTAATTGTGTGACCACTCTCATGTTCTTTTACTCGTCTTTTAAGATTATTGGTTAAACCCTTATAGAGTTTCCCCATCCTATCCCTTAAGACATAGACAGTATACATAATTTATTTAGAAAACCGTTGCTCCCCGCCCGTACCGAACGTGGTTCGGCACGTTCGGGCGGGTACCAACTGAGCTACTCCGGCTCTGACGGGACCAACTGAGTCCCGATGCTTCGATCGGGAGGCCGACTAACACGTCGGCCCTACGCTGGCAATATTTATCCGAGGTGGTTTTATCGCCGAGAGCTGGTTTGATCAATCTTAATTTGCTCGAGGAAGAAGGAGACTCCCCCGCGACGACTCTCCACTAACTTTCGTTGACCTTGACCCCGCACCGCTTCAATCAAACCGGAGAAGAGGTGCTCAAGACGATGAAGTAACTTTTTACTCCCCGTCACCAAGCGATGGATGATGAGGAGCACAAAGAGTGAGCTCGCCACGACGGAGTGTCGCACGACCTCGATCAAACGTCCGGCGGTAAAGTGGATTTGCGGCGAGAGCACTTCGGCCAAACTCCCATTCTCGCTCATCAGCTCGCGGCGACGCGCCCGCACCAAAACGACGATCATCCCGATGAAGGCTAGTCCCGAGAGGCTAAGGAGGATGATCTTCGTGGTAATCATGGCTTAGTCGGTGGTGTCGAGTCGATTGAAGCGACCTATTTCGATCCGTTCGCCAAACTTCTGGATACTTGTATTAACGAGATCGGTAATGGTTTTTGAAGGTTCTTTGATAAAGGGTTGCTCAAGTAATTCTTTAATATCGGCCGGAGCCGTAGCGGCCACTTGCATCGCGAGATCTTCGGCGAGGGTGCGGAAGGCTTCATTCTTCGACACGAAGTCAGTCTCGGAGCGCAATTCGAGGATGGCGCCGAGGGCACCGTTGGAGTGGATGTAACTCGCCACCGCGCCCGCTCCAAGCGAGCGCGAGCCCTTCTTCTCGGCCGTCTTAACGCTATTGGCTTTCAACCAATCAAGCGCTTTGGCTTCGTCGCCATTTGAGGCCTCGAGGGCTTTGCGGCAATCGGCCACCGATACGCCGGTTTGATCTCGAAGAGCTTTAATTTGCTTCGCGCTAATCATTTAATTTTAAAATTTAAACTGTGGGAGTCGAAGTAGTGGCCGCCGCTGTACTCGCCGCCACGACGAGACCGGCTTCGTAAGCCAGCGCGAGTCGGCTGAGGAACCATTCAATCGTCTGGGTGCTGGCATCGTTGCCAACCACGGGGTAAGTCATCGGCCGGAGATCGCAATCGGTACCAGAGAGACTCACGACCGGTAAGTTTAAGGTATTGGCTTCGGCCACCGCAATCGTCTCCACTTCTGAATCAACTACCACGATCGCGGCCGGAAGTGATTTAAGATCGGCAATCGTGCCAAAGGTCCGTTCCAAGCGATCAAGCTCCTTCTGGAAGCGGCCGCGCTCTTGCTTAGTATACATCTCAAGCCCACCGGTACTCAATTGCTTCTTTAGCTCTTCGAGGCGAGCGAGCCGGCGCTTGATCTCAGGGAAGTTGGTGAGGGTGCCGCCAATCCAGCGTGAAGCCACATAAGGCTGGCCCAAGCGTTCGGCGGTGGCCGCCACCACCTGACGCGCTTCTGGCTTAGAACCGACGAAGATCACCGTTTGCTTCTTTTCGCCGAAAGCCTTAAGCGCCGTTTCGGCGCGGGCCATGAGAACGAGTGACTTTTCGAGGTCAATTACAGCTGAACGGTTTTTAAAGCCGTAAAGGTAGGGGTTAACGGACGGATGGCGACGCCGACGGCTGTAACCGTAATGCGCCCCCCGTTCAAATAGCTCCTTTAATAATGAAGACATAGATTAAGATGGTAGCAGAAGTTAGACCCTAAGGCAAGTTAGGCTGGTTCTTTATCCACACTCTTAAGGGCCTCGACAATCGGGCCCAAATCGCCGGCCAAGATCTTCTCCACTTGATGCCAAGACTGCTTGATCCGGTGGTCCGTAACCCGATCTTGGACGAGGTTGTAAGTTCTAATCTTCTCCGACCGGTCGGCCGTGCCGATCTGCCGTCGCCGCTCGCCAGAGAGCTTGCTCGCGGCCTTGTTCTCCGCTTCGTCTTTTAATTTACTGGCCAGAATCGCCATCCCCTTCTCCTTATTGCGGCTCTGGCTCCGCTCGCTCGTCGAGCGCACCACGAGACCACTTGGTTTATGCAAAATGCGGACCGCCGTCTCCACCTTGTTCACATTCTGACCACCAGCCCCACCCGAGCGGGAGAAGGTGATCTCGAGATCAGCCGGATTGATGGCGAAGCTCTTCTCCGCAAGGAGCGGCAAGACGACAACCGAGGCGGTCGAGGTATGGATGCGACCTTGCTTCTCCGTTGCGGGCACGCGCTGGATCCGATGGACGCCAATTTCGTAACGCAGATCATCGTAGACGCCGGCACCGCGGAGCTCGAAGATGGCTTCCTTATAACCACCAAGCTCGCTCTTCGATTCGTTAACGACAGTGAAGGCCCAGCTCCGCATCGCCGCGTAGCGGCGGTACATGGAGGCGAGAGTGGCGGCGAAGAGCGAGGACTCTTCCCCGCCGGCGCCGGCGCGGATTTCTAAAATTACTTCTTTCGCCCCACTCGTCTCGCCCGCTGCGGCGGGCTCGAGGATGGACTGCATTTGCTCAAAGAGAGCGGTTTGGGCGGCCGCGAGATCCTTGATCTCCTGCTCGGCCATAAGGCGCATACTCTCGTCGGTCGAGGCGAGCGAGCGAAGCTCGGCGAGCTTGCCCTCGAGACGATCAAATTCGGCCGCGAGCGCGGCCGTGCGCGGATTATCGCGAAAGTCTTTGAGCTCCATTATTTACTCTTCTTGGTCTGGCGTTGCTTGAACTTCTCTACGCGGCCGGCAGTGTCTAAGATCTTAGTCTGACCGGAGAAGAAGGGGTGGCAAGCACTGCAGATTTCGATCTGGAGTTTCTCCATCGTCGAACCAACGGTAAACTTGTTACCGCAGGAGCAAACGACGGGCGCCGCTTCGTGATAGGTTGGATGGGTATCTGCTTTCATAGACTATAAGTTGCCAGAAAATCAATTATTTTGCAAGGTGTCGATCAATTCTTGGTAATCACCGGCGATCTTCATCACGTTATTGCCATAGAAGGCATTCTTAGCCAAGTTCCAACGCGAGCCGGCATAATACTTAAGCGCCGCGGTGCG
Source organism: Patescibacteria group bacterium (assembly GCA_038064055.1). Taxonomy (GTDB): domain Bacteria; phylum Patescibacteriota; class Minisyncoccia; order Phycocordibacterales; family JACOZG01; genus JACOZG01. Next base: position 7,753 of record JBBTTW010000031.1, on the reverse strand, counting down.
CTCGGCCGTCCAAGTCCGCGCACTTGCCCCCAACTCACTCAAATAAGTGCCGGAGGCGGCGAAGGCGTCACGCGGATTCCACGGATTCGGCGGATTGCTACCGGTGACGTTCGCGACCTTCTTCTGGTAGAGCTCCCAAGTGGAGGGTATAAACTGGGCCGGCCCCATGGCTCCACCCCAACCGCCCGCTTGCGGGCAAGAGAGAGGCACGATCTCGGGGTCAAGACCGAGAGCCTTCACAATCCTCAAGAAGGGAGTTTGATCGCGATCGGGTTTCAATATTTTTGACCAATGCTTCGAGGGTGGATCGCCCGGCCGGTTGCAAGTACCCACATTAGCACCGAGATTCGACTCTTGGGTAATGACGGCGAGGAGGAAGGCGGGGCGGACGCCGATTTTATTCGAAATGAAGTTGGCATGATCAAGCGCCTCACCGAAGGTAATGGCATCCGAGCCGCGGAGACGGAAGAGGGCGCTCTTGATCTCCGTTTTGCGCGCTTCGCGCTCGGCTCGGACTCGACGGTAAGCCGCCGCCTGATTATTGGTAATGGCTAGAAGTTGGCGCTTCTCCGTTTCCAATCGCTCCACCCGACGACGCTCTTCCTCGATCTGCTTTTTGGAATTGAGTTCGGCCAAGCGGCGCTCTTCCAGATTCTGCTTCACCGTTTCCGTCTCCTTCCGCTCGGAACGCATTTTGCCGAAGAGTTGATGGATCGAATCTTCGACGAATTGGTAGTTATCGGCTTCTTGGAAGAAGTCGGCTAGGGTCTCGCCGTCAACCATCACTTCGATTAAAGTATAGTCTTCGAGGTAGCGCCGCTGGCGCAAGAGTTCGGATAGAGATTGCTTCGACTCTTCGATCCGATCAGTTAAATCGGTGATGACTTCGGTCTTCTTATTAATATCGCCGCCCAAGCGCTCGATCTCAAGCTCGTGAGCACGGATCGTTAGTTTCGCCTTCGCGATCTGCGAATTAAGCAGTTGGCGATCGCGCTCGAGCGTGGCCGCCTCATTCTGCTTAATGGAGATGAGGCCATTCTGAATCGCGATCTCGGCCTCGACCTTAGCCAGTTCCGTCTCGAGCGCCGTTCGGCGCTCTTCGACATCGGTGCCCGTCTGCGCTTGCACCAGCAAACTATTGCCAGTTAAAAAAGCTAGGCAAGCAAAGATAAAGATCGCCTTAAGCGAGCGCTGGTTCATCCAGTAGATTATAGCTAATTTTTCTCGGCGGGCGAAGCTTCGCCTTCAGCGGCTGGCTCCTCTTCCTTACCCCGCTTCTCCACTTCAATGGCGGTGAGATCAATCGGGCCAGTGTCTTCAATCACCTCCTCCTTCACGACCTTAATGGCGGCAACCACATCTTCGGCATCATTGACGGCCTTAACCTTCTTCGGCAAGACGAGATCACGAACGAGAATCTGGCTCTCGAGAGTAGCGAGTACCGACGTATCGACGGTAATGGAGTGCGGTAGATCAGCCGGCAAGGCTTCCACTTCGAGCTCGTGCATCACCTTAACGAGTGTACCGCCGAGCTCTTTAACCGCCGGAGCGAGACCCGTGTACTCAATCGGGATCTTAACCTTAAGCGCCACATCCTTCTCCACGACGTAAAAGTCGGCGTGAATTGGCTCATTGGTAACGGGGTGGAAGACGACGTCGTGGATGAGCACGCTCTCGCCGCCGCTTGGGGTGGTTAGTTCGATAATTGAAGATTCGCCGGCTGATTCGAAGGCCTTCTTGAGGTCTTGAGCCTTAACGAAGAGCGAGCTCGCCTTGGCCTTACGGCCGTAGACGACCACAGGCAATTCGCCCGCGAGGCGCGAGGCCTTGAGCTCCTTCCCAAACACTTCCCGCTTTTCCGCCTTCAATTTCAACATAGACAATAACTATACACAGTTTTTTAAAAAAGAAAAGCCCCGACAGCGGTCGAAGCTAGGCAGTGAAATACTGAGACGATGAGACTATTCACCGACCCCCTTTCCAGATCAATTCCATCCATTCCGGAAAATCCCCGGATACGATCGTGCAGATCGACCAAGTAAAACCGACAATCGTAGCGATGGCACCTAGGACGAACAGGGTAGCGCGAGTGGCCGCTCCTACGGTTAACGCGGCTAACTCTGGTGAGGCTGGGACGTCTTTCCCCCACCAAAAGTATAGCAACGCCAAGACAAAGCAGATGGACCAAAAAACGACAACTCCACATAGTCTTCCCAACATGTCTTTTCTCCTTTCAAGAAGATTTCTGTTTCCTGAACCTGTTCCAAAAAAGAACCTCCTTTCTAAATTCTAAACTACCACTATTTTATAAATTCTTCAAGACGTTTTATCCAAGGGTCACCCTTGTAGTTTTGAGATGTGGTGTAATTTTACTTCACCAAATTTGGTGGGGTCTGGCCGCCGAGGGCGGCGAGGATGTTCTCCGCCGCGAGGCGCGACATGGCTTGGCGGGTCTCTTCCGTCGCCGAGGCAGTGTGCGGCGTCAAGATCACATTATCGAGCGTGGCAAGCTCTGGTGCGAGCGCCGGCTCATGCTCGTACACATCTAAGCCGGCGCCACGAATCGTGCCCGACTTAAGGGCTTCGACGAGCGCGGCCTCGTCGATCACCGGACCGCGCGAGGTGTTGACGAGAACGGCAGTTGGCTTCATCAGTTTAAGCCGATCGGCATTAATGAGATGACGAGTGGAGTCGAGTAGAGGCACATGGATCGAGATGTAATCCGCTTGCTTGAGCACCGCTTCCACCTCACTTTCGTATTTGGCATTATAATTCTTTTCAAACTCTTCATTCCGCGCCACATCGTAGTACACCACCTTCATCTCGAAGCCGCGGGCGGCGAAGTGGGCTAATCGCGAGCCGATCCGGCCGAGACCCACCACCCCCAAGGTCTTGCCCGCGAGCTCAGTGCCAAGGAGGAGGAGCGGTGCCCAGCCTTGGTACTTACCAGCGCGGGTGTAGCGATCGGCCTCGGCCACGCGCTTGGCCACGGCGAGGAGCAGGGTGAAGGCGTGCTCGGCCACGGCATCAGTGAGCACCCCGGGAGTGTTAGAAATTAAAACGTTCTTCGCTTTAGCCGCCGCCAGATCGACATTATCAATCCCCACGGCGTAGTTGGCGAAGATCTTCGCTTGCGGCACGGCGGCAAGCACCTCGGCGTCAATCTTGTCCGTTAGAAGGCAAGGCACCGCGTCGTAATTACCCGCTTGTAATTGGGAAATTAATTCCGCTTTGGTTAAGACCCCATCCTTCTCACTCACGACCACCTCGTGCCCCGCCTCGCGGAGGAGCTTCAACCCAGCGTCCGGAATCAACCGCGTCACAAATATCTTGGCCATAAATTAAAATTTAATTTAAATTAAAAATCTCACCATCAATGTTGAATCGCTGTTCGGTGTTAGGGTCAATAGAAGATAGACGAATGAAATATTGCCCCGCTGGTAAATTGACTTCCGTTACATTCGAACCACAAAGAGGACTGTAGACTCGACCAGCCGGATGCCAAGCATGACCGGTGATAATTTGCGAGGTGCTAAGGTAATCGATGAATCCCATTACCTCTTTTGTCTCTGCCTTAACTACAGCAACGTAGGCAGCGCAAGCACCATGACGAGTCTCATCAATTTCTTCCAGCGGACGATTCCAATTGACCGACTGCCAACTACCCAAGGCCCAACTGTCGCCACCCCGCGGGGAAGTTATCTTTAGTGGCTGGAGTGGTAAATTAGTGTTACTGGAAACCGGCGGAACATTAATGGTGTAGTCAGCTCGAGCATCAATCAGTCTTCCATTTAGATCGATTCGAATTAATAATTGATATTGGCCAGGCTTAGCGGTTAGAGGGACGGTTACTGTGCCCGATCCAGAATTATCAGACGCATAACCAGAAAAGATTCCACCACGGAAGGGATCTGTGAGATGGATCTGGACCGGTTTATCAGTCGGTATGTTTTGGCTTGTCCAAGAAACTGAGTAGGTCTGCCCTGGTTGCCAGACTTCCCCTGCTTGACGAGCTGACAACACATCAATACTTGGTTTAGACGAGTCCGGGTCGGTAATATTAAACAACCCACTAATCGCATCCTTACAACCATAAATTTTTAACTCGGGTGGGCACTCTATTTTCAGCTGGAAACGACCAGCCGATTGGAATTGATCGTTACGAATGGTCCAAGAGTAGAGACCGTTTCGGCCCATCTCACGCTCTCTGAAGATCGAGCCCATGCCCCCAGTGTAGCCAAGTTCTTCATTATTTGGGGTGGTGAGATAGATGTTTTGGATTACTGGCTCATAACTTTCTTCTTGGCCGGTAATTTTGTTCACTGATTTTGGAAAAGTTGGCACATTGTTGAATGACCAACGCACCTCGTATGTCTGCCCCTTAACTAAAGTATCTCCGGTTTTTGGAGAAATAGACACCATGGACACTGGGGCAACGTTACTATTTTTTACTTTAAAGAATTGACTTAAGCCCAAGGGGCAGCTGGTTGAGTTGCCGCTTTTTTCCTTAACCTCTCCGGTCAGACAACCAACCGTCACTTGGTAAGTGCCCGTGGGAAGGTTAGCCGGGATAGTCCAGTTTTCACTACCATCATCAGGAGTTGGAGCGGCAATTCTAAGGTAGGCGCCACTATCATTACTCAAAGAAATCGCCAGTTGATCACGAATAGTGGTTGGTAAGTCACTACTCGTCCAAGTAACTTTATAAGTTTGCCCAGCTAACCATTCAGACGTGGCAATGGGAGAAGTGATTGCTATTTTACCTTGACCTGGAGGTGTGGCGGCAGAGCCAACTTCCGGCATACCAGAACTACCCGAATCAAAACCAGACAAACTGTTAACATGTTTTCTGGTAATCGGGCCGAAGTAACCAGAGGCCGGAGAGATACCAACACTACTTTGGTAATTAACTAAGGCCGACTTGGTCACTGGACCAAAAAAACCGGTGGCTGATTGACCACTAGGCCACTGACTAGCCGACTGGGAAGCTAAGAATTTCTGCAACTGGGTTACATCTGGACTACTCATTCCTTGACTTAGACTGATTGAGAAATAAAAATTGGCCCCGAAGCTAGTGAATGGGAATAAGAAGAAGAAAATAAATAAGAGCGATCTGTTTAGTTTCATAAAAAATTAAAGCCCATTAAAAATCCGCAACTTCCGCTCCACCACTTGCTGCATCGCGAGCATCGCTGGTTTCAAAATCTTGTACGGCGCCACCTCGTCGGGGCTTGATTGGAGGAATTGCTTTAAGGCGTCGCGGTAAGCGACGCGGAGCTCCGTGTTCACATGCACCACCGCCACTCCGGCCGCGATGGCGCGGCGGAGATCATCATCGGTATTGCCCGAGGCGCCGTGGAGCACGAGCGGCCGGCCGGCCGCTTCGCGGATGAGCTTGATCCGATCAATGTCGAGCGCCGGATCAGGCGAACCCTTAAGCATGCCGTGGATGTTGCCGACGGCGGGAGCAAGGAGGTCAACACCTGTCAGAGCGACAAATTGCTTCGCCACTTCCGGCTTAACTAAGTGATCTTCGTTCAAATTAACGTCATCAGGCACTTTGTCTAGGAGCTTCGACGAAGTGCCAATGTAGCCGAGTTCGCCCTCAACAATAATATTTGGATTGACTTGCCGCGCGTACTCGGCCGAGCGCTTCATCTCGGCCACATTCTCCTCAAACGAGAGCTTACTGCCATCGAAGATGACGGCGTCGAAGCCGGCATCGACCGCTTCCTTAACTCGATCGAAGGAGTAAGTGTGATCAGCGTTTAAGAAGATGGGGTGGTCGAGCTCGCGCCGCACCTCAGCCACGGCGCGCGCCACCACGCGCACCCCCAAGAAGTCGCGCTCCCCTTCCGACACACCGACGATTACGGGCACATTGAGCTCCTTGGCCGCGCGGGCGATCGCCCACACGCCTTCCATAGTCGAAGTGTTGAAGTGGCCAACGGCCACATGAGCCGCCTCGGCCTCATTAACACACTCGCGCAAGGTCTTCATGGGCTAAATTGTATCACAAAAGGAAATAAATTTGCTAAGATAAAAGGATGGATAAAGAAACTTTTGACTTCCTCGCTGTGGGCGATATTGTGACGGATGCCTTCATCCGACTCCAAGATGCCGAACTCCATTGCGACATTAACCACGAACATTGCGAAATCTGCATGGCCTTCGGCGCCAAGATCCCTTATGAGTCCGTGACCGTGGTGCCGGCGGTGGGCAACTCCCCCAACGCCGCCGTGGCGGCGGCGCGACTGGGACTGAAGACGGCGCTCGTCACCGACCTCGGCCAAGATGCTCACGGTGCGGAAGCGATCGCCACCTTAAAGAACGAAGGCGTGAGTACGGACTTCGTTCGCGCCCATGAAGGGCAAGCCACTAATTACCACTATGTACTTTGGTTTAAAGATGATCGAACGATTCTCATCAAGCATGAGAAATACAATTACCTCTGGCCCGAAGTATCGGCCAAGTGGCTCTACCTTAGCTCGCTTGGTGAGCACTCGCTCCCCTACCACCAAGAAATTTTGAAATTCCTCACCGCCCACCCCGAGACGAAGCTTGCTTTCCAACCCGGCACCTTCCAGATGAAATTGGGTCGCGAGCAATTAGCCGGCTTCTACGCCCGAAGCGAGGTGGTGCTCTGCAACGTCGGCGAAGCGGAGAAGATCTTGGGCGTAACGGGCGTCGAGCCGAAGGAGTTACTTAAGCAAATGCACGCGCTCGGTCCGAAGATTGCCGTCATTACTGATGGGCCGAATGGCGCTTACGCTTTCGACGGCACAAATTCCTACTTCATGCCGCCTTACCCCGACCCGAAGCCACCGCTTGAGCGCACCGGCGCGGGCGACGCCTTCTCCTCCACCTTCGTCGCCGCGCTCGCCTTAGGCAAGACGATACCGGAAGCTCTGGCTTGGGGTCCCGTTAACTCAATGTCGGTCGTTCAAGCCGTCGGCGCCCAAGCCGGACTCTTAAAGCGCGACGCCTTAGAACAATTTCTCACCACCGCTCCCGCCGACTACAAAGCGCGTCCGCTTAGTTAGTTTAGTGGAAGTAAAATAAAACCCCGTCTCTGCTTTCGCAAACTGGGGTTATTGATTAGAGGATTTCTCCCCTCCCTTGATGCTTGCTCTGATCGCCCTGATTTCCGCTCGCGCGGCGGCAATACTTTTTTGATATCCGGCTTTTGACCCCCTTTTAAGGCCTTGCGCGATTAAATCAATTTCGTATTGAGAACATAGAATGTTTGTTTGAAGCATTCGAATCCTGCCATACGGACCAGTTCCCGGGATTCCAAGTGTCATAATGAGCACCTCCTTCCGAAAGGAATATAGCACACTAGATCTTAAACTCAATTACATCACCGTCCTGCACAATGTATTCTTTGCCTTCGGTTCGAAGCAATCCTTTCTCCCGCGCGTTAGCATAGGAGCCGGCGGTGAGGAGTGTCTGCCAATTGATGACCTCGGCCTTGATGAAGCGCTCCTTGAAGTCGCCATGGATCGCCGCGCCGGCCTCCGGCGCCGTGCTCCCTACCCTCACCGTCCAAGCCCGGGTCTCGTCAGCCCCCGTTGTGAAGTAGGTCATGAGGCCAAGCAACTTATAACTCGCAGTGATGAGATCATCGAGACCGGCGCCGAAAACGGAATCAATCTTGACCACCGGCGCCGATAACTTCTGCTCCAGCTCGAGCCCGACGTTCTCCGTCGCTTCGGAGGTGTTGAAGACGTAGAGCATCGGCTTCGCCGTGAGT
>JBBTTW010000030.1:0-5555 GCA_038064055.1 Patescibacteria group bacterium | reverse complement strand
TTGGTCACCTGGCTTTAGGCCGGTGAACTCGCACGGCACTTGGAAGCCTGACCCCTTGCCTCGCGTCTTCTTGAGTTGCCAGTGACGGGGGAAGTTCTCCACGTCGTCAGCCTCTTCGGCCGGTCGATAAGCGGTGGGGAGTCGACCAACGACGAAGTCGAATTCGGCGAACTCGTTCTCCAAATCGTAATTCGTGGTCGTACCCTCTGGATCAATGACTACCACTCGGGTGGGACGCGCCTCGCCTTCAGCGGTGCGTTTCCGTCTGTGGATGAGACCAATGAATCTCTCGCTCATAATGAGCACACCCCTTTCTCAAAGACCAAAAATATAGGTGGCACGGGTATTCTCGCCAAACGTTGGCATTTCACCATTCACCACCAACCAGTTTTAATAACTACAGTAAGACTACAATTTTGTCAATAAAAACCCTGTTAGTCACCGAAGCGACTAACAGGGTAAGACAGCTGGGAATGAGGCTAATCGCTTTTTTGAGCATCGGCGCAATCGCCAGCTGTCTATCTCAAAAACCGGAGGAAGAGATGCAACCGCTCACTTTGAGCACCGCCACTATCTCCACCGGTCGTAAAGATCAAAAGGTTGGGGGGAATCCTTACCTTCGCCATTATTGGCACCACAACAATCTCACCCCCAACCCAAAGTTCAAAGACAGCTGGCAGAGATACTATCGCTCTTTGCGAGCAATCGGACTGTCGCCAGCTGTCTATCTCAAAAACCAGAGGAAGGACACGGATCGCTCAATCTGAGCACATGCATCATCTCCTCCAATTGAAAGATCAAAAATGGTGGCAGGTCGCGCGTCGCCCAAATAGGCATTCGTTCCCTCGCCACCAACAAGACTAAAAACTACCTTAACATCACTATTTTGTCAATCATGGGTGGGACAAGAAAAAACAAAAAACAGCTGGCATACCAAACCTCGCTCACTTTGAGCAATAACTCGATCGCCAGCTGTCTATCTCAAAAACCGGAGGAAGAGATGCAACCGCTCACTTTGAGCACCGCCACTATCTCCCCCGGTCGTAAAGATCAAAAGTGGTGGCAGGTCTTTTCTCGCCCAGCTGGGCAGTTCTGCGATCGCCACCAACCAACCCCAATAACTAACTTAACATCTCTATTTTGTCAACAAAAAATCCCGTCGCGCCATAGGCGGACGGGAAGATAACCAGCATTGCTCCCCTCGCTCTTTCGAGCAAAAAATGCTTCGCCAGTTGTCTATCTAGAAAACCGAAGGGAAAATTCCTTCTCGCTCGTTATAAGCACGGGAAGTTTCTCATCCGGTTCCAAAGATCAAAAGTGGAAGTGCCCCTCCGCTCTCACCGTTATTTCGGCACAACTCTACACGCACTTCCGGATTGAAAACTACCACTGGGTGAGAGGGAAGTCAATCGAGCAATAAAAAACAGCTGGCAGCTCCTTTCTCGCTCTTTCAAGCAAAGCGAAGTTCGCCAGCTGTCTATCTCAAAAACCGGAGGGAGCAGTTGTCTTCGCTCCACTAGAGCAATTCTAGGATCTCCCGCCGGCTCAAAGATCAAAAGTGGAAGTGCAACGGCCTTCTCACCCATTTTAGGGAAACCACGCGATCGCACTTCCGGTTTTCAAACTATCAGATAAATATTTTTTAGTCAAAAAAAATCCCGTCGCGCCATAGGCGGACGGGACGGGACAGCTGGCAATTATAGGATCGCTCTTCCGAGCATAACAAGAATCGCCAGCTGTCGTTAGGGGAGACCCGAGAGGAAATGTCCATATCGCTCATTATGAGCACGAGTGGTGTCTCCTCGCGGATCTAAAGACCAAAGACTGAGAGTGAAAGCCTTCTACTCGCCATTTCTGGCACGATGCCGATCTTCACTCCCAACCCGTAATTTCAAAGACAGCTGGCGCTACCTCAGACGCACTAATTAGTGCACGGCGGCATCCGCCAGCTGTCTATCTAGAAAACCGAAGGAAAATGGAGGTTCGCCCATACTCAGGCATTCCAACGATCTCCTCGGCTTCAAAGATCAAAAGTGGAAGTGCAGCTGCTGCTTCGCCTTTATTTTGTTGGCATCGAGAGCCTAGCACTTCCGGTTTTTAAACTACCACTAGACGAAGGCGAAGTCAATGAGGCGTTGGGCGGGGACGGCACTCACCACCTTCACTCTTACTTTGTCGCCAAGGCGGAAGCGGCGTTTGGTGCGCTCGCCGACCATGGCGTAATTCTTCTCATCGAAGATATAATAATCATCTTTCATATCATTCAACTTCACCATGCCTTCGGCTAGCGTCTCCGGCTCTTGGATGTAGATGCCCCACTTGGCGAGACCGGAGATGATGCCATCGTAGACTCGACCCACCTTATCTTGCATAAATTCCGCTTGCTTAAATTTAATCGATTCGCGTTCGGCATCTTGAGCCTCGAGCTCACGGACGGAGCAACGCGCGGCAAGCGCGCGGTACTCGCGGAGGAGTTCGGGCGAAGGCACGTCGCCCTTGAGGTAGATCTCGAGTAAGCGATGGACCATCACGTCGGGGTAGCGCCGGATCGGGGAGGTGAAGTTGGTGTAATGAGGGAAGGCGAGACCGTAGTGGCCAATGTTCTTCATATCATAAATGGCTTTGGCCATACTTCGCATAGCGGCCGTCTTGATCATCCCTTCTTCCGGTCGGCCGGCCACGGATTGGAGGAAGGTGTTTAAGTCGCCGCTCTTAATCTCGCCCTTCGCGAGTGGCAAGTGGTAGCCGAGCGGCCGGAGGAAGTTGGCGAGTTGTTGCAACTTCTCTTCGTCGGGCAAATCGTGGACGCGGTAGACGAACTTGCCGTCCGCGTCTTTAACCAAGCCCGAGGCGTACTCCGCTACTGAGCGATTAGCGAGGAGCATGAAGTCCTCAATCAAGAGATGGATGGCGGTGCGCGTCTTCTTGTAGATCCGGATCGGGTGGCCGGCGGCATCGAGCTCAAACTTAACCTCCTCATTTTCGAAAGTGATGGCACCGTTTTTAATCTTCTCGGCGCGCAACTTCTCGGCCAAGGTATTTAAAATGGCGAGCTCTTTGGCGAAAGGGCCTTGCGCTGTGTCGAGCACCACTTGCCCCTCCTCGTAGGTGAAGCGCTTAGCCGAGCGAATGACCGTCTTGGCAAACTTGCGCTCTTTAATCTTACCCTCCGGACTCATGACGAAGATGGCGGAGAAGGTGAGCTTATCTTCATTAGGATTCAAACTGCAGAGATCGTTCGACAGCACTTCTGGGAGCATGGGAATAGTGCGATCGACGAGGTAGATGGAGGTGGCGCGCTTGCGAGCTTCGTCATCAAGGGCCGTGCCCGGCTTCAAGTAATGCGATACGTCGGCAATGTGGACGCCGACTTCGTAATCACCGTTGGCCAAAGTCTGAAGCGAGAGCGCATCGTCGAAGTCCTTAGCATCAATCGGGTCAATGGTGCAAGTCGGCACCTCGCGGTAGTCGAGGCGGCGCTTGTACTCGGCCTCGCGCTCCTTACTTTCGGCCGCTTTGATCGCCGCCGCTTCCGCCTCGACGGCGGGAGGGAAGCCGGTGTGGAAGCCGCGATCGAGGACGATCGCTCTCATCTCCGTCTCATGCACGCCCGGCTTACCGATCACTTCCACCACTTGGCCAAGAGGATCCTTCTTCGGATCATCCCATTTCGTAATCTGGGCGAGGACTTTGTCGCCGGCGGCCGCGCCGGCCAAGTGCTCCTTAGTGATTAAAATATCTTTGTAGATCCGCTTGTCGTCCGGCACGAGGTAGAAGAAGCCATTCTCCGCCTCGAGCACGCCCACGTACTCAAGCTTCTTCCGCTCGAGGATGGCGACAATCTCTCCCGTGCGATTCTCCGTCTTCCGCTCCTTCGGTTTATTCGCATGGACGAGCACGCGAACGCGATCGCCGGGGAGACCAGTGTTCAGATCGCCACTTTCGATCTCAATCGTTTCTTCCGGTTGCTTGGCCTCGGCCGCCACGGCCACATACCCGACCCCTTTGGTCGAGACCTTAAGCACCCCTTCCAGTTCTTGATTCATGCCCCTTCAAAATAACACTTTTGTAGGGGAGGTGACAACTTTTTCACTTTCTGGTAGGCTGGAGACCATGTTAATGATTCGATTACAACGGGTGGGACGGAAGCATGATCCGGCTTTTCGCCTCGTGGTGGTGGATAGCCGCCGCTCCACGAAGAGCGGTCGCTTCATCGAGATCCTCGGCTCCTACAATCCACGGCGCAAAACCGCGAGCGTGAAGGGCGAGCGGGTCAAGCACTGGCTTAATAATGGTGCCAAGGCTTCGATCACGGCCCACAATCTCTTAGTTAGTCAGAAGGTGGTAACGGGGAAAAAGATGGATGCTTTGCCTTCGCGTAAGCCTAAAGCGGCCGGTGCGCCGGAATTGACGCCAGCTGCCGCCGCAGTATAATTATAGAATTACCAACGGTAATTGATAGACAATAAAAATATGGCAGAACAATACACCGACCAAGCTTTTTTAGAAATGGTAGTTAAAGCCTTAGTTGATCATCCGGCGGATGTGAAGATTGTGCGCAAGGTGGACGAGATGGGTGTGCTAATGACCCTCGACCTTAATCGCGAAGACATGGGCAAGATCATTGGTCGCCAAGGCAATACCGCCAAGGCCATCCGTACTCTCCTCCGCGTCGTGGGGATGAAGAACAATGCTCGCGTCAATTTGAAAATCAATGAGCCCGAAGGTTCCGAACCTCGACCGTCCCGCACCACCGCTTCAGTTGATGAAGTGATGAATGACCTCAAAGATTAAGCCGCCACTCCACCTCCACTTAATTAGCCTATTTCCACAACTCTTGGCTCCCTATCTTGGGGAGTCAATTGTGGCTCGGGCGATTAAAACGGGGAAGATCGCCGTCTCGCTCCACGATCTCCGTGAGTACGGTGGCGATCGTTACCGCGTGGACGACAAGCCTTACGGCGGGGGGCCGGGGATGGTGCTCCGCGCTGAACCGGTAATCAAAGCCGCGCTAAGCGCGGTGAAGCTCTCAAAAACTAAAAAAGACAAACCCCGAATCATTATTCTCTCACCCGGCGGCAAAGAATTTAATAATAAATTGGCCGACAAGTGGGCGCGAGAGGGGAGACCGCTCGTCCTCATTGCCGGTCGCTATGAAGGGATTGATGCGCGGGCGAAGAAGGTGCTCAAGGCGGAAGAAATCTCCACCGGCCCCTACACCTTAACCGGCGGCGAGCTCCCCGCGCTCACAATCTTAGACGCCGTGACGCGCCGCCTCCCGGGCGTCTTGGGTGATGACAGCTCAATCGAAGAGAAGCGCGTCTCTAGCCACGATGTCTACACTCGACCGGAAGTGATCACGGTTGCCAAGCGCAATTATCGCGTGCCGAAAATCCTCCTCTCCGGCCACCATGCCAAAATCGATAACTGGAAACTAGATAAGAAGGCACAAAAGTGATACCCTCCAAGTTAGAAAGGAGGTCCATATGCCAATCGAGAAGACATTGAAGGAAGCGACTCTAGTCTTCATGATCAAGAATGGCCAAGTGCTGCTC
>JBBTTW010000029.1:0-32835 GCA_038064055.1 Patescibacteria group bacterium | reverse complement strand
GAAGGGGTGATCCCAACGATTTAAGCTTAAATCCTTTTTAAGCATCTCGTTGGCAGCCGACAAGATCTTCAACGCTTCCGTGCCGGCAATAATATTTGCGCCATACTCCACCGTCTCTGGCCGTTCGGTATTATCTCGTAAGGTCACACATGGTACCTTCAGGATGAAGGCTTCCTCTTGCAACCCACCAGAATCAGTCATAATTAATTTGGCGTTCTTCTCTAGCAAGAGAAAGTCGAGGAAGCCTACCGGCTCGATCATTCTAATTGAGCCAGCTGGCGTAATTTTAAATTCGGCTAAGCGACCACGAGTCCGGGGATGGAGGGAGAAGATGATCGGTAGTTTTAGTTCCTCGGCCACTTTTTCTAAGCCTTCAATAATGCCGGCCAAACGAATAGGCACGTCCACATTCTCGGCGCGGTGAGCGGTCGCCAAGATGTAGCCACCCGGTGTGAGGCCATGGGTCTTCATCACCGAAGATTTCTTCTCCGCTAAAGCCATGTTTTGATGCACGGCATCGACAATAGTGTTGCCAGTTAAGTGGATCCTCTCCGGATCGCGGCCTTCCTGATGAAGATTCTTCAACGCGTCTGGGGTGGGGACGAAGAGGTAATCAGAGATGTGGTCGGTGATTACCCGATTGGTCTCTTCCGGCATGGTAATATCGTGACTGCGAAGACCCGCTTCATGGTGACCAATTTTAATACCGAGCTTGTTGGCGGCGAGCGCTCCAGCTAAGACGGAGATGGTATCACCTTGGACGATTACAATATCAGGCTGTTCTTTTTCCAAAATTTTTCCGATTTCGCGCGTCATTAACCCAACTTGTTTGCGATAGGGTTGACCACCGACTCCTAAATTATATTTCGGTTTAGGCAGCTCAAGATCTTCAAAGATTTGCTCATCAAGTTCTCGGCTATAATGTTGGCCGGTGTGGAGAATGAAAAAGGACGCTTGCTTTTTCTGGCAAGCTCGAATGACGGGGGACATCTTAATAATTTCTGGCCGAGTGCCTAAAATGATCGCTATTTTCATAATATTTGCTCGAAAAGGTTGATCAATTTCTTACTAGTTTGTTTAACGTCAAATTGGTCTAAGAATTGGCGGTTGGTTTGAGGCTGGCTAGCTCCGGTCGCCAAATTGGCGAGGTAATTTACCATATCATTAATTTGATCATAAGTAAATGCTCCGTGGCCAAGTTGCTTCAAGAAAGTCATCGTGGCACTGCCGGTTGGAGTGATGCCGAGGATGGGCCGCTCACTACCGGCATAATCAACTACCTTAGAAGGCAAGAAGGGGCTTGAGGAGAAATTAGCATCAATGACGACCAAACAATAGGCCCGCTTCATTAAACTCAAACTTTCTTCGAAGCTAACCGGCGGAATCAATTGAATCACCGACTCTAATTTGTAAGTTCTCACCAACGCCATAATTTTAGCTTCCGAGTAACCGGCATAAGCGTTCACACCGCCGATTAATTGAACTCTTATCTTCTGCTCCAGCTCCTTCTTCCGGTTAAGTAATTCTTTAATTACTTTAAATAGAATCTCCGGATTGCGCTGTTCATAAAAAGCGCCAATGTGACTAATGACAAATTTTCCATCCTCACTGCGACCCTCTCGTGGGTACAAAGATTGACTAAAACAATGGGGAATAACCACTGATCGGGATTGCTCGAGCGGGTACTTCTTCATTACGAGATCTCGCAACTTCTCGCTGACGAAGATTAGCTTATCACTGGCTTTAATTACTCGCGTCTCCTGCTTTAGAATGCGTCGGGCTTGTCTTGGTGAAGTGGTGGAGTATTCGTTATCATACCAAGGATCGCTAAAATGAGAGACGAACTTGATCCCCAAACGCTTCTTTAATCGGGCGCCGAGGAGGTTACTAATTTGTGGATTGGCAAAAGAGAAAACTAAATTAAGATCATGCTTCTTGATGATCTTGATGCAGATGCTTGTAACCTGGTGATAATACCAATATTCAGCCAAACGTCGAAAGCCCGGCACCCGAGCGAATAATTTATTTGGTTTGAAGACCGGTAGTCTGTAGCGTGGTAAATCAATATTCCAATCTTCGCCGGCGTAACTCGCGATGACGGGAGTAATACCCTGATTCAGCCATTCGGGAATCATTTTACCGATCAAGATTGCTTGTGGCCTCACCACGGGCGGAGTGTGGAGAGAAAGACAGAGTACCCTCGGTTGATTCTTAGGTTTAATCAAAGTGAGGAGAGAAGACGACGCCATGGAGTTCGAGAATTTGCGTGCCTGATTGACGGCTCTTCTCTCGCGCGAGTTCGATCAGGCATTCAAAGGTATCAGCGTCGCGATCGACATCGAGGTAGAGGTCTTCTTTATCGAGCATGAGATACTTATTTTTAATCTTGGCGACGATCTTCTCAATATTTCGGACACCCTTCTTAGTCTCGATCTTGGGCACGAGTTCAATATTTTTTGGCAGCTGTTTTCGGATTTTCCCGATCGCCTCGGGGTCTTCAACGTTCGAGACGGCAAAGTATTTGACGTGCTTGTGCTTCTTGGCTAAGGCAATGGCTTGAGCTAAATCGAGAGTTGGCTTCGGAGGCTTGGTCCGACCCTGTGGGTAGTCTAGATAAATGTCATGCTTGATTTCAGTTAAGATTTTCTTCAGCTCCGCTTCAGATTTCACCCAGGCAATATTAACCCGAACGACAACATGGTCGGGAAACGATAGTTTGGTTTTAGACAAGAGATGATTGGAGACGATAATCATGATCAGATTTTAAGATTTTATCTTTTTGATAATCTCACTGGTCGAGATCCCCGGATGGTAAGACAAAGCCACCACTTCCTTACCTAATTGCTTCATGGTGGCCGCCCCGGGGATCGTGGTGCTACCTTCGCCCCAACCGGCACCAGGACCCTTGGCCAAAATGTCTGGCTGGAGTTTGAGCAGTGTCTCGTCAGGCTCCTTCTTCTCTTGGACGACAACCTCATCGACAAAGCGGCAGCTTTGCAATACTTGTTTACGATTTTCTAAATCAATCACCGGCCGGCGTTTAAAGCTTTCAGCGACCTCGTCGGTAAAAAGTCCGACAATGAGCTTATCACCCAGCGCCCGCGCCTCTTTAAGCAAGGCAACGTGTCCCGCGTGGAAGAGATCAAAAACGCCATAAGTGTAAACAGTTTTCATTGGTTCTTTAGAGTTTTAATTGCCTTTAATGTTTCCTCAGTGGCTCGCCCTCGGTTATACAACAGTCTATCATCTAACTTAGTTTCGGCTAATTCTTGCTTTGAATCACCAAGCCGGCGCTCGAGAGCCTCATAAAACTCCGCCGCCGTTTTTACCAACTGGCCGTAGGTATTTCGGAATTCGCCCAAGGAATTCATTTCATGGGTTTTGAAAAACTCTGGTATATCGAGGAAGAGAATCGATTTGCGGAGAAAGTAATATTCAATCCAGATCGTGCTGATGTCGGTGATGGCGAGATCGCTGGCCTTAATCAATTCTGGCGAATCAACGCGGTAAGCATTATAGATCTTCGGAGACTCAAGTGAATCAAAGAACTGCTTCCAATCCACGCCACCACTACTCTTTTTGTTACTCGGGTCGATATAGGCTCCGGGGTGAATTTTAACCACCAGATTGACATTATATTTTTCGGGCAAACTAAGAATCACTTCTCGCCAAAAAGTGAAGAGACTAGTCTCGGGATTCCAAGTTGGGGCATAGAAAATCGTCGGTAATTTAGGGTCTAGTCCCACTTGCTCCAATACCGTTTTACGATCAGCTAGTGGGCCAAACAAAACGTCAGACTTAGGGCAACCAACTTCATGAAGACGAGGGATACGAGCTAGATTGTGATCGCGACAATACCGCAAGGTGTCTTCTTTGAAAGCCGGTCCAGTTAAGAAAATGTCCGTCATCTGCTCGATGGCGGGAGAGAAGACGTCGTACCTCGTCTTTGAGGTGATTGTGTGAGGGAAATTGATTTTATATTTTGCCCGTTTGGGCACTTTGATATCGTAAGAGAGGGTGGCGTTTAAGTAAAAATCGAGCGAGAAGATGGAGTTGTACCAAAACGAATCAATTAAAGTCACGGCTTGGGTGGTAGTAAAATGTTCGTTAATCAAAAGTTTAAGCGCCTCTTTGACTTCCGAATGTTTAGTCATCAGAACCAGACTTTCACCTTCTTTGGCTAAGGCCGCAAGAACACTCCGCAAGTAGAAGAATTCATTAGTCGTAGTAATTTCAACGAGGAAAGAACTTCGGTCTCGAGGGCGAAAAGTTAATTTTAAATTAAGCCAAAGCACCTTGGGAAACTCGCTTAAGCGTGTGCCTAGGCGAGTTATTTTTTTGTAAACCTTGTGAAGTATTTTTTTAGACATGATTAAGGTTCGGCGACGAAGATGGCTCTTTTAATCTGGCTCTGATAGGCATCAACCAAACCGATTTTTCTGATTGAATGGTACCCCGTCTCAACTAGGAGTTGCTCGATCCAGTGGTGCGGGTCGTCGCCCATCAGGGGCAACTTAGTCGACCAATCGTAGCCTTGTTCGTTCGATTGCCCCATCTCAAAAATGAGGGCTAATTTAATTTTCGAACGCAGTTGGCTTAACAATTTTTTACTATACTCTTCACCGTGCTCGGCCCAAAGATGATGGAAGAGAGATAAGCATAAGACGAGATCCCAAGACGGTAATTGATCGACAAAGTCTAAAGTGACTGGACCCTTAAGCCAGCCTGATTTGGCTTCCTTGTCGGCTAGAGCGACCTCGGTGGCGACCCGAAGTCGTCGTTCATCTACCTCGACCCCGATCGCGAGTAAATTATTTTCGGCCGCGGCTTGTTGGGTATAAAACCCTTCGGCTGATCCGAGATCGAGCAAGTTCCGCGGCTGGTAATGATCAAGCTCGGGCTTAATCAGTTGCCAGCGATCGAGGCACGGTCGTTTGCTATGGTTAATTAATTTACCACCAAGATAGATTGGTTGATATTGAGCATAAGACCGGAGGAGTAATTTAAAAGCGATCCGGTAAGCGGCTCGAGGCAAAGCTTTGATTTCCCTATTTTTCATTAGTGGTCTCGATTGAAGATAGAAGTAAATCGGCAAAGTATTTCGCCGCCCAATTGAGCGCTTGGTATTGGCCATATTGGCCGGAGATTGGCCAGCTACCCCAAACGGCCCCTAAGCCACCGTACTTAGGATTGAGATTATTTTGGCAGGTCTTCAAGTAATCTTTGATTAATCGACTCGCGGTTAGATATTTTTTTTCAGCGGTGGTGCGATAGACCTTAAGGCAGGTGACACCAATTTGCGCCATCCCCGTTAAGCAAGCCCAGGTCGTGGCGCCTTGCCAATCTTTGGTTAGTCGCCCGGGGAGGAAACCTAGCTCGTCCATCTGAGTGATTACTCCGTCTAGACTCTTTCTGGCTGAAGCGAGTAGGCGTTCATTCTTAAGTAAGGTGCCGGTATCCCAGAGGCCATCAATGGTGTAAGCAATGGTGTGGAGGAGAGCATCGTCCTTGGATCGAAAATCACTACCGCCAAACCAACCATTAACTAACTGCTGCTTCAGAGTGAAATCACCAACTCGTTTCCCTAAGGCTAGATATTTATCTTCGTTTAATTTCTGCCCAAGTTCAATAATTGGTACCACCGCGTAAATGTTGTAAGTAGAACTCTCTTGATCAACGGATCGAGCATTGTCTTTGGTCCAACGACCCAAGCCCTTATCTTCCTTGCTTAGAATCCAATCGGCCGAACGCTTGGCGGCGGTTAAAAATTTTTCTTCCCCAGTTTCTTCATAAATTGCGAGTAAGCCCCGAATCACTTGCCCGGTATCAAAAACGGCCGGAACGCAAGCTTCGCCAATGTTGCCACCATGGACCGAACCGTCGGGGAGCATTACTCCCAATTCCCAATCGGCCATTAATCGAGCTCGGCGAATCAAATCCTCATCACCCAACAACTTCGCCGCTTGTAAAATGGTAGGGATGATGTAGCCAGTGGTTTCGGGGTAAGAGGGCTGCCAGCCGAGACGATTCGATTTCTCGTTCTTAACTAGACTAAAACTTCGACTGACGCCGCCATCGGGTGTGGCATCTTGAGCTTGCTTCAGCCAGGCGAGGGTTAGTCTCAGGTGATGCCGATCATTACCAACCAAACTATAATTTCGGTCGCCCATTAGTAATTGGAAATGCTCGATCTGGCGATAATTTAATTTTCTAGCGACCGCTCGGTAGGCCCTAGACCAAGGTGAGCGTTTAGCCAAGGGAGCTTGGACACTACCAATGAAGCAGATCTTTTCTAAAGTTTTTGAAAAGACTGGCCAAGTGCCAACGCGGTCTTCCAGCCAATAGAAAAAACCAAAAACAATTTTCTGAAGTGCCTTGGGCGCCAGGTGGCGAAAGCGAATCAGCTCTAGGAAGTAGAAGTGAATGCCCCAACCGGCGCCGGCGAAGGCGACCGGCTTAACGAAAGTTTGATCGCACCACTTATTAATTTCGCGATAAGAGTAATAGCGATCGTAAGTCAGACCCCAAGGCCAGCGGCGATTAAACCAAGGGAGCATTCTAATTTTTTTGTATAATTCCTTAAGATTTAATTTGTTGTAAACTTCAAGCGAGACGTGGCCGGTCGGTTTCGTCACTCGCACCATCTCACTGAAGGCCGCTTCTGGTGAACGCAGGTGTTGGTAAACTCGCACACTGACGGAGAAGTCAGCCACGGCGTCTTTGAACGGCATATCTTCAAGCTGACCACAAACCAGCCAGAAATCGGGTTCGCGACGCTTCGTCGCCTTGAGGAGTGAAAGAGAGGTGTCGATGCCAATTTTCGTCTTAGCTTCGGGGTAGAGCGACAAGAGTCGACCATTACCACAACCGCCATCGATAATGGTTCCACCCTTCAAATCCAAGTTTCGCGTGAGCTTCTTAATCGCCAGAATTTCCGACTCGTGAGTGTAGAGTCCCCAAGGTGAGCCCTGCTTTTTCAAATACGAATCATATTTTTTGGCGTAGCTCACCGCATTCTCTTCTTGGTCCCAGTGGCGAGCATGGGTGAAGGGGGCATAGCGATTATTCGGGTAGAGAATGGGAATTCCTTCAACGACCGGATACTCGTCGGCACAACTTTGACAGACTAAATAAGTTTGACTCTTAACCGTTTCAACCTCCGCTAAATCACCGCGGCACAAACGCTTCGGACAGCACAGAATTTTAATAAACTCTTCGTTTACAGTCATGCTAGTCTCTCTAATTCTTGCTTATAAGATTGCCAAAGATTTTCTCGTTCAGCCAGTTTACCTTTTTCCCAAAGGTCGATGTAGTTCACTTTCAAATTTGTGTCATAGGCGGCGGCGACGAAATTTTCTAATCGGCGTTCGTAATCGGCACTGTGGAGACTAATGCTCAAGATTTCTTTAATCTTCTTCGCTAGGGTTTGTAAGTCACGGTGTTGGACGACGTTCGGTAGTTTGAGAGTGGTGCCGAGATCGCCAAGTTGGATCGCCGGCTTGTTAAAGAAAGCCGCTTCGGCGAGGGTGGTGCTATTAGGACTGACAATAAGTTCAGCTCGCTTGATCACCTCAAAGTTAGGAGTGCGATAATCGATCAATTTAACGTTGACGGTGCGATCAATCTTCTCAATATAAGACGGCGGACGCTTGCCGACCATGGCGGGGTGCTCCTTCACTACCAGAGTGTAATCATCCGGCAGCGACATGGCGACAAGCCGAGCCGTTTCAATTTGATTACTAAAATAAGGTGCGGCGACATCGATCGACGCCTCCGGTTGAAATTGAAGAGGGAAGTAAGCAAATTTACCCACTTGATCAAGATCATAATACTTTCTCGTTTCCATATAACGTCGATAACGACGCTCCGCTCTAGCGTCGCGCAGGATGATGCGCGGCGGTCGATGGTCAAGAGTGATACCGGTCGTCTCCATGTATTCCGTTGCTGGAAGCCGATACCAATTTATAATCTGGCGATAGGGAGCGAGGCGGCTCCTGATTCGGCTCGACCAACTTGGTTTTTGGCCTTCACTTTTTACATAATCTGGTTGTTTAAAGTGAGAGCGGAATTCCTTGATGTAATTTTTCGCTCGAGCGCCGCTCGAGCTCATGGCGCCGGCGTTTAGTTCAGCCACTCGATCATAGAAGGGTCCCGTTGAATCACGGTAATCATAGGAGAAGATATAAACTCCTTGAACCTTAGCATCAGTAATGGTGAGCATTTTCTTACCCCGCTTCTTGGCATAGAGTTGGCACATGATGTGGGGCAGGGAAACGAAGTTGGCGGCGAGGATAACATCGGGATCAAAGTCTTTAAAAATTTTCCTAATCGCCTTGTAGAGGGCCATGATGTAGATGACGGTATCTTCATCAGACACATTCTGGCGAAAGCCATAATAGTATTTATCGCCATAAGATTTAACAAAATTTCGTAGACTGGAAACAATCGGCCAGATTGAATCAATATCCAGATCCTCGCAGATTTGCTTCAAGGGGTAATGGTCGCCGGCTAAATAGTCTTTCGGTCGAGACATAATCTCGTCGTGATTTACGATGAGATCATAGTGAACATTCGGTTGGTTAACGATTAACTCATGCGTCGACTTTTTAAAGGTTAAGGCCGCTAGGTGGCAACCCTCGCCGGCCAACTTCTCGGCTAAGAAGCGGCCAATAATTTTACCCCAGCTGCGTTGTTGGAAGATTAAAACTTTTTTGCCAGTTAATTTATTCATTTTTTTATTGGGCGTCTAAGAGCGGCCACTTATGTTCATTAACTAAGCCAAGCCAGCGGCCGGCGACGAGGGAAGTCACAATCGCCGTGAGGATGAGAGTGGTGAAGAAGAACTCGTTGATAATTCCCGCCTCGAAGGTGATGGTGGCGAGGACGATCCCTGGCCCCCCGCGAGCATTCATTGCCAGACCCAGATTAAGACTGGGGAGAAAACTTTGGCCCGCCAGACGCGCTCCGAGCATCGTCCCTGTTATTTTAATCAAAGTGGCGAAGATTAGAAAGACGAGAAACAGACTAAGGGAGAAATGATGAACGAGGTCAAGCTTCAAGCCGACGATGGCGAAATAAAGGGGAACGAAAGAGGCGAGCGCTACTTCTTTGATCAGGTGGCGCGCGGACTCAATCCGAGGGTCAGTTTGAGAACCGATAATAATTCCAGCCAAGAGCGCCCCAAAAACTAAATTAACCTCAAGTAAGTCAGCTAAGGCGACGAGCAGGAAGCAGATCGTTAGACTGTAACCAATGGTCGAGGACTTAAAAATGAAGTTATAACGAGAGTGATTCACCAGCGTTAGTAACTTCGGGATTAACCAGAGGCCTAAGCCAAAGAAGAGGATAGTGACAAAAACTTTGCCGACGAGACCGGCCCCCGATAATTCGTTTCCCGTCACGAGCGAGGTAGCGACGGATAAAGCGGTCCAAAGCAGAACGTCTTCGATGGTGGCAGAAGCAATTACCACCTTAGCGAAACGAGTGTGGGCCAGACCCAAATCGATAAATATTTTGGAAATTACGGGAATAGAGGTGACGGCGATGGCAATGCCGACGATAATCTTCAAGGCCAAAATATTACCAGCTTGGCCGACCAGATCGGTGAAATTGAAAAATGGCAAACCAAACAAACCGAAGTAAAAGGGGAGTAGGGTCCCACCAACTAAGATCGCCAAAATGAGTTTGAGATCCTGTCGGCCGACCGTTCGCTTGATTTCAAAACCAGAGATAAACATGAGAAGCACCAAACCGGCCCAATAAAGGCCAGAGATGAGCGCCCCCTCACTTGGAAAAGCGGCGAACAGATTCTGGTAGATATCTGGTCTGATTAATCCAAGTAAGGTTGGTCCAAAAATGAAGCCGCCGGCGATCTCGCCGATCACGCGCGGCAGGCGAAAGTGCTGGAAAACGAAACCTAAAACATGCGCCCCAGCCAGCAAAAGCAAAAACGCTAAAAGAAAGCGGGTAATTTCAAAGCTCGTTAGATTTATGACACCAGTTGACACCTTTTGACACTAGTCTATACTTATAGGAATAATGAGTCAAGAGATTAAAGAACACTCGGTTTATACCACTGAAGAGGCACGGATCCTCCTAAAGATAAGCAGTAGTACGATTAAAAGGTTGCTTAAGAATGGCCTTTTGAAAGCCAATAAAGTTGGTGGTCAATATCGGATCCTAGGTAAGGAATTGATCCGTCTCATCTCGCCTGATGTCGGTAAACAGGCCGAGAAAACCTATTTAAGCTTAAAGAAGAAGGTGGTGGCCGTAATCAATAAATGGTAGCCAAAAATTATTTCCAATTATTCTACCTTTCATTCAAGGATTACAAATTCCAAATTTTAAGCTTGGCCGTTTTAGGTTTCGTTGGCGGTTTACTCGGCGGCTTGGGCATCAACGCCCTCATTCCGCTCTTCGGCTTAGTCACGGGTGGCGCCACGGCGACGGATCCGATCTCGCGGTGGATTGAATTACTCTTTTCTTCACTTGGACTTACCTTCAACTTAAGTTCGCTTTTGATTTTCGTCGCTTCGCTCTTTGTTTTGAAATCAATCCTACTCATCATCTTCTCCTACATTAATGGTCGGATCACGGCTGATTATGAGGAGAAGCAACGTCGATTAATCTTTGAATCAACCTTGAAGGCTAAATGGTCTTATCTTTTAAACCAAAAGTTGGGGCACTTGGAGAAAATCCTGATGACCGACGTCGGCTATGGTAAGTCGATGATGGTCCAAGTCTCAAGCGGCATGCTGGTCGTGACCAATCTCTTGGTCTACACCCTCGTCGCCGTTAACGTCTCTTGGTCGATTACCGTCTTCACCTTTCTCACCGCCGGCGCCTTCTTCGCTCTCATCTTCCGGCCAATTGTCGGTCGAGTCAAAAGTATCGCCGAAGAAGACGAACGCTTGAGTAAGGAGATTTCGCATTATCTCAATCAGCAGGTGGTGGGGATGAAGTCGATCAAGATTATGTCGGTGGTGGATCAGATGATTAAGATCGCCCGCGACTACTTTCATCAGGTCCGCCATTTGCGGATCCGGTCTAATCTCACCGGCTCACTTAGTGGCGTCTTGATTGAGCCGGTGAGCCTCA
The DNA here is from genome assembly GCA_038064055.1 of Patescibacteria group bacterium. Classification (GTDB taxonomy): domain Bacteria; phylum Patescibacteriota; class Minisyncoccia; order Phycocordibacterales; family JACOZG01; genus JACOZG01. Next base: position 21,738 of record JBBTTW010000029.1, on the reverse strand, counting down.
TTTTCCTTTCCATTCTTTTTGCCTTCGCGGTTAAAATGCCGAACTTCAACCTCCCTGCCTTCCTCGTGGTGGTGTATGTGAGTAAGCAGATCTTCGTCTATGCCGAGCAACTCCATTCTCTTATCTTGAGTGCCGCGGGGATCTTGCCCTTTGTCCACAAGACCCACGATTACAAAAACGAAACTTCCACTAAGCAAGAATCGGATGAGGGTACCTTACCCTTCAAATTTGAGACAGAATTAACGATCAAAAACCTAACCTTCCATTACCAGTCTAAAGCGGAAGCCGCTCTCGATAAGATTAATGCCGCTCTTAAACGAGGAGAGATTACCGGTTTAATTGGTCCATCCGGTACAGGCAAAACTACTTTGGTTGATATCATCCTCCGTTTGTTTGAGGCTGAACAAGGGGAGATTCGTCTCGATGGAGTGCTGATCAAAGAGATTAAGCTCGACGATTGGCGCCGGCGAATTGGTTACGTCTCGCAGGATGTTTTCTTGATTAACGACACCATCGCGGCCAATATTCGTTTCTACGAAGACTCTTTGACCCAAGCGCAAATCGAAGCGGCGGCTCACTCCGCCCAAGTTCATCAGTTTATAAAGAATCTACCCGAGGGTTACGAGACGGTTGTGGGGGAGCGTGGCCTCCTGCTCTCCGCCGGCCAACGGCAACGGATTGCGATTGCGCGCGTCTTGGCTCGCGAACCAGAGCTCCTCATCCTAGACGAAGCCACAAGTTCGCTCGATAATGAGTCTGAAGCGGAGATCCAGAAAGTCATTAATAGTCTGCGGGGCAAGTTGACCGTCCTTATTATTGCGCATCGGCTATCGACCGTGCGCTTAGTCGATCGGCTAATTGTGCTCCAGCATGGCCGCGTGACCGAAGAAGGCTCACCCGAAAAGTTGCTCCAGAATAACGACTCCTATTTTTCAAAAGTGTATAATCTGAAAAATTAAATTGTAAAATTATGGCCAGCAGAGAAAACAAACAATTCGAGAAGCAGTTCAAGGAAAAAGGGTTCCGTTCCCAGCGTCGCTATCCCAATGAGGCTCTACTTCAGTTTTTAGCTGGTTCATACTTTGGGCTTTCTCCGCGTCAGCGCCGAAAAATTAAATGCCTAGAGCTTGGTTGTGGTAGCGGCGCTAATTTGTGGGCTATAGCCAAAGAAGGGATCAGTGCTTATGGTCTCGATAATGCCCCAACGGGAATTAGGTTGTGTCGAAAAATGTTGAAAAAGTGGGGGGTCTCAGCTACCCTAACCTTAGGAGATTTGCGTCATCTTCCCTATCCCAACAATCACTTTGACGCCATCGTTGATGTGGTCTCAATGCAACACACCGACCTTGAGGGACACAAAGAGTCTTATCGAGAAGTCTTTCGTTGTTTAAAGTCGGGCGGCCGTTTCTTTCAGTGGCATTTAGGTGACCAAAGTGTTTCTTTTAAGAAAAGCGGTGGGCGGCGACTCGATCGGTTTACCGTCGACAACATAAGTAATCCAGAAGTCCCATTGCATGGCAATGGATTAACTTGTTTTTTAAGCGTCAATCAAGCATGTAAAATGATCGAGGGGGGGGGGATTTAAGGATATTATGATTGAAACAGTTACTCGCACCTACCATAATCGTCAGCAAGCAATCCAGTATTTAGCTGTGACTGCCACCAAACCATGAATAATAAAAAATACTTTTTAATTTGGGCTGATAATGGGGCAGAAATTAATGAGCTAATCAACACCTTTGCGGCGCATGGTCACGAGCTGCAATATTGGGTGGGGTTGAAAGAGAATACCAGCCAACTGAAAAACATTGTTTTCCAAGATCATTATGAAGCTTGGGCTGGGGCGCCGGCATCGGGCCTAGAGAAATTTCTCCTTCCCCCAAGCACCGAGTTGGTCAGCCAGATGCAAGCGACCGAGTCGATGGCTTTGACAATGATGGATAAAAAGTTTGGTGACATGACGACGAACGCGCGTAAGCACCTCTACTACCAAATGCTTGGCTACTGGAGTCGGGTCTTGGAGCACTTTAAGCCAGATCTGATTATCTTCCCAGCCGTGCCGCACACCGTTTACAATTTTATCCTTTATTCATTAGCGCGGCGGCGCGGTATTAAAACGGTAATGTTTGAGGATTCTTGGATCATTGACCGACTCTTGGCTTACGAGGATTGGCAAGTTGGCGATCCGCGCTTCGCGCAAAAATTACTTGAATATAAAAATCGCACTTTCAAACTCGCTGATTTACCTGACGATCTAATTAAGTATTATGAAGAGCAGACAGCGCCAGCCGCCGACACCACGCCGCTTTACATGCAGGAGCAGCGGCAGAAGTTTAGTCGCGCCGCCCGGCGGCGCTTACTATGGAAGAAGATTATTCCGGCTCTTCGTGATGGCTCTCTCTTCCGTCGCGCGGTGAGACTCTTCCGTCGACGCGGCGAGCCGGACTTAGCTAAGGATTATGCTAAATTCCAAACTGAACCGAATTTGTCGACCCCCTTCATCTATGTGCCGCTCAACTTCCAACCCGAACGAACCACTTGCCCGCAAGGTGGCCTCTTCGTCGACCAGATTCTTATGGTTAAAACTTTGGCCGCCGCGCTGCCCGCCGGTTGGCAGATCTATGTGAAGGAGCACCCGTCGCAATGGTGGCTTCGCGGCGGCGTTAATTATTCACCCGTTCGTTTCCCGGGTTACTATGAGCAATTAGCGAAAATTGAGGGAGTTAAATTAATCTCGCCGGCCATCAGCACTTACGAGTTAATCAAGCGCTCTAGGGCCGTAGCGACCGCGACGGGCACGGCCGGTTGGGAAGCCCTGCTCCGCTCCAAGCCCGCGATCATTTTTGGCTATCCTTGGTACCGTGATTGTCCGGAAGTTTTAAGGGTGAGCGACCTCGAAACTGGTCGTCAGGCGCTCGAGAAGATTGCCGCCGGATTCAAACCTCGACCCCAAGAAATGATTAAGTTCTTAAAGATTTTAGACGAAGTCTCGGTCCGGGGTCACCTCGAGGGTTATTTCGATAAAATTTGGAAGATGACTAAACGCGAAAGTATTAGAAATGTGGCGGAATTTTGCCTGAAACTTTTATGAGCCAAGAAACTTTCATTCAGGACAATAAGAGAGTCGACTGGATTTGGGGCACTGCCCCGCTTCTTGAGTACCAAGAGCTACTTGGTCGGAACAACTCGTCCTTACTCGACCAGAAATATCTTCGACGATTAAATTTAACGGATGAGATTAATGAAATTTTTCGAAACATGCGGCATGGTCACAGGTATTCGATCAAGTATGCTGAACGTCACGGGGTCACAATAGAACTTTTCGATTCGACTAATATCAATCGAGAGATTTGGGAGCATTTTCTCCTCGCTCACAAAACGACTGATTCGCGACGGACGCGACCAGCTCGCTTCTGGGACATTACTTATGAATGTATTGAAAAAGGTGAATCAATTTTGGCTGCCGCTCGTTATCAAGAGAAGTGGGTCGCCTTCGGTTTTATCTTTAGCTACCAAGACCGAGGTTATTATGGGATGGGTAACGTCGAACAGGAGTATCGGCACTTGTCGCCCTCCCACCTCATCCAATGGACGGTAATCAAATATTTAAAATTGAAAGGCAAAAAGTTTTATGACCTGGGAACAGACACGCCGTTCTTGGAAGAGGTGGGCACTACCGGCGATTCGGAAAAAGAAGCCAAGATCATCGAGTTCAAGAGAGGTTTTGGGGGATACATCTCTTCTTTGAGTGGCGAGCCGGTCGAGTTTGATAAAAGCTGAGAAGTATGTTAGTTTGTTGATCTAAATACAAGCGAAAATATATGGCCAATAAATACCCATTTTTGAAGGATAAAGTCGTTTTGATCACCGGTGGGACCGGTTCTTTCGGCAAGAATTTTATCAAACACCTACTCAAGAATTCGGAAGTGAGAAAGCTCATTATTTTCAGCCGAGATGAGCTTAAGCAGTCCGTCATGGCTTCCGAACTCACCGATGAGCGACTCCGCTTCTTCCTCGGCGACGTGCGCGATCTGCCTCGCTTGCAACGAGCTTTCCATGGCGTTGATATTGTCGTCCACGCGGCCGCCTTAAAACAGGTCCCAACGCTTGAATATAATCCGTTTGAAGCGGTTAAAACAAATGTCTTAGGTAGCCAGAACGTGATTGATGCGGCGATTGATCAAGGGGTGTCTAAGGTGCTACTTATCTCGACCGACAAAGCCGCCCAGCCGATTAACCTTTATGGCTCGACTAAATTATGCGCCGAGAAACTTTTTATCAGTGGCAATGTCTACGCTGATCGGCAGACGAAATTTAGTTGCGTTCGCTATGGTAACGTAATTGGTAGTCGTGGCAGTATCGTCGAAATTCTATTACAGAATCGAGAAGCTAAAACGGTTTATGTCACCGACGAACGCATGACCCGCTTTTGGCTCAATCTGGAGCAGACCTTTAAGTTGGTAACCTTCGCGCTAGAAAATATGGAGGGCGGGGAGATCTTTATCCCTAAAGCGCCGACAATGAAGGTGATCGATCTCTTCAATACCATCGTCCCCAAGGCGAAGAAGAAGATCACTGGTATTAGACCGGGTGAGAAACTCCACGAAATTCTAATCACCGCCGACGAAGCCCGTCACACGGTTGAGCTCGAGGAGTACTTTGTCGTCCTACCGGAGAATGTGGAAATTGGCGATAGTCGTTATCATCGCTTCCATCAAGTTGGCAAAAAGCTAGAACCAGGTTTTTGCTTTACCAGTGATAATAATACGGTTTGCCTAACCGACAAAGAATTACTCCGCGTGGTGGAGAAAATGTCGTAATGATTAACTACGGCGCTCAATCAATCGATCAGTCAGACATCGCCGCCGTTACGAAAGTTCTCAAATCACCCTGGCTTACCCAGGGCCCCAATGTCGCAGCCTTTGAGGCCGCTTTAGCTAAAGCGGGCGAGGCTAAGTATGCTGTGGCCGTGGCTAACGGCACGGTCGCGCTTCATCTCGCCTACTTGGTAGCGGGGTTGAAAAAGGGAGATGAAGTGATTACCACGCCGAATACTTTCGTTGCCACGACGAACATGCTGCTCGCGGTCGGCGCGAAACCAGTTTTTTGCGATCTTCGTTTAGATACTTACAATCTCGATGAGAATAAAATCGAGAAATTAATCACCCCCCGAACGCGCGCCATCGTCACCGTCGACTTCGCCGGTCAAGCTTGTGCTTATAATAAAATTTTGGCGCTAGCGAAGAAGTATAAACTGCTAGTCATCGCTGATGCTTGCCACGCCATCGGGGCGACGTATGAAGGGAAAAAAGTTGGTCGCTTAGCTGACCTAACGATTTTCAGTTTCCACCCGGTTAAACCAATTACCACCGCCGAAGGCGGAGCGATTCTGACCGATAACGAAGATTATTATCGAAAATTAATGTTGCTCCGCAGTCATGGGGTGACTAAAGACAAGAAAGGTTTTAATGTGATGACCGAATTTGGCTACAACTACCGTCTAACCGATCTTCAAGCGGCGCTTGGTCTGTCACAATTGAAGAAACTACCTCGCTTGGCGAAGAAACGTCACGAAGTGGTTCGTTGGTACAAGAAAGAGTTAGGTGGGGTGAAGAAAATAATTTTACCTAGCGAATTGAAGGGCAATAGCTCGGCTTGGCATTTGTACGTTATTAGGACGATTAAACCCGAGGATCGTCTCCCGCTTTATAATTATCTTCGGCAAGCGGAGATTGGCGTCAACTTCCATTATCCAACCGTTTACTCGCATCCTTATTACACCAAGCGCGGTTTCGCTACCAAGAGCTGCCCCAATGCCGATCTCTACCACGACACCGCCATCACCTTACCCCTCCATACTAAACTGACAAAGTCGGAGGTGAGATATATAGCTCAAACAATCAAGAATTATTTTAATGCCTAAAGATACACCAATCATCGTTATTGGTTTCGGTTCGATCGGGAAGAGACATTACCTCAATTTGAAACAACTCGGGTTTAATCGAATCGGGGTCTTTGATGCTTCGGAACAAGCTTTCGTCGGTGAGGCGGGTGTATCCAGAGTAGAAAAGTTGACTTCAAATTCACTCGCTGAATTTAAGATCGCTTTCATTTGTACGCCGACCAATCTCCACCTTAAGTATGCTCTCCTCGCCGCGCGCGCCGGTTGCCACCTCTTTATCGAGAAACCCCTATCCCACGATCTCAAGGGCGTTAATGAACTGATCAAACTCTGCCGGCGAAAGAAACTGGTGAATATGGTGGCCTGCAACTTTCGCTTTAACGAAGGTTTCAAATCGTTGAAGCGGATGGTCTCGAGTGATGAATTAGGGCAACCCCTCACCGCGAGGGTGGTCATTGGTCATGATCTAAGTCAATCAAGACCGGGGGTTGATTATCGAAATACTTATGCCGCCTCGCGCGTCGGCGGGGGAGTAATTTTAGATTCTGGCGCCCATGCCGTTGATTATTTAATTGATCTGTTTGGCGCAGCGAAGAAGGCCCATGGTTTTCTGGGGAACATTAGTAAGTTAGAAATTAAATCAGAAGATTTTGCCGAAGTTATTATCAAGCATCAGGCCGGGGTCGTCACCACTCTGTCGCTCGACTACTTTAGTCGACCGAAAAGACATCGAGTGGAAATTCAATTCACCGCCGGTTGGGCCACTTGGGATTTTGTTAAAAACGAGCTAACCATTTCTCGAGCGGATCAGAAATCGATCGAGACGAAAAAATTATATGACGGATCGACGGATGATTACCGGCGTAATACGATGTATACTGAAGAAGTCGCGGCCTTCATGGCTTTAGCCGCGCGCCAGAAGACTCCAATCACTCAAGATTTGTCGCAAGCTAAAAGAACGCTGGCTCTCCTGCTCCAGATAAAAAAACAAGCCAAAAAAATATGAAACGAAAAACAACCAGGTCGAAAAGTATTTTAGCTCGCGCCGAGAAGGTTATTCCCCGCGCCTCGCAAACTCTAAGCAAGGCGCCAGATCAATTCGTTCGGGGTGTCTCGCCCTATGCGCTAAGTCGCGGCCAGGGCTCACTCGTCTGGGATGTTGATGGTAATAAATATATCGATCTCGCGTCGTCGCTTGGAGCAATTGTCTTGGGTTATCGGCATCCGGTGGTTGAAGCGGCTGTCCGTAAGCAGCGTCAGCGCGGTAGTATCTTCACCTTGCCGGGTGATTTAGAAATTGAGTTAGCCGAGAGGTTGGTTAAATTGTTGCCTCATGCCGAGATGGTCCGCTTCGGTCTAAATGGTTCCGACGTCACCACGGCGGCTATCCGCGTGGCCAGGGCTTATACTGGCCGCGATCACATTGCCAAGTGCGGTTACCACGGTTGGCCAGATTGGACGATTGCCACGAACCCGCTTCGGAGTAAAGGGGTACCAGAGGCCATCAAGAAACTAACTCACGAATTTAAATACAACGATCTCGTGAGCTTAAAGAAGATTTTCCAAGATTATCCAAACCAAATTGCGGCGGTGATCTTGGAGCCAGTCAGTTCGGTCTTACCTGATCCAGGTTTTTTAGAAGGAGTGAAAAAGTTAGCTAAGGCCAATGGGGCAGTGCTGATCTTCGATGAATTGGTCACCGGCTTCCGCCTCGCTCTCGGTGGCGCCGCCGAATACTTCAAAGTTGCGCCCGACCTCGCTTGCTACGGTAAGGCGATCTCCAATGGTGAGCCGCTCTCCGTCCTCGCCGGCAAAGCGGAGATTATGAAAGCTTTAAATGCGAGTGAAGTCTTCTTCTCCTTCACCTACGCTGGCTATTTACCAGGTCTCGCCGCCGCTCTCGCCACCTTGAACTTCATGGAGAAGAACAAGGTGCAGCAGAAGCTCTGGCAAACTGGTAATCGCTTGATCAAAAATTATAATTTACTGGCCCGAAAATATAAGTTACCAACCGAAGCGGTTGGTCTTGGTCCGCACCCCATCTTCACTTTCAAAGATGCTTCGGGTAATGACGATCTGGCTTTGAAAAGCTTATTTATTCAAGAGACGGCCAAAGTCGGCATCCTAACCAATTGCTCTAACTTGATGAATTATTCTCATGACCTAAAGCAAGTTAATGAAATTTCTCGTCGTTTGGTTAAAGTTTTTGAGATAATGAAGCACGCCTTTGAAACCAATCAAGTCGAAGCCAAACTCGAGGGGCCGATGATTAAACCGCGGAGTAAGCCAGCCCAATAAACTATCCAACCTTAACTCCGAGATCTTTTAACGCTGCTTGGCACTGATTAGGATTAGAAAAAAGAATTGTGGCGAGACCAAGATTTTGGGCCGCAGCCACGTTGGCCACCGAGTCATCAATGAAGATCGTTTCCTCCGGCTTCGCCTGCAGTTTGTTTAAGGCAAAGTTGAAAGCCCGCTCGTCTGGTTTGGCATAACCAATTTCATTAGAGAAGAAGAGGTGGTGGAATTTGTCTTTCAGGTTATAGCGCTCGACAATCTCCGCCGACATTAATTCCGTCAGGTTAGACAGAATCGCCGTTTGGTAATTCTTTTTTAACTTTTCCGCGAGCGTCAGCATCTCGGGATAGAGTCGGTAAGAATTTAGGTAGGCCTGATCGAGTTCAACTTCTGGTATGTCGCTAACACCTAAATCTATTTTAACTTTTTTCCAGAAGTCGGCAGTCTTAATTTTGCCGGTGTAGTAGGAAGCTTGAAGATTTTTCGTTTTCTCTCCCATCTCGTCGACCGATAAGTTGGTCTCTTGAGCGAGCTTAGGGTGGACGAAGGGTTCGCCCGGGGAGCAGAAGACACCAGCCCAGTCGAAGATGATATTCTTGAAAGGGGAATTCATCACCCAAGTTTAAGGGTTGTGGTCTCTATTTGTAATATTGACTTTAATACTAAAAAATGTTAGGGTCTGATTTGGTTGTTTGGTCAGATCATTGTCACTAGATTCTACAGCCTTTACTCTGAAAGGAGAGTGAAGCATGGCTTGGTATGTCCCCGTCTTTTTGCGGGTTCTAGTAGCGAACGTGATCCACCCCTCGGTTAGTAAGCATGTGGTGATGAAGCATTCATTGCAGAAGCGCCACCTACTCAACTTCTCTTTCTGTAGTTTGGTCGCGATTAGTATCGCTGCCGCTTGCGGGCAATTAAGCCTGACTACAACCACCCTCTTCATCTTTTGTGTCGGGGTGGCCAATGGCTGGGCAGCATATTGCCAGTGGAAAGCGCTCGGCATTAGCTTGAGTCGGAACTCCCTCTTCACCTTCTGGGACGACATCATTGCCATGAGCTTGAGTTACTACCTTCTAAACGAAGGACAGTTTCTCAATTTCCAAGGCAAGTTAGGGATCATCCTAAGTGTCGCGGCTGTTACCCTCTTCGCTTTCCGTGATTATTGTAGGAAAGAGGGGGCAGGAGACAAGGTTCCTAGTCGCTTCTATTTTTACGTTGGTTTGTACAGCGTGATCTGGGGAGTGGCTACCTTCCTCATGAGAAAGTGGGGAGTAGAGAAAGTTTCGATCAGCACCTTTCTTGCCAGTTGGTACACTGGGGGGTGTTTTGGATCACTCTCGATGTTCCTCTGCTTTAAGAAGTTCTATCCCTCGTCTGGATCTAATTCTCCTTTCACACGGAAAGATTTTGGCTTTGTCGTCATTATGGGTAGTTCTATGATGGCCGCCTTGGCCATGGCCTACCTCTCCTACGAACGAGCGCCACAAACAATCGTCCAACCGATCTTCCTCGTGGCGGAAATGGCCCTGCCCGCGCTGATTGGACTTTTCGTCTTCAGTGAGAGAAAGGGCTTCAAGTTCACCGACTGGTGCCTCATTGCCATCGGCATTGCCGGTGGGGTACTGGCCGGCCTAAGTTACCGCAGCTAGGGTGAGAATCTAGAATCAACCAAGCATCTTCCGACCCGTCACGCCAAGCGTGCCGGGTCTTTATTTTGTGTTATAGTGAAAAGATGTTAGAAACTAATGTTTTCCAGCCCAATAATCACAGTCAGTGGCAGATTGGTTATAAGGCCGTTCCGCCGGAGCAAGAGGCAAAATTGCGGCAACTTCTTAAGACCCACTTTGGTTATCCTGAAGAGGTGATCACAGAGATTAAGCAAGTTAATGAGACGGAGGTTAATAGTAATAATTTCAAAATCGCTACGACGCGGGGTGGCTTTTTATTGCGTCGATTCTTGGCCACCAAAGATCAAAAAATTATTCTCCGAACCTTAGACCTAATTAAATCTTTAGCTAAGGAGGGGGTACGTGTGCCGCAAGTGGTCAACTCAATTACCGGTGAACCACTAATTATTCTCAATGATGAATTTTATTGTCTTTTTGTTTTTACTGAAGCTAATCACTATCAAGGGTCAAAGCTGGAGCTCGAGAGCGCAGGGACGCAAGTTGGCCTTTTAGATCAGGCGCTAAGCAACCTCTCGACTGACCCTAAGTGGCAGCAGGAACTTTCTCTACCGGATCAAGTCAAAGAGTTAAGGCGTTACGATTTAGCTATTTGGCAAGAATTATTTACTAAAGCCAGAGCTCGGAGCGAAACTAATCCAGACGATCAATTTGATCGAGACTTTATCGCCAGCGAGTCAATCATCATGGAAGCGGTGACGAAGACCCTTAAGGCGAAGCCACTTGAGTCGGCTTGGGGTGTCGTCCACTTCGATCTCCACCCCCATAATTTCCTAGCCAATGGCCAAGAAATTGTCGCAATCATTGACCTCGACTCACTGCGGTACTTAGAGCGGCTCCGGGCGCTCGCTTTCGGCCTCCATCGCTTGGTGAGGCAATACATTATTTTCAATAATTTAAGTGATTATCCCAAGGCGGTGACTAAGGGACGGGAATTATTTTTCGCGGCGTATAAAAAAGTAAATCAAATTGACGACCAAGCCTTGACCCATCTGCCCTACTTTATCCGCGATGAAGCCCTGTCGCGCCTAACTTACGCCATGAAGGATCTTTACTTCAACAACAATCCCGCATGGAAGCAGGATCTGGTTAAGCAACTAACTAACCTCGCGGAGGCGACTTATTTTGACTAAATGAAAAATTCTAAAATCATCGCCATCGTTCAGGCGCGGCTCGGGTCAACGCGGCTGCCGGGTAAGACCTTGATGACGGTGGGGGATGATACCTTGCTTGGTTATGAATTAAGACGAATTCGGCGTGCGAAAAAAATTGATCACCTCGTTGTCGCCACGACGACTAATAGTGAAGATGATGCGCTGGAAAAATTTTGCCAAGAGTCAAAAGTCGATTGCTTCCGCGGTTCGATCGAAGACGTCCTTGATCGCTACTACCAATGCTCGCTTAAATACTCTGAGTACGACGTAGTGGTGAGACTAACCGGTGATTGCCCGTTCGCGGATCCAGCGGTGATTGATCAGGTGGTCGAGTTCTTTTTGGCTGGAAATTATGATTACGCCAGCAATGTTTTGGTCGAAACTTTTCCTGATGGTTTAGATGTCGAAGTCTTCAGCCGCGAGGCGCTGGCTGAAGCGGCGGCGCAGGCGAAATTACTTTCCGAACGCGAGCACGTCACTCTGTATTTAAGAAATCAAGCCAAATTCAAGAAGGGGAATGTCGCGGCGAAAGTTAATTTGGCGCGAATTAGATTAACCGTGGATGAATCAGCTGATCTTGAAGTGGCCCGCTTCTTGGCTAAGAACTTGCCGCCCGATGCTAGCTACGAAGAGATTGTGGCTTGCTTGGAAGCTAATCCGGACGTACTAGAGAAGAATTCAAACATCATCCGTAATGCTGGTTTAGCCAAGTCGTTGCGACAAGATAAAACAGTTTCTTAGATTGACTAAAATTATATTTTATGCTAGATCTGAAAGTTGGCAGTTACTGGACCTTGAACTCTAATGGAGGAAAAACATGAATAAAGCCATCGTTATTTTGGCCGGAGGCTTCACTCGCGATGCGAGCGGAGAGTGGCACAGCTCAACCTTTGGTACGCCAGCGACGGTTAGCATGTCTGGCAGTTACGTCCGGATCGCCGCCGCGGCGATCCTCTGGCGGCAAAACCCAGATTCCGTTGTCGTCCCTTCGGGCGGTCGCGGGCAAGCCGATCAGCTCTTCCCACCAGGCCTCTTCCTCTCGACAGTGATGAGGAGGGAATTGATCCAAGAAGGCGTTCCCGCAACCAGCATCCTCGAGGAAAATCGATCGGGCAACACTCTCGAGCAGTTGCGAGAGATCCGACATTTGGCGAAAGTGCACGGGTGGCCTTTGGTGGAAATCGTCTCTAGTCGCTTCCATTTGCCGCGAATCCAAGCGATGATCGAATGCCTATCCGAGCTTGGAGGTCTCAAGTCGATCACCCAGTTCACATCGGCCGAAGATGTCGTCTTGGCCGCCTCTCCGGTTGTATGGCGTTCGGCCATCAACTTGGCTTACGCTAGCCCCGAGTTCATCAAACTGGCCGAGCTTGAGGCCAATGGGGTGAGGCAACTACGAGAGGGAACTTACCGTGTGACTTGAACTTTCTCTGTTTTTCCATCACCCAAGGACCACTAGCGCGCCGCGCGGGTGGTCCTTTATTTTTCTACTAAAATCTGTTTTAATTAAAAGGAATGAAAAGTGAATTTAAAATTGGTAATCGGATCATTGGCTCGGGTCAACCGACATTTATTATCGCTGAACTTTCGGGGAATCATCATCAAGACCTCAATCAGGCCCTGGCTTTAATTGACGCCGCCGCCGCGGCGGGCGTCGACGCGGTCAAGTCGCAAACTTACACCGCCGACACCATTACGCTCAAGTCGGATGCACCACCCTTCCAAGTTAAGGTTAATGATGCTTGGAAGGGCCAAACTCTCTACCAATTATATGAGCAAGTCTTTACGCCGTGGGAATGGTTGCCGAAGTTGAAGGAGCGCGCCGAGAGTCATGGCCTCATTTTTTTTACCAGTGTATTTGATTCAACCGCGGTCGACTTTATGGAGAAGCTCGGAGTCCTTTTATATAAAGTGGCTTCGTTTGAAATTGTCGACATCCCTTTGTTGGAAAAAATTGGGGCGACGAAAAAGCCGGTAATTATGTCGCGGGGAATGGCCTCGGATGAAGAGTTAGATTTAGCAATTAAAACTTTAAAGCAAGCGGGGACTCAAGACCTCGCCGTGCTCCACTGCATTAGTTCTTACCCGGCGAAGCCGGAGGAGATGAACTTGGCGACCATCCCTCACTTGGCTCAGAAGTTTGGTCTCGTAACCGGACTCTCTAATCATTGCCTTGATCCACTCACCGATCAACTGGCCGTTGCCGCCGGCGCGACGATTATTGAAAAGCACTTAACTTTAAAGCGAAGTGATGGTGGGCCAGACTCCGCCTTCTCTCATGAACCGATCGAACTTGAAGCTCTGGTTAAATCTATTCGTCAGACGGAAATAATTGTTGGTGAACCGCAACTCGGTGCCGGGAGTAAAGAAGGAGAGAATATTGTTTTCCGGAAATCACTTTTCATTTCCCAACCGATTAAAAAAGGAGAAAAATTTACGGTTGATAATGTGCGTTCCGTTCGCCCTGGTCATGGCTTACCACCCAAACATTTAAAAGAAATCTTGGGTCGAGCCGCCACGCGTGATCTCGCTTTCGCCGAACCACTCGATTGGTCAATGGTGGAGAAATAAAGAAAGAAAAAGCCGCCGGCAACCCGAAGGTTGACGACGGCAGAGTTTACTTTCGCTTCTCGCGCTTAGCGAGGGAAGAACTTTCCCTCAATCACATCAGCCGCGCGCTTGGCCGTACTGCCAGGCTCGGGCGGGGTGGGGTAGTGGCGTTCTTGGTTCTTCCTCATATGTAGATGGCGCCATAGATGACTTTCTCGACTCGTGAGTAGTTCGTCGATTTTCTGAGACAAGTCATCAATCGATCCCCGTCTTACGACAACGGCCGCTCCGTTCTCTTCAAGATTCCAAACGAAGGGTTGATCTCCGCGCTGACCTTCAATGTCGGCGAGAAGTGACTCGAAGAAGAAGCCAATCACCGGCTTCCTCTGATAGGCTGCCACTTCGGCGAGTGTTGAGCAAGCCGTAACCATAAGATCACAACCTGGGACGATCTGTGTCCCCGGCATATCCTGCTTTGCCTTCACCAGCACTAGCACCTTGCGGCTGAATGTCGCCGCTTCGGTGTAACAAGTAATCGAGTTCGGATCTCCCGGGTGGAGGCCAAACACGATCACCGGTTTGTGCTCGAGCACTTGACCGCGGTGGCACGCCTCGATCACTGAGTGGAAGAGTGGCCAGTTGATGCCGAGACGCTTGTCACTCGGGACGAAGATCACTTTCTCGTCCTCGGCGACGCCGAGCATCTGGCGTGACTCTTCGCGACTCACGGCTGGGTAACCATCTTCGTGGAGGACATTGCCGACCACAAACACTTCAGCTTGTGGGAAGAGTCCTTTCGCCCCTTCCTCATCGGCTTTGTTGCCGAGGAGAAGGAGGGAAGCGAAGTCGCGGAGGGGCGCCGCCGACGTCTTGCTATAGGCACCATTGCCCGGAGCATAAATGGCGACGGGGATGCCTTTCTCATTCGCCCGTTTTGCGATCGCCACTTCCATTTCATCGTTTTCCGAAATGGCGACGAGGAGGAGCCCTTGCCCTTCAAGTAGCCTGTCGATAATTCCTCCGTCAACGAGCATGGGTTTACCATGCCCCAATAGTTCCTTGCATTCGTGCCCCCGAGCATTGAGCTCGGCAGACACACTGCCCACACACCTCGACTCGCCGTAATCGGCGGCCACGACGGCAATCTTCGCCAATTCACACCACCTTTCTTGTCAAAGGACTGTTTTCTTGTTTCTGTAAGCCGGTCTTTTTAACCAACCTACAACTGCCGAGAGTTTAGCATATTTAATGATATGTGTCAAATCTAACCAAAGCACTATTTTCTTAATCATTTTTGCTATAATTCCACCCATGCTTGCTCTGGGCTTGTTTCTAATTTTCCTCTCTTCACTCTTAGGCGAGTTCTCTGATTCGGTTGGCAAAAAGCAGATTTCGCTCGGCAAGGAGAATTTATATTTCCTCGGTTTTATTAATTACTTTTGGGCAGCGCTCTTCTTTCTCGTGATTGGTTTAGTCCGCGACAGCTTCGTCTTCTCGCTGGCTTCACTCCCGACACTCTTGCCGCGCTTGGTTCTAGAGGTGGCCCAAGCTCAAGTGGGGCTCATGGCGCTGGTGCGGGCTGATCGTAGCACCTTCAGTTTCTTAAGAATTCTCACCATCCCACTGCTCCTCATTGTCGACCTTTGGCTCGGCTATCGTTTATCACTCCCTCAATTGCTTGGCCTTGGCATCATTACGATCGGGATTATCTTTGTTAGTCGTGGACTCTCTTGGCGCGGAAGTGGTTATGCCCTCTTCACCGCCATTAACGCCGTCGCCACCATTTCGCTCTATAAGTACGACATCACTCACTTTAATTCGGTGGAGGCCGAGCAGGGGATCGTGACTTTGGTGCTCCTGCTCTACTTCCTCACCATCGTTCTCGTCACCCGCCCGCGGGACTTACTGGCGCTCAAGCAACCACTCTTCTTGGGTCAATACTTCTCGATTGGCGCCGGCACCTACCTCGCCAGTCTCGCTTATAACTTCGCCCCAGCCTCAATTATCACGGGGGCCAAACGAGCGTTCGATATTCTAACCGCTATCTTCGCTGGGCACTTCTACTTTAAAGAAAAACATTTTATGTTTAAATTATTAGCCCTTGGTTTGATCGTTATTGGTCTTGGTTTTATGTTCTTCGCCACATAGACACCCCGGCCATCTTTTGCTAGTTTAAGTTATAGAAGGAGAACAAATTATGAACCTTAATCTAAGACCAGCTACTTCAGCCGATGCCGAGCGCTTACTGGCTTGGCGGAACGACCTCGTCACGCGCCAAAGCTCAATCAATACCGACCCCGTGAGTCTGGAGAATCACCTCGCTTGGCTCGCTAAGATCTTGCGCGAAGACGAGTCTGCGCCAACGCGCCAGCTCTTCATTGCGGAAGAAGTGGGCACGCCGGTTGGCACCGTGCGACTGGATTGGGCAAGCGACCGAAAGGCGGTCGAACTTTCTTGGACCATCGCGCCGGAGGCGCGCGGGCGAGGCTTAGGCCAAGCGATGGTCGAGGCCGCCACAGAGCTTCCCGCGGTGCGAGGTAAGCAGGTGCTCGCCAAGGTTAAACCGGAGAACGTTGCTTCGATGAAGATTGTAGCGAATCTCGGCTTCACCCGTCTCCCTGATGATCCACTTGGTTTAACCGAGTGGTTGATCCAAAAGTAGTAGTGAGTATTACTCCCTATCCGTTCGACCCCACCTCAATGGGGTCTTTTTTTATTTAAGCGAATTATGCTATAGTCGGGCGGATGAAATTAAACACCGTTCTACTCTACACGATCATTTTGGGCTTGCTGTCGGTCGTGATTACGCCACTCATTATTTCTGGCTCGATGCTCTTCCCCTTCATTAGCGGCAAGGCCTTCTTCTTCCGCATCGTCACCGAAATCGTCCTCGTTCTTTGGCTCATTCTTGCTTTGCGCGATCCCGCTTACCGGCCGCGCGCCTCTTGGATCTTGAAGTCTTTCGCCGCCCTTATCGTCGTTCTAATTCTCGCCACGATCTTAGGTGTCGATCCTTATCACAGCTTCTGGTCCAATTACGAACGGATGGAAGGTCTAATTGGCCATCTCCATCTCTTCGCCTATTTCTTGGTTTTGATTTCAATTTTTAAAACAGAGAAACTTTGGTCCGTCCTTATTGGTTCATCGCTTGTCGTCAATCTTATCGTCAATATTTATTCCAGTCTTCAACTTCTTGATAAGATCAAGATTAATCAAGGTGGCGTAAGAGTAGATGGGACACTTGGTAATGCCATCTACTTGGCGATTTATGAGCTTTTTGGTTTTTTCATCTTACTGCTCATTGTCTGGCGTTTATATGATCGATTTCGCTCATCTCCCGATGCGTGGAAGAAGGGGGGAATGATTTTGGGCTTACTTTTAGCTCTCTTCAATCTCTTTATTATCTACAAGACGGCGACGCGGGGCGTCGCTTTGGGTCTCGTCTTGGGTCTCCTCGTCGCGGCCGGCCTCTTCATCTGGCGGGAGCGGCAAGATAGGCTGGCGCGGCGGATTGCTATCGGCTGCCTCTTAGTGCTCGCACTCTTCTCTTCCTCGGTGGTGGTGTTTAAAGACAGTAATTTCATCAAGCAGAGTCCGGTGCTCTCGCGACTCGCCTCGATTTCGATTTCGGAGGGTGGCCCGCGCTTTATGATTTGGCAAATTGGTTGGCAGGGCTTCAAGGAGCGACCCGTCCTTGGCTGGGGGCCGGAGAACTATATGCCGGTCTTCAATAAGTACTACAATCCGAAGATGTACAGTCAGGAGCAGTGGTTCGATCGTTCCCACAATATAATCTTCGATTGGCTCGTCACGACCGGCTTGCTTGGTCTCTTAGTCTATCTCTCACTTTTTGTGGCTGCTCTCTACTACCTGTGGTGGTCGCCGCGAGCGGGTTTGGGGGTAATGGAACGCTCTCTCATATCGGGCCTCCTCGTGGCTTACTTGGCGCAGAATATTTTCGTCTTCGACAATCTCACCAGTTATCTGCTCTTCTTTGGTTTGCTTGGTTATTTGCATTACCGAGTCAGCACCGGTGGCGCAATTAACGAAAGCCCTAAAGCGGCTTGGGCCGAGAAGACTTTCGGTCCAACTTTTACCATTTCCGCCTCGTCAGCGGGCATCATCCTTGGGGTGCTGGCGCTTTATTTCCTCAATTTTAAACCAATTTTAGCCGCCAATAATTTAATCACCGGCTTAAGTTACAACAATGAAGGTCAAAAGAAGATTAATGAAGGCAAACCCCAAGAGAGTCTCCCTTACTTCGAACGCGGACTCGGCTTTTTCGAGCAAGTTTATACCTACAATACCTTCGGTTCGATGGAAGCAACCGAGCAATTAATCAACTTTACTATTCAGACGGCCGGCCAAGCAGCGATCCCGCTCGACTTAAAGCAGGCGATTGTTAACTTCGCTCACGATCGAATTGTGGCGGAACTTGAGAGGGATCCGTCTAGCGCCAGAATGCATGTCTTTGCCGGCTCGCTCTACTCCCGAATCGGGAGTTATGACGAAGCGGCGAAGGAGCTTAGTCTCGCTCGGGAAATCTCACCTAAGAAGCAAACCATCCTCTTCGAGCTCGGTAGCCTCTACTTCCGAGTCGGTAAGACGCCGGAAGCGTTGGCGGTCTTCAAGCAAGCCTATGAGCTCGATCCTAGTTTCTCCGAAGCCGCCATTCTCTATAGCGTCACAGCAATCATCTCCGGTCAGATCGACTTAGCTAAAGAAGTCATTAATAGCACCTTCGCTGATGGAGTGACGGTCGACGACCGCCTCATTGGCGCCTACTTCCAAACCAATCACTACGACGAAATCGTTAAACTCTGGGAGAAGAAGGTGGCGGCGACACCAGCTGACCTAACGAGTCACAAATCGTTGATCGGCGCTTACTTAATAAGCGGTCGGCGAGATAAAGCGGCGGCCCAAGCCGAAGCGGTGATTAAACTTATACCCGAAGTAGCGGTCGAGTTTGAGCAACTGGTCAAAGTGATTCGTTCGGGTCAAAAAATCGAGGTCAACGGCAAGTTCTACTAATCCACAGGTTAGCCCTTGACACGAGTCTAGATATAAGTATAATGGAGGGCGTGGGTGCTATGGCAGGCTTTATTGCTTGCCGCAGCTCCAAAAATATAGATGTCTTGCGTAAGCCCCGCCTCACGGCGGGGTTTGCGTTTCTGGACGACCTCACCTATAATTGGCGGGTGGGTCAATCGCGTCCAGTCGCTGCCGGCGGTCGCACTCACATTAAGACATTTAGTTTTTGGAGTCTGCACCCGCCGGCAACGGTTGGACGCGGATTGTTTTCGATATGCGCTATACTTGGACTTCGGTCGCCATCTTGTTTATTTGGATCTCCGCTTCGATTCTTATGGTGTCGAAGCGTTTGCCTGATCCCGAACTCTTCTTCGTCTTTCTCATGACGATCACCGTCATTCTCGCTTTCATCGGCTTCCGATCAAAATAAAGACAATGGCGTTCCGCCAAACATTTCTATTCCTCAAACGGTTGATTAAGGTCAACCTCATCTTTTTCCGTCTGCTTTTTAGCTGGCGGATATCGCGGCCGGTGCGCTTTCGTCTCTTCTTCGAGGAAGCGGGCGGCGCCTTTTTGAAATTAGGTCAAATCTTATCTCTTCGCCATGACTTCATCCCGCTCGCTTACGCTAATGAGTTACTAAACTTACTCTCGCGCGTGCCACCCCAACCGTGGCCGGAGATGGAGGCCGTCTTCCTTGAGGAGGTGGGTGAGCCGCCGGAGCAAGTGTTTAAAGAATTTACCGGACGATTAGTAGCCTCGGCCTCAATCTCACAAGTTTATTATGCCGTTTTAAAGTCAGGCGAAGCGGTAGCGGTGAAGATCCAGCGCCCCGGGATCAAGTTAGTCTATGAGAATGACTTCATCCTCGCTTCCTTCATGGGGCGGCTCCTCTCCGTCTTCCGTTTCTTCGATGCTCTGCAGGTGGAAGACGTGATTAGTGAATTTATCTCCGCCACCCGTCGTGAGCTCGACTTTCGCGAGGAGTTAAATAATTCGCTGGCCCTCCTTGCGCACTCAGCCGAGCATCCGCAAACGATCATCCCGAAGTATTATTCTGAACTTTCGACCGAGCGGGTCTTGGTCAGCCAATTTATGGGCGACATTCTCTCGGTGGAGAACGTGTTAGCCAAGCTTGCGCTTGATCCGAGTTATGCGGCGAGCTTGAAGGCCGACGAGGGGATTGACCTCGAGACGATGGCCTACTACTTCGTCTTCGACATTATGCGACAGTACTACATTGATGGCTTCTTCCACGCTGATCCGCACCCAGCCAACCTCTTCTTCGCCTCCGGCAATCGTCTCGGCTACTTCGACTTCGGCATCATTGGCCGCGCCGGCGCGACGCGGATCGATCTCTTGCGCATCGTCTACGGTATCGCCAAGCGCGATCTCAATTTCGCCAGTCGGCACTTTTTGAAATTTGCTAAAAGTTCGATTGCCGATGAGATCGAGCTCTTCAAGCGGAAAGATAAGGCCACCTACGATCGTTATTCTAAAGTGATTGATAAGCTGGAAGAGATCATGACCGATAATCTCCAAGCTGATCTCGAGAAGATTATCGCCCCGTGGTACGAGGAGCAATCTGGAAGCGATTATCATCACCTCACTTCTTCGCTCGTAATCTCAAGACTAATTATTAAGACGCGCGATTACAGCATCTACTTGCCGCGAGAGATTGTGATGTTCTTCCGCACGCTCATCATCGCCGATATGGTGGCGCTCAAGCTCGCGCCGAGCTTCGACATTATGAAGGCCCTCAATCGCTTCTTCGACCGCTACCCCTTGGGCGTGGCGGAAGAGATGATCACTTCTCGTTCGCATGAAGTTAAGCTCGCGCCGGAGATTGATGCGAGCGAGCACTTGAGTTATGACGAACTACTGGCATTGAAAGAGATGGAAGCAGAGCAACTCTCGCTCGCCAAAGAGCGCCTGATTAACCTCATCGCCGCTTATGCCGAAGATTATCAAGAGATTCGCCAACTCTTGAAGGCGTGATATTATTAAGCAATATATGGACGAGCAAATACCACAACCTCAAGCTAACTCATCACCAGTCGAATCGATCCCGACACCAAATGCTGATGCGAGTGTGCCCAAACTCGATTCGCCGCATACACGTTATCTTCTAGCCGCGGTGATGATCATTGTCGCCATCGGCCTCGGCTCTTGGATCTGGCACAACCAAGCCTCAAAACTTTTCCCAACACCCGCGCCAATTTCAGATAACCAAGATCAAGAAAAAGAAACCTTAGCTAAGGCGGTAAATTCAGCCACTCTGAATATTTGGTTAGCCGATATTAATAAGATCGAGGATTTTAGTGACCTATCAAAAATAACACTTGAGAATGGGGAGTATGAGTATAATTCAAATGCTTGCGGAAATTCACCTTGTACTTTTAGACTTGGAAAAGTGGAATATTATGACATAGATAAAGATGGTGATTTGGACGTCTTTGTTCAATCACGGCACTGGACTGGTGGTATGAAAGAAGACACTGCGGTTCAAATATTCTTGAACACAAACAACACACTTGATCACCTTGGCGGTATTTATACAGGACAACAGCTTGGGTACAATTGGTTGAGGTTTGACAATGAGAAAATCGAAGTAAACTACAATACCCAATATAATGGTGCAGCTGGGTATTCTGATCCCAAAACCCTTGTTTACAAACTTGAAAACGGAAAAATTACCGAAATAGTTAATTTTGAAAATAAATAATTTATGAAATATCCTTGGACAGCGTTATCGTTAATCATCATTTGGGTCGCGACGACTTATATTGTGCTTAAAAATCAAGATTTAGATGTAAACAAGATTCTCCTCATCACTTTAGCGGGCACAATCATCGTTTCCCTCATTGGTTTTCGCACACCAACGCTCAAGAAGTAGCAGATTTATTTTTCTCTCACTCGACTTATCCACATTTTGACTAAAAAAAGATTGTGGTTAAGTTTTTTTTGTTCGATAATTAAGTTGTCAGTAATAACGTCGAAGCGGTCGATCGTTATTTAAAATAAATTCTTAATCATAAAAATAAAAATCAACATGGCCAAGAAGAAAGTTAAGAAGAGCAAGAAGAAGACCACCAAGAAGCGAAAGGCTGCCAAAAAG
>JBBTTW010000028.1:0-3088 GCA_038064055.1 Patescibacteria group bacterium | reverse complement strand
GATAACGCAATTGGCAAAGATATACTCGTTGAAGCAGAAGGGCAGGCTTTTTTCCTAGGCTGATTTGTGGTTCATGAAGGAGTTACCACCGTTGGTTTTCCCCACGCTGCTTTGTTCCATACCGTCGTTCTCCTCTCAATTGGGAAAGGCCTATGTTAATCGCCCCGTTGGCGACTTTTATCCAACTTTTAAGCTAGCACAATTAGGTTATTCTGTCAACCTAAGTTAGGAGTTTCTCAATCACCGCCTTCACGGCTGCGCCGTCAGCTTTACCAGCTAGATCTTTCATCACCGCGCCGATCAGTTTGCCCGCGTCTTTCTTGTCCGTAATATTAAGTTCGGCCATTTTGGCTCGCACGGCTTGCTCGATCACCTCACTCGATAGTTCAGGTGGGAGGTAAGTTTTTAGCACCGCCAACTCGGCCATCTCCGCTTCTACTAAATCCGCACGGCCGCCGGCTTTGAATTGCTCAATCGAGTCTTGCCGTTGCTTCACAGCGCGCTTCACTACCGCGAGCGCTTCATCGTCGGTGAGCCACTCGTCGGGCTTACGCTTCTTCGCCACGAGCTCGTTGACAAAGGCGGCACTTAGGCCGCGGACGACGCCAAGCCGCACCGCCTCCTTCTTCAACATCGCTTGTTTGATCTCACTTTTTATTTGTTCATGCAACATGATTAGATGATACTTTAATGTTATATTGACGGCAATGGGCAAGAATGAGCAGCAATTCTCCACTCTCTACCGCGCGCTGAACGCGGCCCAACGCGCGGCCGTTGACGCCATCCAAGGGCCAGTGATGATTATCGCCGATCCGGGCACCGGCAAGACCCAAGTCTTAACCCTCCGGATCGCCAACATTCTCCGTCAAACCGACACACCCCCCGAAGCGATCTTGGCCCTCGCCTTCACTCGCTCGGCCGCGGCCACCTTGCGCCAGCGACTCGTCTCAATTATTGGTACCGCCGGCTTCCGCGTTAAGATCCACACCTTCCACAGCTTCTGTAACGAGATCATCCGCACTTATCCGGAGTACTTCCCGCGGATTATTGGCTCAACGGCGGCACTCCCGATCGACCAGATCCGCCTCATGCGGCAAGTGATCGATGAGACGCCGCTTAAACTCCTCAAACCCTTCGGCTCACCTTACTACTACCTCTACCCGGCGCTTGAGAGCATCGATCGTTTGAAGAAAGAGAATGTGAGTCCGGCTGGTTTAGCCAAGTGGCTCCGTGGCGCGAAATCGGCCGACCGGAGCTTTGAACGAACTAAAGAATTGCTCAAACTCTACCGGAGTTATGAGGCGGCACTGGCCAAGGCGAAACTCTATGACTTCAACGACATGGTAATGGAAGTAATCCGGCGCTTGGAAGGGGACGCTGGCTTCCGCGAGTTGCTCCAAGCCGAGCACCAGTACCTCCTTGCCGACGAGCATCAAGATGCGAACCAGAGTCAGAACGAACTTCTCCGCCTCCTCACCAACTTCGATGATTCGCCCAATCTCTTCATCGTCGGTGATGCCAAGCAAGCCATCTTCCAATTCCAAGGCGCCTCGCTCGACAACTTCAACTACTTCCGTCGACTCTATCCCACGGCTGTCGTCATCGCTCTCGTCGAGAATTACCGCTCGCATCAACTAATCCTCGACGCGGCCCACAGTTTGCTTAGCGATGGCGCGGCGCTCCGCGCCCCGCGGCGGAAGGCAGGGCCGAAGATTGTTTGCCGTCGCTTTGCCAGCGAAGCCGCGGAGCTAGCTTGGCTCGCGGCGGAGTTGAAGGGCAAATCGAACGTCGCCGTGATCTACCGCGACAATCGTGACGCCGAAGACTTGATCGAGCTCCTCGAGCGCGCCGGCGTGCCCTTCAACGTCCAGTCCGATGCCAACCTCTTGCGCGATATCGACATTCGGAAATTACTCATCCTCCTCCAAACGATCCACCACTTTGGCGACGATCATTGGCTCAAGCTCTGCCTCCACCTCGACTTCTTGAAATTGCCACCGCTCGACGTCTGGCGGCTCACCACGGCGCGGCGCCGCGAGTCGCTCTACCACACTCTCGGCTCGAGGGATAAGTTAGGTCAACTTGGCCTCGCGCGGGCGGACAAGTTCCACAATTTCTACTTGAAGCTTGAGCGCTGGAAGCGACTGGCGACCAATGCCAACTTCACCGATCTCTTCGGCCTCGTACTCGAAGAGTCACAACTCTTGCCCTACCTCTTGAAGAAGCGCTCGGCCGTCGACAAGCTTGAGAAGCTTCGCGCCTTCTTCGATGAGCTGAAGAATATTTTGAAAGCCAATCCCGATTTTAGTCTCGCCGACTTCATCGGTTACCTCGCGATCTTGGAGGAGCATCACGTCTCACTCAATGCCAAGCAGACGATTGGTCGCGGCGGCGTGACGCTTCTCACGGCCCATAAGGCCAAGGGGCTCGAGTTCGATCAAGTCTACATCATCCGCGTGACTGATAATCGCTTTGGCGCCCGCCGTACGAGTGAACTCTTCCACCTGCCTAATCGTGGGGAAGTGGTCTCAAGCGAGGCCGTGGCGGCCGAGCGGCGCCTGCTCTATGTGGCGTTGACGCGCGGTCGGGAAGCAGTGCACTTAAGCTATGCCACGACCGACGGCGAGGGAAATCATCGCTTGCCGAGTCGCTTCCTTGAAGAGATTGATAAGACGAAACTCGAATTGATTGACGTGGCTGACGCCCTGCCTAAAGCTAAGCCAGACAATCCCTTCAAACCGCGCACCTACCAAGGGGCGAAGATTACCGATCGCGCTTTCTTAAACCAGCTCTTCAGCGAGCGGGGTCTCTCGGTGACGGGGTTAAATAATTATCTCGCCTGCCCGCTCCGCTACTTCTTCAACAACCTCCTCCGTGTGACCAAGGTCCAACGACGCGAGCTCCTCTATGGCGTAGCCGTCCACGCGGCTCTCAAGAATTTTTTCGACCGTTATCGCGAGGGGGAGCCCGTCTCGGCCCCGCTTCTCATCCAGAACTTCAAGCGCGCGCTC
Source organism: Patescibacteria group bacterium (assembly GCA_038064055.1). Taxonomy (GTDB): domain Bacteria; phylum Patescibacteriota; class Minisyncoccia; order Phycocordibacterales; family JACOZG01; genus JACOZG01. Next base: position 77 of record JBBTTW010000028.1, on the reverse strand, counting down.
GCGCGCGAACCGCTCTCGCCGCTCGATCGACCGGCCGTTGTGGCGAAGGGGGAGCGAGCCCTCACTGGTTACTTCGA
>JBBTTW010000027.1:0-2194 GCA_038064055.1 Patescibacteria group bacterium | reverse complement strand
GAACCCGGATTAACGGCTTGAAAAGCCGGCGTCCTAACCGTTAGACGATAGGGCCAAGCCATAGCTTATAGCTTATAGCTTATAGCTTATAGGAAATTATGGCAATAATTACAAAAAAGTGCTAGTTTAGAACGGCTGGAGGAGTGGCTGAGTGGTTGAAGGCACCGGTTTCGAAAACCGGCATGCGGGAAACTGCATCGTGGGTTCAAATCCCACCTCCTCCGTAAATGGGACACGTTAATATTGAGATTAAGGCCCGGTGCGCTAATCAGGAGAAGATTAGGGAAATTCTTAAGGCACACCAAGCTGATTTCAAAGGCGTTGATCATCAAGTCGATACTTACTTCAAGGTGAATAATGGTCGGCTCAAGCTTCGCGAAGGTGATATCGAAAATCATTTAATTTTCTACGAACGGGAAAATAAGGAAGGTCCGAAGCAGTCGAATGTGATTTTGTCTAAAACTGAACCCGGATCTAGTTTGAAAGAGTCACTCACGAAGGCCTTGGGAGTCTTGGCCGTGGTAGACAAGCAACGGGAGATCTACTTTATCGAGAATGTTAAATTCCATTTAGATAACGTTAAGAGCCTAGGCACTTTCGTCGAAATCGAAGCGATTGATAAAACGGGGAACATTGGCAAAGAGAAACTTCTCGAGCAATGCCACCATTATCTCCAACTTTTCGGCATCAAAGAATCTGATCTGCTTAAAGATTCCTACAGTGACGAGATCCTAAAATCGGTGTAAGAATCTCTTGACCCGAGCGGCTCATTCTATATACTATATTTATGACAAAAACATCAATTATCGGCGTTATTATCTTAGTTTTATTTTTAGGTTTAATCTATTACGTTTATGCGCCAGATTCATGGAGATTCTGGGGGCAGACGGCGAGCGTCCTCGATGCTACTAATAACCAAGACTCTGGTTCAGAGACACAAGCTCCTCATGAGACAATCACCGCCAAGCATCAATTTAAGGACGGCGCTCACATCGTCGCCGGCGAAGCCACTTCGCCCACTCCCTGCGATATCCTCTCGACTTCGGCCATCGTCGCCGAATCATTCCCCGAGCAGGTGACGATCGCCTTCACCTCCCAAACCACCGGCGAAGTCTGTGCTCAGGTGATAACCAGCAATCGCTTCAAGGTTGAATTCCAAGCTTCGGAGAGAGCCACGATCAAGGCAACTTGGAACGGTCAACCGGTAGAGCTCAATTTAATTCCCACCACTACTAACGAAGACTTGGGCGAGTTCGAACTCTTTATCAAAGGTTAATTTCAATTTGCTCGGGACGGAGCGAGATGTTAGGCTAGAAGTTGCTTGTGGTGTGGAGGGGCTAATCCGTTCGCCGTGGCGAACGGACGCCCGATCCACCAGAGGTGGATCTAGGGCGGTTAGCCCCGACGTTCGTCTTTGACGAAGTCGGGGTCCCGACCTCCAAAAGGAGCGTCGGGACTCATGGGATTAAAATGGCGTTCATTTATATTCTCAAAAATAATCTTGGTGGGTATTACATAGGTAGCACGGTTAATCTGCCCCAGCGTCTGAAACATCACTACGGTGGACACACACCCTCAACTAAACGTATGGGTCAAATTAGTTTGGTGTTTTCTCAAGAATATCCTACTATTAGTGAAGCTAGGGCGGTGGAGCGAAGATTAAAAGATTTAAAGCGGAAAGATTACATTGAAAGAATTATTAAAGATGGGTTTATAAAGTATAAACCAAGGGGCGGTTAGCTCAGCCCCGACGTAAAGTCGGGGTTCCGACCAAGAGCGTCGGGATTGGTAATTGAAAGGGCGGTTAGCTCAGTTGGTAGAGCATTCGCTTGACGTGCGAAGGGTCATAGGTTCAAGTCCTATACCGCCCACCAATTTTTAGATTTTAGACAAAAAAAGGACCGACCATGGAGCGCGACTTCCATGGCCGATCTGAGGGGTCCATCCGCAGGGGGGTGCGGATAGGTAGTAGGATTAATTGAAAGGGGGAACTACTCTGGCCTTAAGTTTACCGAAGCGGCTAAAGTTCAGCAAGCTCTACTTGTGGAGAAAGAGGTAGATGTCTTCAAGCGCCTTCACCGCATCGCCGACGGCGATGTTGTTCTGATGGTAGAGACCATCGGCGCAATCGCCAGCGGCCCAGACGCCAGCCACCGACGTGCGTTGGTTCTTTGGATCGACGACGATCGAGCCA
>JBBTTW010000026.1:0-26549 GCA_038064055.1 Patescibacteria group bacterium | reverse complement strand
ATCCAGCCACCTCATGCCAGAGCATCTCCACTCCTTGCAGAGGGAAGGAAGATCGGTTTTGGTGATTGACTTCAATCTTCGGGTTCTTGGTCTGTGTGCGAGAGAGGTACATCTCGAAGGTCACGGGACCTCGGGGTGTCGGAATCTCAATCACTTCTCGTCGGCCAGGAAACTGGATGGGCTTAACCATTACTTTGGTTTGAGTACCATCCTCGCTGATTACGACTATCTCCAACCGAATTTCGGTTTCCCTAATTTTGGCGGAGAAGGCTTCAGCGAGAAAGTCGGCGAGGAACTGCGCCGGATTAGCTTCTTTCGCCAGCTGACGTAAGGCCGCTGGCTCAATGTCTTTGACATCAATGAAGGTCGACGCCACCTCACCACCGCTCGTGAGACTGAATCCCGATTCGAGCCACTTATAGTCGAAGGCCACTTCTGCCTTTCCCTCAATCGCTTCGCGATCAAGGCTAATTTGAAAGAAAGAGGTCTTCGGCTTGGCATCGCGCTTTCGGGTAATCATTCGATACAGTCTGGCGATTGCGGTTGGCGCTAGGTTGCCGATACCCTTCTCACCAATGTCTTTCGGACCTTTCCGTCTGGCTCCGATTTGGGCGATCCTTTGCCGCATTTCCTCAAGTGAGGCACCATCGCCATTATCTCTCGCTTGGAGCGTTCGACGCTCTAAGTTGAGAATGATTCGACCCCATTTGCTTTTGGCGTCGAGGATGTTTTGGGCGATTTCTCTGACCACTTCCTCTACTCTCTTGTAGTGGTTGGCCAGATGAAAGATGGTGTTGCCGGCATGGAAGCCAACGGTAAGCTGACCAATGTTACTCGGTATGGTTGGGTCAACCATGGTTGCCACCATTCGATCTCCCTTTCTGAAGGCTTTCGCCTTCTTCTTCGATCACCTTATCCCTCATTCTTTCATTTGTTAGGGCTCGGGTGAGACTCAAAAATTCGTTGAATTTCGACCCGAGTAGCTCACGTAGCTGCCAACGAGTCTCCTCGTCGGCCACAAACACAAGCCAATAGAGGAAGATGGAAATTTCGGTGATCTTGCCCGCCGCCACCAGAACTTCTGGTGGCGGCGCGAGTTTCGATCGACTGGCTGCCTTCTTTGAGATAACCAGTGAAGGCTCGGCCGCCGCGGCCTCGCCACCGAGTAGCTTCTCGAGTTTGGCGACGATCTTTTTTCTTTTCGGATCGTACCGGCCGGCGATAAGGTCGCGAGCCGTCGATTCCGATAGACCAGTCTGTCTGGCAAAAGCCGCGGCGCTAGGGATATTTTGACTCCTCATCCACTCGGTGATTCGTTTTTGCCACGTTTTTTGGGAAACCGCCTCTTGGTCCAAATGCCAACCTCCTTTCTTTTAGTTAAAACAACATCGGGTGGTTTAGACAGCGAGCAGTTTTCTTTCGTCGAGAGCGACTTGGGGTTTGGTCTTTCCAGACCAAACGACCTCGCCGTTCACGATGAGACGGAAGTTGTTCGAATCATTTCTTGCCGGTTTGGCCGCCGGATTGGTGACCACGGTCTGAGTTGAACCCTTCGATTCCGCCTTCGCCGGCACCTGGCGATTGTTTTTGATTTTTCGCCAGTGTTCAGAGAGAGCTTTCTTTCTCAACCTGGTTCCAAACTGGGTGTTGAACAGCCTCAACCTCTTGGCCCAACCCAAATCGTCGTTGGTTGCCAAGGTAGTGAGGAGGGTGTCCATTTCTGGAGTGTAAGCGGTCAGCCTTCGGATCTGGGGTTTGGTCGCTGCCAGCTTCTTGGCCGGTTTAAGCCCAAGCAATTCCCATTGCTTTTGAATGAGGCCCCGACCGGTGCGGTTGGTATTGAAGCGGGTGTTGAAGTCTGTGGCCGCTGCGGCCAAGGCTTCTTTGCCCGATTCTTTGTGGCTCAAGGGTGGAATACCCTTCAACCACTCTTCCTGTTCTGGAGTGTACTTGGGGGCGAAACTGCCTGATCTAGGCATAATCTTCTGCCTTTCTTTTTATGGTCTTTCTACCGAGCTTTGGGCACGCGCCAATTCTTGGTTTTCAAAGACCTATCCAGATTTATACCTACCATAGATCAGTTTAATAGTCAATATGGAACTGGATCAATTTATGGTAGATGTGGTGTATTAAATAAAACATATGAAAAATCAAGCTTTTTTGAGACTTTTAGTTGTCGCCATTATTTTAACTTTGATCTTGCCGGTTTTAGGACCGGTTTTAGCCGAAGAGACGATTGAAGTTGCGCCCACCGAGGAACCGGTCTTAGCCGAGAATGTGGAAGCGGTACAAGCTCCGGTAGTGGCCGAGGCGCCAGCAGTGGTAGCCGCGGCGCTCGCTTCGAGCGTCACTAGCCCAGCCAACAACTCGACCTTTAACGTTGGTCAGGCCATCACCTTCACCGCGGCCGGTTCTGGTGGTACACCTCCCTACGCTTATACTTGGAATTTCGGCGACGGTTCCGAAGCTTTCGGTCAGTCTCATGCCAAGACTTACACCACGGCTGGTACTCGCACCGCCACCCTCACCGTTACCGGCTTCAATCGTCAGACAAGTCAGTCTTCGGTAGTCCTCACTATTGCTGGCGAAGGCAATCCTAATCCAGGCAGCACTCTTGCTGTCTCCTTCACTAGCCCAGCCAACAACTCGACCTTTAACGTTGGTCAGGCCATCACCTTCACCGCGGCCGGTTCTGGTGGTACACCTCCCTACGCTTATACTTGGAATTTCGGCGACGGTTCCGAAGCTTTCGGTCAGTCTCATGCCAAGACTTACACCACGGCTGGTACTCGCACGGTTACGTTAGGTATTCATGACTTCAATCAGGTGGTTAATAGCGCCACCCTTACCGTCAATATTGTTGATAATGTTACTCCCGGCCCTGACCCTGTTGAAACTCTCACTATCTCAAACATCCGCGTTACCGACATTGCCGCGACGAGCGCCATTATCCGTTGGACGACCAACCGAGCCGCCTCGAGCCGCGTCATCTACGACAACACTTCACATGCGAGCATCGCCGGCCAATCAGCGCCAAACTTCGGTTACGCCAATTCCACCGCCACGAGCGACACTACGACTAAGGTTATCGAGCACGCCGTTACCGTGAGCGGTCTCGCCGCCAGCACTACTTACTACTTCCGCGTTATCTCTCAATAACTTATAATTGAGCGGTGAAAGAAAAGTGGGAAATCATCTTCATCGTGCTCGTCCTCTTAGGGGCGATCGGAATCTTCGTCGTCCAGATCTATTATTAATGGATCTCAAACCTTACACCACTTTCGGCGTCGCCGGGCGAGCCGAACGATTCGTCCAAGTTAGGAGTCCCGAAGAATTGGTAGCCAAGGTTAAAGAGGCGCGACGGGCCAAACTCCCGTACTACTTAATTGCTGGCGGCAGCAATGTCGTCTTTAGTGACGAAAATTTCCCCGGTCTCATCATTCGTTACTTTAATCCTCGGGGCAAAATTTCTCATCAAGTTCGCCGCGGCAGATTGATCGTTGATGCTGGTGTACCATTAGGGCAACTGATCAAAGCGGCCATTAAAAATAATTTAGCGGGGATGGAAACTCTCTCGGGGATCCCCGGCACGGTCGGTGGGGCGATTGTGGGCAATGCCGGCGCTTATGGACAGTCAATCTTGGATTGCCTAGTGCGGGTGCAAATTTTCGATGGGCAAAAAGTTAAATGGCTGACCAAAAAACAATGCCAGTTCACCTATCGCCACAGCGTTTTTAAAGAAAAAAAAGGTAGTAAATGGTTAATCTTGAGGGCTGAATTTAAACTGAAAAGGGGAGACAAAAAAGAGTTAGCCAAGAAGTCGCGCGAGATTATCAAGATCAGATTAAAGAAATACAATCCAAGTCTGCGTTGCCCCGGGAGCTTCTTCAAAAACGTGTTAGTAAAAGATATATCGAAGAAATCTCTAAAGTTAATTGACCCAAATAAAATTCGAGGTGGTAAGATTCCAGCCGGCTATCTACTTGAAACGGTGGGGGCGAAGGGGATGAGGGTGGGCGATATTTACGTGGCTGGTTTCCACGGTAACTTACTCGTCAACGACGGTCACGGCACTTATCGTGACGTGATCACCCTCGCCACAAAACTTAAAAAATTAGTCAAAGCCAAATTTGGCATCACCCTTGAAGAAGAAGTGCGGTATATAGTATAATCACGACATGAAGAACTTCACTGCTGTTTATAAAAAACATGGTCGTTGGTATCTTGGTTGGGTGGAAGAAATTCCAGGCATCAACACCCAAGGCCGAACAATCAGAGAAGTTAAGGAAAATTTGCGCGAAGCCGCTAAGTTGGTGTTTGAGACAAACCGCGCACTTGTTCGTGGTGGTTTGAGGGGGAAGTTTATTAAAGAAGCTCTCTCCTTTCGTTAATTTAGTATATGAAGCGGCGAGATTTAATTCGCCACTTAGTTGATAATGGTTGCATGTTAGTTCGGGAAGGAGCTCGACATAGTGTATTTTGTAATTTAGAAACTAGCCAGACTTCTTCCGTCCCGAGACATACAGAGATTGATAATTTTTTAGCCAAGAAAATATGTCTAGACCTAGGAATTATTATTTCCGATAAAAAGTAATTTTAAAAATGCCTTGGCTCATTCCACTTGTCCTATTAATCCTCTTCGAAGCCTTGGCTGACATTCTGGCAAAAGAGTGGTCACTGGGGCGATCGTGGTTCTGGCTCCTATCAATCGGTGCTTACATCATTGCTAATAGCTTCTGGCTCTTCGCTCTTAAGGATGGCTCGGGGCTTACCCGTGGCGCCATGATATTCTCGGTTGCTTCGGCGATTCTTGCCATTATCATTGGCATCGTGCTTTATCATGAATCCATTTCTCAAACTGAATTAATCGGCGTTGGCATCGGCGTGATCTCTCTCATCTTCATGCTCTGGTAGAGCCGCTTTTTTTGTGCCCAAGATCGTGATAAAGTGAGGGGAAATATGGAGTACAAATTAACTGTGGGGCTCGAGGTGCATGCCGAGCTCAAGACGAAGACCAAGATGTTCTGCTCGTCGAAGAATGATCCCGACGAAGAGCGACCGAATGTGAATATCTGCCCCGTCTGCTTGGCTCATCCGGGTACCTTACCCACGATCAACGAAGAAGCCGTGAAGCACGTTTTGCGCGTCGGCCTCGCCGTGGGGGGCAAGCTCGCCGACTTCACCGAGTGGGATCGGAAGAATTATTTCTACCCCGATCTGCCTAAGGGTTACCAGATCAGTCAGTACAAGTACCCACTCATCTCGGGTGGCGAATTGCTGGGAGTGGCGCTAACGCGCATCCACCTTGAGGAAGACACGGCTCGATCGGTGCACTCCTCGATCCGCCTCGGCGGACTCGGAGCCGGCGATAAGGGTGGGGGTAGTCTCATCGACTTCAATCGCGCCGGCGTGCCGCTCATGGAACTGGTAACGGAGCCGGTGGTCACGAGCGCCAAGCAAGCCGGTGACTTCGCGCGCGAACTCCAGCTTCTCCTTCGCTACCTCGGCGTGTCGGAAGCTAATATGGAGAAGGGGGAGATGCGAGTGGAGGCAAATATTAGTATTGCTCCCGAAGGCAGTCGCGGCACCAAGGTCGAAGTTAAGAATCTCAATTCCTTCCGGAGTGTCGAAGGCTCGATTGATTACGAATTTAATCGCCAGCGCGAGCTCCTCGAGCGGGGCGAGCGGGTAGTGCAAGAGACGCGCGGTTGGGATGAGAATAAGAATGTGACTTACAGCCAACGAGAGAAGGAGTCCGCCCACGATTATCGCTACTTCCCTGATCCCGACTTACCCAAACTTAAATTAAGCCAGATTAAAGATTTCGCTAATTTAACCGAAACGTTACCCGAACTGCCGTGGCAGAAGCGCGCGCGGTATCTGGCCGACTATGGTTTGAAGGCAAGCGACGTTGAGACGATCATTAGCGACAAGCGTTACTACCACTTCTTCGACGAAGTGGCGCAGAAGCTGGTTAAGCCCGAACTGGCGCTTCTCGCCGCCAACTACCTCCTCACCGATCTTTCGCGGACGACTAAAGATTGGCCCACCGTTCACGACTACGTTGAACTTGTGGTGATGCTAAGTGAAGGCGAGATCTCCTCCCGCGTGGCGAAAGATTTAATTATGGCCGGACTCAACAAGAGCCCTCGTCTCCTCGCCAAAGAGAAGGGTTGGCTCCAAGAAAGTGACGAAAGCACGCTCCGCGATATTGTGAATCAAGTGATCGCCAAGAATCCGAAAGTCGTGGCCGATTATCAAAATGGGAGGAAGGAGTCACTCCAATTTCTCGTTGGACAGGGGATGAAGTTGTCCCAGGGCGCCGCTAATCCCCAGGTGTTGAAGCAACTAGTGGAAGAAATTTTGCAGTAGCGGTGGTATAATTGAGGGATGAGAAAAGTACGCGTGGCCATTAATGGTCTAGGTCGGATCGGGCGCGCCTTCCTTAAGCTCGCGCTTAAGCGTGAGGAGCTCGAGGTGGTGGCGGTGAATGATCTTGGTGATCTGCCTAACCTTGCTTATTTATTAAAGTACGACAGTGCTTACGGCCAATCTGGTCTTAAGGTGGAAACTCGGGATGGAAAGTTGGTGATTGATGGCCGCGAGATTAATTTCTTACAAGAGAAGGAGTTAAATAAATTACCTTGGCATAATCTCCAAATTGATGTGGTGGTGGAGTCGACGGGTCGTTTCGAGAGTTACGACTTGGCGAAGACTCATCTTGAAGTCGGTGCGCGGAAGGTGGTCGTCTCGGCGCCGATTAAGGGTGATCCAATCCCCGGCATCCCCGGCGGGACGATCCTTATGGGGATCAATGACGATAAGCTCGCCACTTGCCAGATCACTTCCAACGCTTCTTGCACCACCAACTCGGCGAGTCCGGTGATCAAGATCTTGCACGAGACGATCGGCATCGAGAAGGCGATTCTTAATACCGTCCACGGTTACACTGCGACCCAGAAGCTAGTTGATGCACCCGACGCTCGTGACTTCCGCCGCGGCCGGGCCGCGGCGGTCAACATTGTGCCCTCAACCACCGGCGCCGCCATTTCGGTCACGGAGGCGATCACTGATCTCAAGGGTAAGTTCGACGGCATTGCCCTCCGCGTGCCGGTGGTGACGGGCTCGCTCGCCGACATTACCTTCATTGCCCGACGCGCGACGACGGTGGAGGAGGTGAATAAAATTTTAAAGCAAGCCGCGGCGGAGCCGCGCTGGCAGGGGATCTTCGCTACCACCGAGGAGCCACTCGTCTCGTCCGACATTGTGGGTAGTCGCTACGCCTCACTTGCCGATCTCGCGCTCACTAAGGTGGTTGGGGGCAATCTCGTTAAGGTGATGGCGTGGTACGACAACGAGATGGGCTACACCCACACCTTGATCGAACACGTCATCAAAACCGGCGGTGTAATTTAATTATTAGAAAATGTAAATTTATGAAAAAAATATTACTCATCTTAGTGTTAGTCATCGTCGGTCTATTTGTTTATAAAAATTACTATACTCCCAAGGTGATATCTGAAAATTATTACCCCGTTCTTTCTTGCTCGGATACTGATGGTAAAGATATTTATGTAAAAGGATATACAAATTATGAAAGAGATGAGCCTGGAGAAAGCAATAGATATGAATCTCCAGATACTTGTGAATCTCATCCAAAAGCGAAAAAGGATGTTTTGAGGGAGGGTTGGTGTGAGGCAAATGTTTACAAAGAAATTAGAACAACCTGCGGTTATGGTCGTAGCTGTGTCGACGGGGCTTGCATATAGTCCATCGTTATAATGAAAATCTTTCTCGGCACCGATCATGCGGGGTTTGAGTTGAAGGAGGTGCTGAAGAAGTACCTGCGCGAGCTCGAGTATGAGGTGGCCGATGAGGGCGCCTTCGTTTACGATCCGGCCGATGATTACCCCGACTTTATCGAGATTGTGGCGAAGCAGGTGGCGAGCGATCCAGAGAACAATTGCGGCATCATCCTCGGTGGCTCGGGCCAAGGTGAGGCCGTCTGCGCCAATCGCTTTAAGCACGTGCGCGCCGCCGTCTACTATGGTGGTAATGGCGAAATTTTGAAGCTATCGCGCGAACACAACAATGCCAACGTCCTCTCACTCGCCGCTCGCTTCCTCGATGCCGATCAGGCTAAACTCGCGGTTAAACTCTGGCTCGAGACGCCCTTCTCCGGCGACGATCGGCATATTCGCCGGATCGCCAAGCTCGATTACAAGTTACCGGTTGAGAACGAATTCTAAAGTTATGGAAATTATCCCTGCCGTAATTGGTCAGAGTTTCGGTGAGATCGAACCCAAGCTCAAATTACTTGAGGGGGTAGCTAATTGGGTCCACCTCGACGTCACTGATGGCACCTTAACGCGAGGATCGAGTTGGAGTAATCCGGACGATATTGAATTTGTGGATGGTAAATTAAAGCTCGAGGTCCACTTAATGGTTCGTCAGCCGGAAGAGATCTTCGGCGATTGGTCCCTCGTCGCCGACCGCGTCCTCGTCCACGGCGAAACAGCACTCGATCCGGAAGCACTCATCGCCTTTGCCGGCCGCGAGCGGGTGGAGCTTGGCGTCGTGCTTAATCTCGAAACCCCAATTTCGGAATTGGAAAATTATGGTCAGGAGTTGAGGCTGGTCCAACTGATGGCGATTGGCGAAATTGGCGAGCAGGGGCACGTATTTGAAGATAAGATGCTCGATAAGATCAAACTTTTGCGAGAGATCCGGCCAAATGTTAAAATTCAGGTGGATGGCGGTATCAATCTTAAGACGGCGCGCCTCGCGTTCGCGGCCGGTGCCGACAATCTCGTCGTCGGTTCGGCCATCTGGCAAACGCCTGACCCTCTTGCCACCCTCAAACTTTTTCAAAAATTAAATTAATGCACTTACACGAAGAGAAAATTAAATTTCTAGAGGAGAAGGCTAATTTGGTGCGCCAGTCCATTATCGAGATGCTTATTGAAGCCGGTTCCGGCCACACCGCGGGACCGCTCGGAATGGCCGACATCTTCACTGCCCTCTACTTCCATCTCTTGCGGCACGATCCTAAGAATCCAACTTGGCCCGAGCGGGATCGCCTCATCCTCTCCAATGGCCACATCTGCCCCGTGCTCTACGCCACCATGGCTCACGCCGGCTACTTCCCGGTGGAAGAATTGAAGACTTTGCGCAAATTTAAGTCGCGGCTCCAAGGTCACCCACATCGGGAGTGGTTGCCGGGGATCGAGACGAGTTCGGGGCCGCTTGGCTCCGGCCTCTCGCAGGCCGTCGGCATGGCGCTCGCGGAGAAGATTGACCACGGCAAGGCCTCGAGCAAGTTTATCTATTGCCTTATGTCCGACGGTGAGCTCGATGCGGGTAATACTTGGGAGGCGGTAATGCTCGCCGGTCGTGAGGGCTTGCACAATCTCGTCGCCATCATTGATCGGAACAACATTCAGATCGATGGCTTCACCGAAGACATTATGCCGGTTGAGCCTCTAGCCGAGAAGTGGCGTGCCTTCAACTGGCAGGTGCTCGAGATTGATGGTCACAACTTCGAAGAGATCAATGATGCAGTGGGGGAGGCGAAGGCGGTCTTTGCCAAGCCGACGGTCATTATCGCCCACACTATCCCGGGTAAGGGCGTTGGCGCCTTCGAGCGCCGTTACGAATGGCATGGCAAATCGCCAAACAAGGAGGAAGGTGGGATGGCGATCAACGAACTCCGCACTCTCTGGGGCCGCATCAAGAGCGAGCATGAGTAATCTGGTATTCAAAAAAATTACCTGGTGGTCTGGGTTAGGTTACATTTTATTTTTCTTACTATTATTTACCACCACCTTCTTCGTTTATCCAATTTTTTATCCACCAGTTCCAGATCCACTTCCACTTGTGCCTCCGGCCGTAAATGCTCAAGGGGTGGTCCCTCTGTCCGGACAAGTATTAAATATTGCATGGAGTTTAATGGGCACAATAGGCATAATTGTTTTATTGGCGCTACTGTTCAGTATTCTTTTTAAGCCGAGGTTTAAGCTCCCAATCTTCTTCATGATTTTAATATTATTCATAATCACACTATTACCTATATTTAGCCACGATTCGTCTTGCGTGATCCTGAGGTGGCAATTTTGTTTTTAGATTTGTCTGTTGACGAATTGTCTTGGGTGTGCTAGTTTAATTTCGGAAAGGAGGTGAGTAAAAATGAGTAAAGAAATGTTGGCCTTGATTGCTCTGGCCCCAGTTTTCGTTCTCGGTCAAGGCCTCGCTACGCTCGGCGTAATGAAGATCGTGGCTTGGCTCGCCGAAAACTTCTAACCACTTCCTCTTTCAACACCCTGCCCTCGGAGGCGGGTTTTTTGTTTTTTCAGAAGGTGGTAGAATATATAATAGTAAACAATGGGCAACGATAAAATATTTCTTAAAAAGATTACCAATTGGTTTTTTATAATTTGGGGCGTCCTTTATCTTTTTCTTTGGTCCTATGTTATATTAGTAAATAAGTTTAATTTTCATTTTCGTTCGTTTTCCATTTTTTTTATTGGTAACCAAGAAAGGATCTCCAATTTTTGGCTTTTATTTACCTTGTTGGTTTTTGGTTTAGGGATTTTCGATCTTTTTCATAAATCAAAATCTAAAGTGATCTTAACTATGACGATTTTTATTGGATTAAGTTTAGCTCATCTTTTGTTTTTATTTTTTAAATATGACGTAGTCTTATTTTACTGATCAATTTTGTTCATGCTCAACCCAGTCCAAAAATTAAATCCGAAACTGTTTGACCTCGGCGTCGAGCAGGTGCCGATCCGGAAGGGGTTCGGCGAAGGGTTGCTGGCCGCCGCCGAAGCGGATGAACGGATCGTCGGCTTGTGCGCCGATCTCACCGAGTCGACCCAGATGCACCTCTTTAAAAATAAATTTCCTAATCGTTTTATTGAAATTGGTGTCGCCGAGCAGAACTTGGCCACCGTCGCCTCGGGTCTCGCGGCGATGGGGAAGATTCCCTTCCTCACTTCTTACGCCATGTTTAGTCCTGGACGCAATTGGGAGCAGATCCGCACCACCATCTGCTACAACGATCAGGACGTTAAGATTGTGGGTTCGCATGCCGGCGTCTCGGTCGGCCCCGATGGGGGGACGCATCAAGCCGTGGAAGACATTGCCATTACGCGGGTGATTCCACGGATGACGGTGATTGTGCCGGCTGACTCAATTGAGGCGAAGAAGGCGACGCTCGCTCTCGCTCGCCGTCGCGGCGCGGCTTACTTGCGTCTCGCTCGGGAGAAGACGCCGGTCGTTACGACCGAGGAGTCACCCTTCGAGATCGGCCGGGCCAATGTGCTCGTGGAGCCCGTTCTGCCTACGGCCGTCATCATCGCTTGCGGGCAGGTGGTCTACAACGCGCTCGTCGCGGCGAAGAAACTTTTAGCTGAGAAAATAGAGGTGGCCGTCATTAATAATCACACCATCAAGCCGCTCGATCGCGAGACAATTCTTAAAGTGGTTGGCCGCGCCGGCGCCGTAGTGGTAGCCGAGGAGCATCAACGCACCGGCGGCTTGGGTGGCGCGGTGGCGGAACTCTTAGCGGCCGAGTTACCAACACCAATTGAGTTCCTCGGGGTGGCGGATAAATTTGGCCAATCTGGCACACCGGCCGAACTTATGGAGCATTATGGTCTAGGTGTCGACTCAATCATCGAGGCCGTCAAACGCGTTCTTAAAAGAAAGTCTTAAAATAAGGTTATTTTAGCTAGATTGACAAACTACATATAATATGCTAGGATAGGGGCAGTTCGCAGTTTAGATAAACTTCAACCTCAACATACAGGAGATTACTGTTATGGCAGCACAGACACCGATCGTCAGCCCCACCGTCACTCCCGAGGAGAAGAGACAGTTCATTTCATTTTGGGCGCAGCAGAGCCAAGCAATCGAGGGTCGACTCTCTACCAGGACCAAGTACTGGTTTGGTATCTACACGGCGCCAGGCAATGTTGGCTACGAGATGGGCCAACTCCGACCGGGTAAGCCCGGTCAATGGGACCTCTACGGCTGGCTCACCGACATGGAGATCGATTGCGACAAGGGCGAAGCCTTGCTCGCCTCTGGCCTCACCGCAGCGGAAGTGGCCACGGAAGAGCGGCGCGCTTACTATGAGCAGCACTGCATCAATCCGGACAATGCGGCGGAGGTGGCTGACTTCGAGCGCCGGCAAAAGCTGACGCCCGCGGAGCTCGATCGAGAGATCCTCGACTTGGAAGAACTGCTCGCCGGAATGGGGTCGTAGTCAGTCATCACCTGAGGACCCAAAATCAAGACGGCTAAACGCCGCACGCCGACTCTACCAAAGAGCCGGCGTTTCCCTTTTTCAGTTAAACCTAAAATTTAAATAAAAAAACCACCCGGGCGCGAACGCTCGGGCGGTTGTTTTTGGTGAGCCACTGGACTACTTCAAGAGTGCGAAGAGACCTTGAGTCTCTTTGATTTTGCTCAGGATTATCTTCGAGGAGAACATCTCCTTCACCCAAGCAGTCTTGAAACTTAGACCGCGCAAGAATTCTTCTTGTTTCCTTAACACCTCAACGGGGGTTAGTCTCATCTCTTTGCTCAACCCAAAGACCACTTGTTGCATCCAAATGGGACTCAAGCTCTGGGTTAGGTCGGCCTCACGTAGTATCATGGCCTCTGATGGAAGACCCTTTGTTTTTTCGTGAGGGAACTTGGTTGCACGGATTAGATCGGCAATGTTGTTGAAGTGGGGGCGATCAATCGCTAGAAGATTAGTCGCCAGAGAGTGAATTGCTCTCCCGATTTCTGTCTGGTCACTTATGGGAGAGCCCGAGTGGCTGAAATCGTGGAACATCTGTTATTTCCCATTTGCCGAAAGAGAATCCAAAAGTAGAAACGGAGATTGTCTTGGTATACTCCCTCTCGATTTTCAATAATCATCGGTAGATCACCAGCCACAACGACCTTTCTCATAAACCACTCCTTTGTTAATTGCAATGTTCTAGTTATTGTCCGAAAGTCCACCTCCACAACTATCAAACCAAGGCGATTTTGTCAACTTCGGCGAATCGCGATTTGACTGCTATACTAAAATTCATTCATGAAGAAATATAATCCCAAAGCGATTGAGGCCAAGTGGCAGAAGGTCTGGGCGAAGCAGAAGCTCAATCTGGCTAAAGATGGATCGAAGAAGCCAAAGTTCTACGCCTTAATAGAATTTCCATTCCCGTCCGGTGACGGTCTTCATGTGGGGCACATGCGGAGCTATACGGCGCTCGATGTGGTCGCGCGCAAACGTCGTGCCGAAGGGTACGAAGTTCTCTATCCCATCGGCTGGGATGCCTTCGGTTTGCCAACCGAGAACTATGCCATCAAGACCGGTCGCCAGCCAGCGTTAATTACGAAGCAGAACACCACTCGTTACCGGAAGCAGCTCCAGTCGCTCGGCTTCTCCTTCGACTGGTCGCGCGAGGTTAATACGACCGATCCGAATTATTATAAATGGACGCAATGGCTCTTCCTCCAATTCTTCAAGAAAGGTCTAGCTTACAAAGCAAAGATTGCGATCAATTGGTGCCCCAAGGATAAGATTGGTTTGGCTAATGAAGAGGTGGTGACCCGTTCGACAGGCTCAGGACAGGTGGAAGTTTGCGAACGTTGCGGCACGGCGGTGGAGCAAAGAGAGAAGGATCAATGGCTGCTCGCTATCACTAAGTATGCCGATCGCCTCGATCGCGAACTTGATCTCGTGGATTACCCCGAGCCGGTGAAGCTCCAGCAGAGGAATTGGATTGGGCGGCGCGAAGGGGCAGAGATTGAATTCAAGGTTATTAACCCCACCCCCGACCCCCTCCCCGAAGGAGAGGGGGAGGTAGGAGAATTTGGTTACCATACCACCGACCCGAACACTTGGCGCGTCCTCCAAGATCGAGCACTGGAGATGAGAAAGAGTCCAACGCCCGCCGAAAAAATCCTATGGCAATCATTGAGAAATAATTCGACTGGCTCTCATTTTCGTCGACAACAAATTATCTGGAAATTCATTGCCGACTTTGTCTGTCTAGAAAAAGCTTTAGTTATTGAGGTCGATGGAGATATCCATGATTATCAAAAAGTCGAAGACGAAGAAAGGTCCACCTTCTTACGGGAAAGTGGTTTCAAAGTGATCAGATTCCATAATGACGAAGTAATTAAAAATACGAGTCTTGTTGTGGAGAAAATTAAAGACCAATTGAAAGCCCTTCCCTTTGGGGAGGGTTTGGGTGGGGTGATTAAAATCTTCACTACCCGACCCGAAACTATTTTCGGTGTGACGTTCATTGCGCGGGCGGGGAAGGCGGATCGCTTTACCGGCGAGTACGCCGTTAATCCGGCTAATCAAGAGAAGATTCCGATTTGGGAAGCGGAGTATGTGATGGATGGCGTCGGCACCGGCGCCGTGATGGGCGTGCCGGCACATGATGAGCGTGATCTTGAATTTGCCAAGAAGCACAATTTGCCGATTAAAGATGTGCCAATGGCGGACCAAGAAACTTTAACTAAAATTGGCGCCAAACCTCACACGACTTACAAGCTCCGTGATTGGGTCTTCTCGCGCCAGCGTTATTGGGGGGAGCCAATCCCCTTAATTTTTTGTGCCAAATGTAATGAATGGCAACCGGTGCCGGATAAAGATTTGCCGGTTAAGCTACCGAAGGTTAAGAAGTATGAGCCGACAGACAATGGCGACTCACCCCTGGCGAACATTAAGAGTTGGGTGGAGACGAAGTGCCCGAAGTGCGGCGGCGCGGCGCGCCGCGAGACGGATGTAATGCCGAATTGGGCCGGCTCTTCTTGGTATTACTTGGCATATCTTATGAAGAAAGCTATCGGCCAAAGGCCGACCAGCCTAGGGCTGGCAAGCTCCAATATTAAGCATTGGCTGCCCGTCGACTGGTACAACGGCGGCATGGAGCACACCACTCTCCACTTACTCTACTCTCGCTTCTGGCATAAAGTTTTGAATGATCTCAAACTCGTACCGGGCAAGGAGCCTTATGCCAAGCGCACCTCCCACGGCCTCATCTTAGCTCACGACGGGGAGAAGATGTCGAAGTCGCGGGGCAATGTCGTTAATCCGGATGAACTGGTGAAGCGTTTCGGAGCCGACACCCTCCGAATCTACGAGATGTTTATGGGCCCCTTCGGGCAGGCGATCGCTTGGAGTGAAGATGGGCTCGTGGGTTCGCGACGCTTCCTTGAGCGAGTGTGGAAGATGGCCGAGAAGGTAGATAAGAAGAAGGGTAAGGGCGTCGCCGTAAGCGATCTTAACCCCAAGCTCCAGAGCACCATTATCAAGGTGGGGGAGGATATTGAAGCGATGAAGTTCAATACCGCCATCTCGTCACTCATGATCTTGCTTAATGAATTTGAAGCGGCGGCCTCGATTCCGGCCCAGTTCTTCAAAACCTTTTTGAAATTACTCTCACCCTTCGCGCCGCACCTAGCGGACGAACTGTGGCACCATCTCGGAGAGAAGAAATCCATTCATCTCGCGCCTTGGCCGAAGGGCGAGAAGATCGCGAGTGAGAAAGTGAAGATCGTGATCCAAATTAATGGCAAAACACGCGATCTCATCGAGGTTAGCGCGAAAATTAGTGAATTAGAATTAAAACAACTCGTCTTGGAGCAGCCGAAAGTCATAAATTGGGTTAAGGGCAAGGAGGTGGTGAAAACAATCGTCGTGCCGCGCCGCTTGGTGAACTTAGTGCTAGGTGATTGACGGAAAATGGCCAAAATGATATAAATAGACTGACTTTAGATTATAAAAGCAATTTATTAATTATATGGCCAAAGATAGCGTTACTTTCAAACCCAAGGTTGCCACTAAGGCACTGCTTTCCTCTTTACCGGAACGCGCTCAAGACATCTTGAAAAAGCGTTTCGGTCTGGAAGCGGAAGACCGTCTGACCCTAGATGCCATCGGCAAGAAGTATGGCATCACCCGCGAACGGGTGCGGCAGATTGAAGACTTCTCCCTCCGAGCGATCCGCAAATCGCCGTCCTTTGTCGAATCTCAGGCGATCTTCACTGAGCTGCGCGAAGCCCTCCACGATTACGGCGGCGTCGCCCACGAAATCGAATTCTTAAAGCATCTCGACCAAAATGAGGTTAATCAAAACAATCTCCACTTCCTCCTCGTCTTAGGTAATGAGTTCACCAAGCTTAAAGAGGATGATGAGTTCTACCATCGCTGGACGGTGGATGCTGACCTCGCGACGAAGATCCATAATTCGCTCCGCCAAGTGGCTGAGAGCTTAAATCACGATGATCTCTTGTCGGAAGAGGAGATGGTTGGCCGCGTGCTCGAAGTGGTGCCGGCTGGAAGCCTCGGTGGCGCTCGCCCCGATGCGGAGACGCTCGCCCGCCGCGCGCGTCGCTGGCTCCTCATCTCGAAGCAACTCGGTCTTAACCCAGTGGGTGAGTGGGGTCTCGCGACCTCGCCGAACGTCCGCGTCCGTGGCGTCCGCGACTATGCCTTCCTCGTGCTCCGCAAAGAGGGTTCGCCCATGCACTTCATGGAAGTGGCGAAGTCCATCACCAACATGTTTAGCCACAAGGCTAATCCAGCCACTTGCCACAATGAGCTCATTAAAGATAAGCGTTTCGTCCTCGTCGGCCGCGGTATGTACGCGCTCACCGAGTGGGGCTACCGCCCGGGCATCGTCCGCGAAGTGCTCGAGAACATCTTAGACGAGCACGGCCCCTTAACTGAGGAAGATATCCTCGCCCGCGTGCTCAAGGAGCGTTACGTTAAACCAAACACCATTCTCGTTAACTTAAAGAATCCTAAATACTTCAAGCAAGATAAGCAGGGACGTTACTTAGCCGCTTAATTACTAAGTCTAAAAATGAAAAATATGAAGCTCTCAAAAAACATCTTACTCGCGGTAGGGGTTTTAGCTGTGCTCACTCTTGGAGTGGTGGCGGCAACCGATAACGAAATCAGCGCCTGTGTTACTAACGATACGGGCAAACTCCGCATGATCAACTTTCTCGAGGGGATGACGAAACAATGCGCCCCAACGGAAACTCTCCTCGTTTGGAACAAGCAAGGCATCCAAGGTCCACAAGGTGACAAAGGTGATAAGGGCGACACCGGTGATCAAGGAGAACCGGGACTTTCAGCTCAACATGGAGCTGGTAATATTGCTTTCATTTTTAGTGATCTTAGTATGGACGGGTATTATATATTGAAAACAGATGGTACAGTATGGATCGCTTCAAACAACCCACCACACACCACTCAAATTCAAGTTGGCTTAGCTCTACCGGTTCCCGTGGGTGATATTGTCGCTTGGCAGCTTCGAACTTTAGTGGATAAGGACGGTAATTACTGGTTCCTCCCAAATAATCCAAGTGTCTGGCAAAATTTCGGCCCATTACCATAGGTTTAAAATTTATATCAAGATCGGTCCTTGATGGTGATTGTGAGGCATCCTGTGCTGTGGTAGGATAAGGATAATATGTCGCAGGTGTTAGAGAAAATCTATAAAGAGATTAAATCCTTACGCCAAGATTTGGTGAGGTTTTTGCCGTTCGAGTCTTTGGAGCAATACAGTAATTCTAAGTCCATCCTGGTCTCTTATAAGAAGGCATTGAAGAAGCATCCTAATCTTCTCTCCGAAAATGGAGGTAATTAAGACCGAAGACTTCTTAAAGCAACTAAGCAGGCTACCGATCAAGATTAAAAATTTACTTGGTAAGCAAGAGGCAATTTTCCTTAAAAACCAACTCGATCCTCGGTTACATTTGAAGCAACTTGTCACTCTTGAGGGGGTTTATTCTTTTCGGATTACCATTCGTTATCGTTGCCTTCTCTACTTCCAGTCTAAGGAGGTTGCCGTATTTTTCTCTATTGGCCACCGTAAAGATATTTACAATTAAACCAACTTTCGGGTTATAATTAGGGCGTGCTTGTAAAGGTGGCCGCCTGGGCTAATCAAACTTTCTTCTGGGCTCTGCGCGAGATTATTGATCTCGCGCCTTACTGGTTGCCGATCGTCCTCATCTACTGGCTCATTCGCCTCTGGCGGTACTACATTCGCGCCAAGTTCATCCGCTCGATGCCGTGGGTTGTGCTCGAGGTTAAGATCCCGCGCGAGCTTTTCAAATCGCCGAAGGCGATGGAGGTGGTGACGGGCGTCTTCTTCCAAACCTACGAAGGTAATTTGATCGACCAATGGTTTGGTGGTCTCGTGCGCGCTTGGTTCTCGCTTGAGATCGTGTCGCTTGGCGGGGCGCTCCACTTCTACATTCGGGCGCCCAAGTTTTTCAAAAATTTAATCGAATCCCAAATCTACTCGCAATACCCATCAGTCGAGATCTACCAAGTTGATGATTATGTGAACAACATTCCCCCCTACGGTGCGCCCGAGTCGGATTGGCTAATGTGGGGTACGGAGTTTAAATTATCAAAGGATGACGCTTACCCCATCAAGACTTACGTTGATTACGGCCTCGACGATGATCCGAAAGAGGAATTCAAGGTTGATCCGATCACGCCGGTGCTCGAGTTCTTAGGTTCGGCCAATCCGTCAGAGCAGATCTGGATGCAGATCCTCGTTATGTCGACCTTAAAGCGCTTTAAGAAGCCGGGCAAATGGTTTGAGAAGCAGGATTGGCGGGGCGACTCGAAGGTTTTGATTGAGAAACTCTTACAGCGCGAAGCGCGCGAACCCGGTAAGTTCCCGCCGCGGCTCTCGCCGGGAGAGGAGGAGGTGATCAAGGCCCTTGAGCGAAGTGTCTCCAAGATTGGCTTCGACTGCGGCATGCGGGCGGTGTACTTGGCGAAGAAGGGCTCATTTGACGCGTCGCGAATCGTCGGCCTCTTAAATTGCGTTAAGCAGTACAACTCCCTCCACTTAAATGGCTTCAGCGCGATGAACCGCACTTCGCTCGACTACCCGTGGCAAGACTTCGGCGGCCGCCGCCTCGAGTGGATGAAGCGCAAGATGTTTGACGCCTTCCGCCGCCGCTCCTGGTTCCACCCGCCGCACAAGCGTAAGCCCTTCGTCTTAAACGGCGAGGAGCTAGCCACCATTTTCCATTTCCCCGGCCAAGTGGCGGCCACCCCAACTCTCGCCAAGATCGAGTCGAAGAAGGGCGAGCCACCGGTCGACCTGCCTCGTTAAGTTATGAAGCGACCGTTGAAGCGACGAACCAAGCGGCGGCTCATTATCGGTGGCGTCCTTGCCGCCGGCCTCTGGCTTATCCTCTTCGGTCCGAATAATTCATTTCCCGCGCCGCGGGTGGTGAAGATTGATAAAGGCTTAGGGGTAACCGAGATCGCCACGGTGTTGAAGGAAGAGAAGTTAATTAAATGGCCAATTATCTTCCGCCTCGCCCTCGCGTTTGGCCATGGGCCGGCACTCGTCGTGGCTGGGGATTACTACTTCGATCACGACCCGAACGTCTGGCAAGTGGCGGCGCGGTTGCGCCTCGGCGATTACGGCCGCACGCCGACCAAGGTAACCTTCCCCGAGGGGGCGCACGGTCGCGAGATGGCGACTATTTTGGCCAAAGCTTTACCAAATTTTGATACGGACCAATTTCTCACCCTCGCCACGCCGCTCGAGGGCTACCTCTTCCCCGACACTTACTACTTCCAAGCTTCCGTCTCGCCCGAGATGGTGATCGATTCGTTGCAAAAAAATTTCGCCCGACAGACGGCGGAGCTAATGCCACTCGCGGCCGCTTCCGGCCGCACTTGGGAGCAAGTGGTTATCATGGCCTCGCTGCTTGAGGAGGAAGCGCGGGACTTTGCCGATCGGCAGATGATCGCCGGCCTGCTCTGGAAGCGACTCGATCAAGGTATGCCGCTCCAAGTGGATGCCGTCTTCCCCTACATTAGTGATAAAAATACGTTTGAACTTAATCGCACCGATCTCGCCACAAGCTCACCTTACAACACTTATCGCTTCCGCGGCTTACCGATCGGCCCGATTACTAATCCCGGACTTGAGTCGATCCGCGCCGCGCTCACACCGACCGAATCGAAATACTTTTTCTACCTTTCCGATTTAAAGGGCCAGATGCATTACGCCGTTGACTTCGACGAGCATCGGGCGAACAAAGCTAAATATCTACCGTAAAATTATTCTAAGAAAGTAAGGAGGTACATAAGAAAGACGCCGAAGATGATGGCGAGGAATTGGATGAGCGACTTCTTCGGATCCGTCGTCTTGTGGAGTTCGGGCACGAGATCGGAACCGGCAATATAGAGGAAGCCGCCGGCGGCGAGAGCCAAGATTAGAGGATTTAAGGCGGCAACCTTATCGCCCAGCCAGAGACTAGCCACCACCCCGACGAGCGCGAGCGAGGCCGAGAGGATGTTGAAAAGGATGGCCCGACCTTTGCTAAAGCCGGCGTGGATCAAGATGGCGAAGTCGCCGATCTCTTGCGGGATCTCGTGGAGAATGACGGCCAGCGTGGTGGCGAGGCCGAGGCCCGGGCTCGCGAGGAAGGCGGCGCCAATGATGGCGCCGTCGAGGAGATTGTGGAGACCATCGGCAACCAAGTTCAAATGACCGAGCGGCTTAATGTGCACATGATTAGGGTCGTCACACTCATCTACTTGGTGATTGTGACGCCAGTGGAGAAATTTCTCGAGAATGAAGAAGAGGAGCAGGCCGGTGATGACGGCGCCGGCGA
This sequence comes from Patescibacteria group bacterium, assembly GCA_038064055.1. Lineage (GTDB taxonomy): Bacteria > Patescibacteriota > Minisyncoccia > Phycocordibacterales > JACOZG01 > JACOZG01. The sequence continues at coordinate 5,867 of JBBTTW010000026.1, read as the reverse complement.
CGCTCGGACCGAAGGTGCTTTCGGCGAAGAGTTCGGGCAGAAGGTGGAACATCACGTCGCCGAAGAGGGCGCCGGCGGCCAGTGCCACGAGGGCGAAGAGCATTTGCCGGAGCCGCGCCTCGTTTAAGACCAGAGTGACGACGCCAACGAGCGAGATGAGGCTCACTGCCACCACGCTCCCCACGGCCGATAGCCAAATACTAAGCATGCTTTAATCCTAACCCAATTCGGGGTAAAGTGGAAAGATGGTAAGGAAATTGGGGTTAAAAGTTTGTGTCGGCATGTCGGGCGGCGTGGATTCTTCTGTCGCCGCGGTTCTCTTGAAAAAAGGGGGTTATGAAGTGGTGGGAGTGTTTATAAAAATTTGGATCCCCGAACTTTCTAATTGCGATTGGCGGGCGGAGCGGCGCGACGCCATGCGGGCGGCGGCGAAGATTGGCATCCCGCTTATCACCCTCGATCTGTCGGCAGAGTATAAGAAGTTGGTGATCGATTATTTGCTTCGAGAATACAGACTCGGCCGGACGCCGAATCCGGATGTGATGTGCAACAAGGAGATTAAGTTCGGCCTCTTCTACCGCGAAGTGATGAAACGAGGGGCAGACTTCATCGCCACGGGACATTACGCTCGAAAGCAGCTTTTAGGGACTAGCTGTCAGCTGCTAGCTTCTAAAGATAAGAATAAAGACCAGACTTATTTTTTATGGACATTAACACCAGAAATTTTATCTAAAACTTTGTTTCCGATCGGGGATTACAAAAAGAGTGAAGTTAGGAAATTAGCGGCGAAGTTTGGCTTGCCGAATGCCGCGAAGCCCGATAGCCAAGGCCTCTGCTTCTTGGGGCCAGTTGACTTCAAGGACTTCCTTGCCCAACACTTGCCGGAGAAGGTGGGGCAAGTTCTCGATGGGTCGGGGAAGGTGATTGGTGAGCATAAGGGCGCGCACTTCTACACTATTGGCGAGCGACATGGCTTCACTCTCTCTAAACAAACTCCAGACGAAGCGCCGCATTATATTGTGAGTAAAGATATGAAAAATAATACGATCACGATTGCGGTGAGAATTGTTAATTCGAAAATTGATAATTCACGAGGGAGAGAAATTATTTTGAAAGAAGTAAACTGGATCGGCCGAGCTCCAAAATCAAGTGACAAACTAATGGCTCGTTGCCGTTACCGCGCGCCGCTCGTGCCGTGCCATGTGAAAGTAGAAGGGGATAGGGTGAAAATAATTTTCGATCAACCCCAGACAACCATCGCCTCCGGCCAATCTTGCGTGCTCTACGACGCCCGCGGCGTCGCCTGCCTCGGCGGCGGGGTGATTGAGTAGCTCTTGACACCAAGCCTAGAATATGCATATAATATAGCAGTTCTTTGTTAAGGTAAGGGCGAGGTCAACGTGGCCAAGCCTGCCTAAAGTCTGTAAAAACGGTTAGAAAGAGAGGAAAACATGACCGAACAACAGATGGCTAAATTAGCCGGAGCGTTGGTGGAACACCAGAAGCACTTTGCCTCCTTGTCGGGAAAGGATGCCCAGTGGGCGATCCAAAATACCCAGGCCGCAATTGCTCTTTGCGTGGAAGCAATCAGTGGTCGGAAAAAGGAAATCTCAACCAACCCCATCATCCACATCGACCGAACCATTCACCCGACTTATCCCGAGTGGTTTAAGGGACTGGTCAAGCCCGAACTGGAATTGGCTGGTCCACCAGAGTTTGACGTTTCCAAGTTTGAACTCTGGCTCCATCCCGATCAGGTGAAAGGTGTGGCGAAAGGTGATGTGATCTTCGAGTATCTCAAGCAGAATCAGATGCTCGAGAGTTGCCTCAACCTCCGCGATTTGGAAGAAATCCAGAAGCAAGGGAGCGATTTCTTCCGCCGTTACTTCCAGAGTAAGGCCGTTTTCGCTTGGAAGTCCGTCGCTCGGGACCGCCTCGGTTGCCTGCGCGTCCCGTACCTCGTCGAGGGCGGTGGTCGGGTGATCGTCCGCTGGCATTGGCTCGACAACGATTGGAACGCCAGCGACCCGGCTCTGCGCTTCGCCAGTCCTCGGCCCCTGAAGCCTAAGACCTAGCCCTCGGATCCTCTGAGCTTTGTCCTTCGGCTTTGGAAAAAGCGTTGTTAGTGATCGGTCTCGTGCAATGTACGGGGCCGATTTTTTTTATGCTAAAATAACCTCGGTAGTAGGTGAATACGTGGGTGATCACATTTGTCACGACGAATGGATTGCCCGCTACCGAATCCAGTATCCATAAGTTGAGAGCGTTTTCGTCCGCCTTGGGTGGATTAAGACGGAGGACTTATGTAGACCTTCAAAAAATGAAGTTACTTGGTCCAGAGGGCTAGGGCATTGCGATGCCGAATACGATTCAACCTTAAGTTTCCACTTGTGGATCCAAAGGGTGGTGGTGTGGATGGCTCTCTGGACATTCGCTCGGAACCGCCACGGTAACCTGAACGTCCCGTACCTCATCGAGAACGGTGGTCAGGTGATCGTCAACTGGCATTGGCTCGACAACGATTGGAACGCCAGCGACCCGGCTCTGCGCTTCGCAAATCGCTTCATTTCTCCTCCAATCTTATCGGTTGGGGGAGTTTTGTTTTATCTTTAAGTGCGGTGTAAAATAGAAAGAATGAATACTAGTGAAAAACTAAATCGAAACCATGGATTCGGGTTAATTAGTTTAATTATCATGCTGGCGATGGTGGGGTTCATCTTCTGGCTGATGAATAAATCACTGTCGCGGACGTTTTCGCCCACTGGCGAATCAAGTAGTGATAGTGGATCACCGGCGCAAGGCATCCTCGCCCCCATCAACGCCGCCAAGGACGCCAAGAACTTGATCGAGTCGCGGTATCAGGCGGAACCATAATAGATAGTTCTCGTAAAACGGACGGTCGTCAGATTTATGGGATCCTGAAAAATCGTTGATCTAATAAGCTGGGTGTGGTAGGTTGAGACCAGACAAACAGAACTTTAGATTAGAAAGGAGGTGGTCAGTCATGCGGCGCTTAATGCAAGGTAATGTGATTTTACCCAGTGAATTATTGGTGGCGATCTTCCACCAATTTGGGCTGGAGGGGATGGAGAAATTCGATCAAGTTAAGTTAGCGGACCTCTTCGAAGCGGCAGCGCGAAAATACAGGGGAATTTGGAAGAAGTTTGGGCAGAGGAGATTGGGAAGTTCTCTGCTTGATGACGTCATCGCCATCTTGCTTCAGGGTGGTTCATTGGTTCGAGATTCTAGCTTGGAGACCATCTACTCAACCCCACACACCCTTGGCCCTTATGGTAAAATCTGTTATGATCATTTGGGTCAAGATCTTCGCCACCAAGTCGACGTCTTCGTTCTCGAGGTTTTAATTTAGCAACTGCGGCCGTAGCTCAATTGGCTAGGGCGCGAGGAGGGTCTCCTCGAGGTTGATGGTTCCCCGCCCGAACGTATCGTTCGGTACGGGCGGGGAATCCATCCGACCGCTTGCTCCACTTCGGTGGGGCTTTTTTGTAGGCTAAAATGTGTTAGGCTAAAACAAATGAATTCAGAAGAGATTAGAGAACGATTCTTAAAGTTTTTCGAAGCGCGGGGGCATAAGGTGCGGCCGTCGTCCTCCCTCGTGCCGAGCGACCCATCGGTGCTCCTCACCACAGCGGGGATGCAGCAGTTCAAAGAATATTATCTGAAGCCCGAGGCAGCCGATCAAGACTTCGGCGGGCGGAGCGTCGTCTCGATCCAGAAGTGCTTCCGCACTTCCGACATTGATGAAGTGGGGGATGAACGGCACCTTACCTTCTTCGAGATGCTGGGCAATTTTAGTTTCGGCGGATATTTCAAAGATCAGGCGATCAAGCTAGCGTATGAATTTATAACTAAAGAATTGGGGATCAAAATAGATTACGTTACGATTTTCGAGGGTGATCCGCCGGTTGGCGGACGGGTTGGGAAGGATGAGGAGTCGAGAAAGATCTGGCAGAGCTTGGGCGTCACCGAGATTCGCGAGTGTGGTCGCGCTGACAACTTCTGGGGCCCCACGGGTAGTGAGGGTCCTTGCGGTCCGACCTCCGAGATCTACGCTGGTGGAATTGAGATTTGGAATCTCGTCTTCAACGAATATTATCAAAGTGCGGATGGACGCTTGGAAAAGCTGTCAACACCCGGTGTTGACACCGGTATGGGGCTCGAACGCCTAGCGATGGTGGTGCAGAGGAAGAGTAACGTCTTCGAGACGGACTTGTTTGGCGAATTGGGGGCGAATCGAATTCTCGCCGATCACGCGCGGGCTATCGCCTTCCTCTTCGCTGATGGCATCCGACCGGAGAATAAGGGCGCGGGTTACATCTTGCGCCGTCTCCTGCGACGGCTCTTGGTCAAGATTGATTTAGAGCAAATTAAGTCAGCGGTCGACTTTGTGATTAAAAAATATAGTGGATCTTATCCTGAATTAAAGTCAGTCAATATTTTCGAATTGATTGAACAGGAAAGTAATCAATTTAGTCAGACGATGAAGCTTGGGTTGAAAGAGCTAGACAAGGTTATTAAACTCGACGGGGTAACAGCTTTTGGTATTTCGTCTACACTAGGAATTCCGTTTGAAGTAATGAAAGACAAACATCCGGAATTATCGCGGACCGAGTTCGAAGCCGAATTCGCCAAGCATCAGACGATCTCGCGCGCGGGGTTGGAGAAGAAGTTTGCCGGTGGGCTCGCGAATCATGAGCCGAAGACGGTGAAGCTCCACACGGCGCACCACTTACTCTTGGCGGCGTTGCAAACGCTCTTCGGCAAACAAATTAAGCAGCGCGGTTCCAATATTAATGAAGAGCGTCTCCGGCTCGACTTCGCCTTCGATCGTAAGTTGACGGATGAAGAAAAGAAGAAGCTGGAAGAAATCGTGAATGAGAAGATTAGAGAAGATTTGCCCGTGGTGCGACGCGAGATGCCGAAGAGCGAAGCCGAGAAGCTCGGCGCCGAGATGGAGTTCGGCAAGAAGTATGGCGACACAGTGTCGGTGTATTCCATATCCCCTTCGACAGGCTCAGGGCAAGCTTTCAGCTTGGAATTCTGTGGTGGTCCCCACGTTTCCAAAACAGGGGAGTTGGGACACTTTAAAATTCTTAAAGACGAAGCCGTAGCGCAGGGCGTGAGGCGCATCAAGGCGACGTTGGACTAAATTATTCTGACGTGGTAGTTATGGGATAGAAGATACCTACTGTTGGGTGTCGAATAGGTCTAGAAACTTGAAAAACAAGGAGTAGAAGATGAACGCTAAACCAGCGATGGTGTCGAGTCTCATTTGTCTTCTGGCTTGCATTTTGTTCCTCACCGTCGGCTTCGGGGACAAGGCCAACCACACCGTCGTGACCGTCATTGCCAGCGCTTTCGGTCTCTTTGGTATTCTTTTGGCAGTTGTCGCCGGCAGAATCTTGGGTCGAGGGACGCCATTGGATGCGGATTTGCTAAAATCGTTTCCGGATGGGCACATCTTCGTTCTCTATAGCTTTGTGAGATCAGATAAGGGGAATCAGCGTTTGGCCATTATGTCTGATCTCCCATTGCCTTTGATGAACGAAGATCGCACCCCTAAACTACTGTGGGATCTGACGAGCGTCCTATTGCCTCCTATGCCCAATGGACTCAATGGTAGATTGATGCAGTTGGTTTTTACCAAAGAGACCGATGGATCTACGGGGATGAAAATGCACTTCTTCCCAGAGCACCTGGCCGAGTCTCCCCAGCTTGGTTAACTGACTAAAAAACTTATGGTCAGTTTGCGATCAATGCACTCCACACCCGTCACGCTTAGCGTGACGGGTTTTTCTTTTTCCAGGAAACCCCGCCCGAACCGGGCGTCGGTATTAGCTAGTAGC
>JBBTTW010000025.1:0-14415 GCA_038064055.1 Patescibacteria group bacterium | reverse complement strand
AAAAAAACCGCACGTTTGCCAAACTGGCGAAACGTGCGGTGCATCTTTTCTGCTGGAACAGGCTAGATCATTCTTCGGGTTGGGACGTGGCAGATTCACAGAAGAGTACGGCCCTCGCTTCTGGGCGCAAGAACCACTTCCGACGTAGTTCTTTGGCTAAGTCTACCATGAGCTCTCGATCTCTTCTCCGAGATTCCCTTTCCTCGGCGAGTTGGCTCTCCAGATCCCGGATGGTCTGATGCAGATCTTCGATGAGCGAAGCCTGCTTGGCGAACTCAGTTGCCGCGGCGGCCACAGCTTCCGCCTCAACGTCACCAGCCAAGTATTGGCAAAGCAAGTTGGGGTCGGGGACGTAGTGGGTGGCCACGCCGACACGATCTTTGTTCGTCGTGTAGCGGCGATCTTCGATCTGCACCTCGATCCAGTGGAAGTTGCCATCGGTGTAGGATTTTCCGATCCGCTCAGGATTTACGAACGGATCATGGCCATTAATGACCAACTTATCGCCCTCCCATTCAAGCCCGACCAACATGCTCCACGGCCCCCTGCGGTCGATTGAGGCAACAGCCACCACCCCCCCGTTTCCCCTTTGTTGGATGAACAGAAAGGCTGTGGGCTTTTTCTCCAGCAAGAGCGCTGATCGGGACACTCGATCCGATCACCGTGAAAGGGTCACAATTTCCATGACCATCACAGACAGAGAAAGACCCAGCGCCACCTTGACATCTCGGAATAGCATACATCGTCATCTCCTCCAGCAAATCAATGCTGTCAAGGATCATTCGGTTGCCGTCATCGACGTACAACCTGTGCAAACCCTGCACTAAGGGTCAGCTGTCACCGACAGACTGAATCTGGGCCAATTATACATGAATTTGTAGTTATGTCAAGTTATTTCCTTAAACCCAGCCGGATTGCTACAATAGGCACATTATGGCTGTAGTTGTGCGCTTCGCTCCCAGTCCGACCGGTCCGCTCCACATTGGTGGAGTGAGGACAGCCCTCTTCAACTATCTATATGCCAAACAAGAGGGTGGGCGATTTATTTTGCGAATTGAAGACACAGATCGAGCCCGATCCAAGCCCGAATTTGAGAAAAATATTTTAGACAGCCTCGAGTGGTTGGGGCTCGATTACGACGCTTGCTACCACCAATCGGAACGCAGCCACATCTACGAGAAGCATCTTAAGAACTTAATCGCGAGCGGCCACGCCTATGTGTCTCAAGAATCGGTTGCGGCGAAAGAGGGAGATCGTCCCGGTACGGAGCGCCGCGCTGAAGTGATCCGTCTCAAGAGCTCGAAGCCGGACGTAACCTTTACCGATCTCATCCGCGGCGAGATCAAGAGTGGAACGGCCGAGCTCGGTGACTTCATTATTGCTAAGAGCTTAACTGAACCGCTCTACCACCTCGCGGTGGTGATTGATGATTGGGAGATGGGGGTGACGCACGTCATCCGCGGCGAGGATCACATCTCAAACACGCCGCGTCAGATCCTGATCCAAGAAGCGCTGGGCGCGCCGCGTCCGGCTTACGCCCACATTCCACTCATTCTCGCGCCCGACCGATCGAAACTCTCGAAGCGGCACGGGGCAGTGGCCGTCACCGAGTATCGCGAGCAAGGGTTTCTAAAAGAATCCTTACTTAATTACCTTCCACTTCTTGGTTGGAATCCGGGCACCGACCAAGAGCTCTTTAGCTTAGCCGAGCTCATCCAGAAATTTAAACTCGAGAAGATCCAGAAAGCGGGCGCTATTTTCAATCTTGAGAAGTTGCGCTGGTTTAATGGTGAGTACATCAAACGCTTAACTGATGCGGAATTGGCTAGCCTCTTCCCGGCGAAACTTAACCGCACGAAGTTGCTAAGAATTCTACCTTTGGTCCGCGAACGCTTGACCACTATCGCCAAGCTCGACGAATTGGTGGCGGGCGAAGGGGAGTTCGCTTACTTCTTCCACTCACCGGACTATCCCAGAGAACTACTCAAGACCCAAGCTCACTTACCGAAGTTGCGGGCCTTACTTTCAGAGTTAACCGAAGGGGAGTTTACACCGGAAAAAATTAAGGCGACCATTATGCCTTATGCTGACAGTGTCGGTCGCGGCGAGGTCTTGTGGCCCATGCGGGTGGCCCTAACCGGCCGCGAACGCTCGGCTGACCCCTTCACCGTCGCGGCCCTCCTCGGCCAAGCGGAGACAATTGCTCGCCTTGATTATGCGTCTAAATTGGCTTAAATATCTATTCGTCGCGATGATTCTCCTCCTCGCGCCGGCCGCCGGCGCGGCCACGGTGGATGAGATCCGGTCAAAAATCAGTAATCATAATTCCGAAATTCAGAAGCTCGAGGCCCAAATCACCGCCTACCAAAATCAACTCCGTACGACCGAGAAGACGAGTCGGAGCTTACAGAGCGAGATCAGTCGCCTGGAGACGACAAAGAAGAAGTTGGAGACGGATATTAAAGTAACGGCTCAAGAAATTTCCAAGACCGACCTTGAACTCGAAGGGTTGGGGATTGAAATTGATAGCAAGGATGCCACTCTGGCCCGACGCCGCGCGGCCGTGGCCGAGAGCTTAAGGCAGTGGCGCCTTACAGAGAACCGTAACCTACTCGAACTCTTGGCTACCTACGACTCACTCTCCAGGGCGTGGAATGAGGTTAGCACTCTGGCCGCCTTCAGTCGAAATTTGAAACAAGATATAGACAAGGTCGCTGATCTTAAAACGGATCTCGAAGCCTCGAAGCAAGCAACGGAGCGCGAACGTCAAGAGTTGGCGCGATTGAAGGAGCGTTTGGCCGACCAGCAAGAAATTGCGAGAGAGAATCAAGTGGAGAAGGATCGACTTCTCGGACAAACGAAGAATCAAGAATCAAATTTCAAAAAATTGCTGGCCGATAGTTTGGCCCGAAAAGAAGCCTTCGAGAAGGAATTATCTGGTTTAGAATCTGATCTCCGAATTGCCATCAATTTCGATCAACTGCCGGTGGGGAAAGGCGTGCTCAAGTGGCCACTCGATTCCGTCTTCATTACCCAGAGTTTTGGCAAAACCGTCGATGCTAAGCGTCTGTACGTCTCGGGTACCCACAACGGTATCGACTTAAGAGCCAGTCAGGGTACCAGGGTACTGGCGGCCCGCTCCGGTGTGATTAAAGCGACTGGCGACACCGACACCGTCTGTCGCGGGGCCTCCTATGGCAAATGGGTCCTGATTGACCACAAGAACGGTTTAAGCACCTTATACGGTCATTTATCATTGATTAAGGCTTCGGCCGGGCAGGAGGTCATTACCGGCGACGTTATAGGCTATAGCGGTCAAACGGGGTACTCAACCGGCCCGCACCTCCACTTCACCGTCTATGCCACCGAAGGTATGCGGATTAGTGATTATAATTTCCGCTCTTGCTCCGGAGTTAAGATCACTTTGCCCTTGGCTGACCCTCAGGCCTACCTAGACCCATTGATTTACCTCTAAAAAGTTATCCACAGGTAGGTTTTAGCCCCAATTTTGAGTTATAATCAAGGGATGAAGCGTCCATCGCCCTCACAAGCCGGAATAATTAAGGTCTTACTCCTGGTCATCATTATTGTCGCGATACTTAGTTACTATCAATTTGACTTACGCTCAATTATGGCTCAACTGTGGGCTAAAATAAAGATTATTATTGAAGGATTTTTAGATCAAAATCAGACCACACCTACACCTTGACGTAAAGAGTAGGATATGCTAGTCTATGGGGGATGGTTAGTAGGTTGTTATGGTTCGACTAACCATCCATGATTAATCAATAATTTGACAAGCTAGGCAACGGTGCCTAGCTTTTTACTACCATTTATACTTTTACTCGAATCGGTTTAGCCGGCATCTTAGCCGCCGCTCAATTGAGCGCCACCCCCGTCAGCAATGCGCCGACGGGTACTTCCGCCGCAACGCCGGAATTGAATCCGATTGAGTCAGCTCAAACGGAAGTTTTTGAAGTGAAGCACTTGCCGATCAATGTGGTTGAAGCTTCCACCAATGAGACTCGGATTGGTGTGCTCTCAAGTAATGACCCGAAGGTGGTGATTGCTGAACTCATCGAATCTAAGAGTCGGGAGTATGGTGTGGACGACCGGTCCGCCTTAGCCATTGCTCGTTGCGAAAGCGAATTGAGGCAATATACGAAGCGAGGCGACGTCTTGCGCGGCGAAGTTAATCCGTACGACGTCGGCATCTTTCAAATCAACGAACAGTATCACCTAGAGAAGAGTCAGACCCTAGGCTTCGACATCTACACGCCGGAAGGTAATGTGGAGTATGCCGTGTGGCTGATGAGCACGAAGGGTCGGGGACCATGGATCTGGAGTCGCCATTGTTGGCACGAAGCCTAATCCCCCGGTTCGAATAGTTTATATAGTCGCAAAAGATATATTGTGCGACGTACTCTATTTGAAAAACCGTAGCCCTAGCGCTAGCCGCTCCTCGCGAATATCAGTTAAGTAATGGAACGGACGCTCGTCTACCCCATCGAAGCCGGCAGCGCGCATCAGGATCGCGTCACCGGGCTTGGGGCGGATCTCGTGCGGGTTAGTGCCCGCCCTATCCGCACAGGTAGCAAAGCAACCCTCCCCTACTAGGACCAAAATTACAACTAAGTCTTGGCAACGGGCACTGTCTAAGTGAGGGGTAATACCGATTGATCCGGCGTCGTACTTCTGAAGCGAAGTTTCGTTGAACTTAACTGGTCGCACGAAGGGGCGTTCCGCTTCAACTAATTTTAAAGTCTCATAATTAAGTAAGGTCTCAAACTCCCCTACTAAAGCGGAGAAGGGGCTGGGGTCGGGGATCACTTTAGCCGAAGAGAGTTGCTCGCGCACCTTAGCAGGGCCAACGTACTCCGGCCGCCGCTCGTACTCGAGCTTCTGCCCTTCGGCCAGAAGCATTTGGCGATAATAATCCTGAAGCAGAGGGAAGCCAGTGGCGCCGTGAGCGCGGATCTCGGCTAGAGCTTTTTTAAAATCAATTGGCTTGAAACCGGCGATGCCCGACTGGAGCGAACGTCGACGTTTGATAGTGATCCCCGGTATGCCGCCAGGGTTCGTCACCTTCCGCAGCGTTACCTTAACCTCATCTAGTCGACGATCGTTAAGGATGTGCTGGGCAATCCGCTCGGCTAATTGCTCGATCAGGACCGAATGAGTGCTCGTGATGAGACTCTCGGCAATGGCCACGGCCTGCTTATAATCGTAAGTGTCGGCTAGCTTATCACTCACCGCCGCCGCGGCGGTGTCTAAGCTAATTTCTAAACTAAGTTCGAAGGACTGATCTTCCACCAACTCGCGAGAGGTTTCGCCGTGACGACCGCGAATAAGGAGGTCGTCGATAGTTAATTTGTTCATAGTTGAAAAACGAAATTATCGGGTACTAATGCCTGACTTTTTCGTTTTTCAGCTACAACATATGACGTTTAAATTTAGACCCCTAATATATCATAGTCCCGGGCAATTACTAGCCGGAGTGTAGCCTTTAGTCGCGGCCTCTTCTTTAGACGCGAACCAGACTTTGTTTTCCTCTTTAATTCGCTGCGCCCCCGAGCACCAAGGGTAATGGTACTTGGTGCCATTCTTCGAACCGACGAATTGGCCAGCTTGAGAAGATGTTTGAGCCGAAATAGAAGTGGTTGAGGTCGTAATTTTAGACGACACCAGAGCGGGAGTAGCCACATTCTCGATCCGAACCGGCTCCCGCGCCTCCTCAAGGCGCGATAGTCGCCCCAGCCCGAAGGCGATTAGCGCCACGAGGCAGAAGTTCAAGGGCAGAAGCCAGGGCTTGATTTTATCTAACCAAAAGTTTATACTAGGCGACACGTTTAAATATTAAATTATGGCACATCGTAAGGCCGGTGGAACAGCTAGAAACCTACGCGACTCCCAACCTAAGTTCTTGGGGGTTAAATTAACCGAGGGCGAAGTGGCCAAACCTGGCTCCATTATCATCCGTCAGCGGGGTACCCTCTTCCTCCCTGGTAAGAATGTGGGCGTGGGTGTGGATCACACCATCTTCGCTCTTAAAGCGGGTAAGGTCCACTTCCGCAATCGTCGCAAAACGCTCTACAACTCAAAGACGCGCATCGCCAAAGAAGTTTCCGTTATTAACTAAGCGGCTCGATTCTAACCTTAAACTCCCCTTTCACTTCGCCATGAGCGAAGTTAATTTCGTAATCACCGACGGCCTTGAGTGGCCGCTCGAGCTCGAGCCACTCGGCCGGTAAATCAAGACCCTTCTCCCCCTTCACCGCCGCGCTCAGCGCGGCGCTATCCACCCCCCGGAAGAGGTGGCCCTGCTCATTAGCCTTGCCTTGGATGGTAATAGTGGCACCGGCGAGTGCCTTAACCATCGCTACCACCTCCCCCTTACTCTTCGCTAATTTAGAGTCGTGCTCGCTCTTCAGCGACTTGAGTTTGTTTAGATTGGTCTCACTCGCGAGGAGAGCTAGACCATTTGGGATAAGGAAGTTGCGGGCGTGGCCGGAAGAAATCTCCTTCACCTCATAACGCTTGCCAATCTTCGCCACATCCTTAAGTAAGATTACTTTCATGGCCTTTATCTTAACTAATTCCCCTCCCCTCGCCCACTTGACAATATTGCTATTTTGTGTATAATGGTTGGCAGAAAGTTCGGGAGGTTGTTAACCCTCCCAATCAAGTACCTTAACTTTTGGAGATTAGGCAATGAACAACAACTTTGTTGTCGAGAATTTCTTGACCGAGCGTCTGCCGGCGATCATCGCGGCCGCACGTGGTAAACTCACCTGCTTTTTCAGTACCTACAACGAGGTGGGCAACTACCGAAATGGAGAAGTGCCACATGAGAAGTCGGGTCTTCGGGTGGTCGTCGACAACGGTGCGAGCCCGAGAATGAGCCTGCCTGAGATCTTTTTGGCGAAACAATTCGCCATGACCGGTGACTACACCACCGCAGGGGCAATGGGCACTTTGAGACGAAGTGCCGTCAAGGAGGCCCAACAGGTAGTCGAGACTCGGGGTGCCCAGATTGCCGCTGGTTTTGAAGACGAGGAAAATGTCTTGATCGTTCTGTACGGCGGACTCCACGCCTTCGACGAAGTTCTGGCGTACGCTGGGACACTCCGCGGACATCTGCCGCGAGCAACGATCGTCATTCTCACCTGCGACTGCGATTTGAGAAGGAAGTTCTCCCAGCTTGAGCGAGCGATGAATGATGGCAGGGTGAACGACGCGATCATCACCGGAAGGTGTGGTGGCGTCTCCGCGATGGGAGACCTGCTCGATGGGGTGATCGAGGCTTGGCCGGCGATGGTTCCGGCCTAAACCCAACCAAAAGTGACCAAGAAAAAAACCAAGGCCCGCTAAATCGTTCTCAAACGGTTGGCGGGCTTTTTTTTCCAACTTGACACTAATTCTAAAATTACATAAGGTGAAGTTAGATTGATCTAAAGGAGGTTTGCGATGTGGATACGGATTTTTATCGGTGGAGTCACTTTTCTCGTCTTAATGTGGATTATGACTTACGGTATCATTAGGTTCTTTGGAAAGAGAGCGTCTGCGTCCTGCCCCAAATGCCAATCTTCCGATTTACGAGGTTGGAAATTCTGCCCTCGATGTGGATCACCAAAGGTAGAAGAATTACAAGAAATCGTCGGCCCCCTCGATGATGATTCTGGAATCTTCGACCTAGCAGAATCGCGAGAAGAGTTGAGGTAAAAGACGCCCACCGGACGTCTTTTTTTATTTTTTATTCAAAATCTCAATCGCTTTATTGAGTTGGGTGTCGTGATCCTCATCATCCTTCTCCCCCCTCGGCACTACCACCTGCGGCGTGAGACCGTTGTCGGAAATGCTCACCCCGTTTGGCGTGTACCACTTGGCAATAGTGATCTTAAGCGAGCTATCGTCCGTTACCGGCACGAGCTCTTGGACGGAGCCTTTGCCAAAGGTCTTCTCCCCAACCAAAGTCCCCTTCCCATACTCAGACAAGGCGCCGGCGAGAATTTCGGAGGCCGACGCGCTGCCACCATCGACGAGGATCACCATTTTCAATTGATCGGTAAAAATGTTGTACCCATAACTCCGGTGGACAACTTCCGATTCAGCACTGCGACCGCGCTCGGTCACAATTGTTTTGCCGACCGGTAGGAACCAACTGGCAATGTCGACTGCCGCCTCGAGGTAACCGCCCGGATTGCCGCGAAGGTCGACCACTAATTTATCCGTCCCCGCTTCCATAAATTGACGCAAGGCTTGGCGGAAGGCGTTGGTGGCATTGGCGTTGAAGGAGAAGAGGCGAATAATGAAGACGCCATCTTTTGATTCCACCTTCGTAATCGGGACGGTAATCTGGCCGCGGATTAATTCAAATTTCAGTACCTCTGGCGCCTTCGCTCGATTAACGGTGAGCACCACCTTCGTCCCAATTTCGCCGCGGATTAATTTAACCGCTTCATCGATACTCAAGCCGGTCGCATCGGCGCCATCAATCTTCATAATCTCATCCCCCGGGAGAATGCCGGCCCGCTTGGCCGGCGTATCGTCGAGGGCCGTTACCACCGTCAAAATTTTATTCTTCAAATCAAGTTCGATACCCACACCGCCGAAGTTGCCACTAATCCCCTCTTCGAAACTCTTCTTCTCCACCGGTGGGAGGAAGACGGAGTAGGGGTCGCCGAGTGAGTCCACCATACCGGTAATGGCACCCCAGACGCGCTGCTGATTCTTCTCCGCCGCCGTAAGCGGCGGCGTGCTCGTACTCGTCGTCGCACTGGCGTGGCCATCGATAAACTTGTCGTCCACAATCTTCCACGCTTGCCAGAAGGGCGAGAAGTCGACGTCGTCGGCCGTAGAACTAGCCACAACTTCGGCTGCCGGGGCGAGGTGGAAGAGGCCGCGGATCTTACCCTCGGCGCGCTTACTCTCCGCTCCGGTTAAGACCCCGGCGCCGAAGGCGCCGGCCAAGAGCCCAAGAGCAAGGAGAGTTAGGCCAAGACGCCTTAAATTATTTTGCATGAACATAGGATCCTTTAGTATAATAAATATCATGCTTAAACGCCAAGACTATGATGGACTAACTTGGATCGATCTTGAATCGCCAACTGAAGAGGAGCTAACTCAACTGGCCAAGGATTACGAACTCCACCCCTTAGCCTTACAAGAGTTAAGCAAGCCCTCTCTGCGATCCAAGGTTGATCTTTACGCTGACTTCATCTACCTCATTCTCCACTTCCCTATTTGCAACATCTGCTATGGTAAGCAACCAGCGAGTGGCGCTGATACAGACGAGATTGATTTCATTATTGGTCAGAATTTCCTCATCACCGTTCACTACCAACCGCTTGAGGCCTTGACCGAATTTTCTAAGACCTTCACCGCCAAATATATCGAAGAGCGAGTTCGCGGCAAGAAGCATGCGGGCATTATCTTCTATTACCTAACCAAGCATCTCTACACCTCCCTCTCGGCCGGACTTGATTATGTGAATGGCGTCCTCCGCCAAGCGGAGAAGAAGATCTTCGCCGGTGAGGAGAAGTCGATGGTCCACCTCCTCTCAAACGTCAATCACAACCTGCTCGACTTCCGCTGGGCCTTGAAGAGCCATCGTCAACTCCTCGATTCGCTCGCGGTGGCGGGCGATGAATTCTTTGGCGATAGTTTCAAACATTATTCTTCATCCATTGCCGGCGAATACGAGAAGATCTGGAACATGCTTGAGAGTAATCGCGAGACCTTCTTCGACCTCCGGCAGACGAACGACTCCCTCCTCTCAATTAAAACGAACGAAACGATGAAGGCGATGGCGGTGCTTGCCTTCATCTTCTTCCCCATCACCATCGTCACCCAATTCTTCGGCATGAATACTAACTTACCCTTCGTCGGGCCGCCCCATGACTACTTGGCGGTGATTGGCTTAATGGCCTTGGCACTCGCGCTCATGGTGGCTTGGGCTCGCACCCGCCGATGGCTTTAACCCTCTACAACTCGCTCTCGCGCCAGAGTGAGAGCTTCGCGCCGCTCGCGCCACCGGTGGTGAGCTTCTACACCTGCGGCCCAACCGTCTACGATGTGCCGCACATTGGTAATCTCCGCACCTTCGTGACGAGTGACCTCGTGCGACGAGTACTCGAACGCGCCGGCTACACCGTGCGGCAGGTGGTCAACATTACCGATGTGGATGACAAGACGATTGCCGGCGCTCGCGCCGCTAAGTTCGCCTTAGGCGAGTTCACCAAAGAATACGAAGACATCTTCCTCGCCAATCTTGAGTCGCTTAACCTGCTCCGACCCGCGGCCTTGGCGCGGGCGGCCGAGGTGATCGAGCATATGATCGTGATGGTGGAGAAGTTGCTCGAGCAGGGCACGGCTTATGCCGCCGAAGACGGAATCTATTTCAAAATTAAATCGTTCCCGAGTTATGGCGTCTTCCAAAAGCCAGACACCGATGAAGACTTCGCCTTGTGGAAATTCTGGAAGCCGGAAGACGGCGAGGTAAGCTGGGAGGCACCTTTTGGTAAAGGCCGGCCCGGTTGGCACCTCGAGTGCTCGGCCATGATCGCCGCCACGCTCGGCCAATCGATTGACCTCCATTTAGGCGGCACCGATCTCACCTTCCCCCATCATGAGAATGAGCGGGCGCAGTCGGAGAGCTTCAATCACGCCCCACTATCCAAGTACTGGCTCCATTCGGCATTTGTGAATATTAATGGGGAGAAGATGTCGAAGTCACTCGGCAACATTATCGGTTTGAAAGAATTGGAAGCCAAGGGGTTTAAACCACTCGCCTACCGTTACCTCCTCCTCACTGCCCACTACCGCACGCTCATCAACTTCACTTGGGAGTCACTGGGCGCCGCGGCTGAAGCTTTGAATAAGCTCGAGAACTTGGTGAACGATTGGCAAGGTGACGGCACCGAAGGTAAGGTGATCCACTCTTACTTCAAGCGCTTCAACGAGAGCTTAGATGCTGACTTCAATCTACCACAAGCGCTTGGCGTCTTATGGGAGATGACGAAAGATGAGTCCGAGAAGCGCCGCGATAAGTTGGCCACTCTCCTCAACTTCGACCAAGTCCTCGGCTTAAATCTCGCCGCCGCCGGCACCCCTACCGAATTACCCCCCGAAATCAGCGATTTGATTGCCAAGCGAGAAGAAGCCCGCGCCCGCCAAGATTGGCTCACCGCCGACACCTTACGCCAAAAAATTGAGTCTCTAGGCTACAGTCTTAAAGACACCAATTCCGGCCCAAAATTCAGGAAAATCTGAATAACTTGACAAAAGTCATATAATTTGCTAGATATATAGTTGGCCTTTAATGGGTCTTTGGCAATTAACTTACGGAAAATTGGGTGGGTAGCGTTTACCTGTCCAATCCTGTTTCTTTTTTTGGAAGGAGTATCGCGCAGTGAAAAACTGGAGCATGGGTCTCGTCTTTGGTCTTATGTGTATGTGTGTGATGGGTTGCGGCGAAACCGTTGAGGTTCCGCCGGCCCACATCGGCAAACTCTCAACCAGTTCTGGCTTGCAGAAGGGAGTCATCCAGCCAGGCAGACTCCGGCTCGATCTCAAGTGGGGCATGTACCAAACCCTGGTTCTAATCGAGGCAGCCGACTGCGGCGTCAAGGAGACCATGGAGGTCTACATGCCGAAAGACAATCTCAATCTGACGATGGAAGTTCGCGGCACCCTATCGGTGTCGGCGGACGAAGAGAACGTCGACAAGGTGATCAGTCGTGTTGCTGGTTCAGTTATCAAGGACAACTATCGGATTCGGATTATCGACAATGAGGAGATCTACCGGATCTATGCTGAACCGGTTGTCCGCGAAGTCGCCCGCTCGGTCGTCGCCGCCTACTCGATCGACGAATTGATGTTGAATCGAGAACTAACCGGACAAAAACTCGAGGAAGCAATTCGAAAAGAGTTGGCGAGCACTCCGTTTACGGTGGTGCGATTCGGTCTAGCCAACGTCCAACCACCCAGGGTGATCGTGGATGCCCAAGAATCGCGCAAGCGGCGCGAAGTGGAGATCCTCGAAGCCGAATCGAAGAAGTTGATCGCCTTGCAGCAAGCGGAAGCCGCTCTTCAGGTGGCCTTCAAGCAGCAAGAGGTCGACCTCAAAGAAGCTGAGACTCAGGTGATGGTGGATCAGAAGTTGGCCGAAGGGATCAATCGAGCCTTTGTCACCCAACGAGCACTTAAGGTGCTTGAGACAATGGCTCAGAGCCCGAACAAGGTCTTCTTCCTCCCCCAAGAGGTGATGACGAATCCGATGCTTTTGCTCGGACCAGTCCAAGATGCCCTCAAGGACGACAAGGATGCGGCAGCGGTTGCCCTATCCAAAAACTAACCACTGATCAAGGACGGAGAAAAGGAGAGTTGGAATGGATCAGATGTTGTTGGTGGAGTTCATCTTCACCGTTGTCAACGTGATTCTCGTGATCGTCGGGCTCTTGCTGTCTTGGAAACTCGGGCGCTCGGTTTACAAGAGCCGTTTCGCGCCTCCGGGTAGCACTTGGCCGGCGGTCATCTGGAACGTTCGTTGGAAGGTGGTGGGCTTGATCCTCTTTTTCGTTCTCGGTCTACAGTTCTTCTGGCGATTCGAGACGGCCTACCGACCAAAGACAGAGATTCGGTCAACAGCGGTGGCGAATCACCAAACTCAGAAACCGGTTGAGTTCGTCACACCGGCGAAGGCGCCAACCCCAACCGAGAGGCTGGAGCAGAATCGGCGCGAGAACGAAGCGGCGAAAGAGGAGTTCGTCGAACTCCCCGCCTCTTCGAAGCCGGAACCCGAGAAGGATCCTCCGTCAAAGCCGTAAGTTAAGGGCAGTGAAGTAAATAGTGGCTCCTGTGCGACGAAAGTTGCGCAGGGGTCTTTTTTTGTCCCCAAATCATCCCCTAATTTGGCTTGTCCGAACGGCCACAGCCGTTTTAGGACTATGGTACAATCTGGCAGTATGAAGACGATTGACGCCCCTTTCGTTAAGACGGCCATTCGGATCCCGCCCCAAGATTTGTCGGCGGAGCAGGCTCTACTCGGGGCGATTATGATCAAGCCAAGCGGCTTAAACGACCTCGTTAGCATCATCACCCCCGACGACTTCTACTCCGAGCGGCATCGCCGAGTCTACCGCGCGATGCTTAAACTCTTCGATAAGAATGAGCCCATTGACCTCGTGGCTCTCACCTCAAGTTTGAGCGAGTCGAAGCAGCTCGAAGGGGTGGGTGGCGCCGGCTACTTGGTGGAACTCGTTAATGGTGTGCCCTCCGCCAGTAATTTGAAATATTATGCCGAACTGGTGCGGAAGAAGGCGCAACTTCGTCACCTCATCGATTCGGCCGAGAAGCTTTCGGAACTGGGCTATCGTGAAGACGAAGAATTGGAATCAATTTTTGAAAAGGCCGAGAAGACCATCTTCAACCTCGTTAACTTATCGAAACGCACTTTTACTACTCTGAAGGATAGTTTGGTTGATGCTTGGGAACGCTTTGAGAAGCTCCACAAGTCGGGCGATGCCATCCGCGGCGTGCCCACCGGCTTCAAGGAGCTTGACGATCGCTTGGCCGGACTCCAGAACTCCGATCTCATTATCCTTGCCGCCCGACCGTCAATGGGTAAGACGTCGCTCGCGCTCGACATCGCCCGCCAAGTAGCGAAGAAAGACATTCCCGTTTGCATCTTCTCGCTTGAAATGAGCTCCCAGCAATTAGTTGATCGCTTAATCGCTTCCGAAAGTCATGTCGACTCGTGGAAGTTGCGCACCGGCAAGCTCGCCGCCGATGAGGATTTCGCCCGGATCCGCGATGCGCTTGATGTCTTGGCCAAAGCCCCCATCTTCATCGATGACGACGCTTCGAACAACATTACCAAGATGAAGTCGGTGGCGCGTCGGCTTAAGACGGAGCAAAATCTTGGATTGATTATCGTTGATTACTTGCAACTCATGGTGCCGAAGCGCGAGAGCGATTCGCTAGTCCAGCAGGTCACGGAGATCTCGCGCTCGCTCAAGGGTCTCGCTCGCGAGTTGAACGTGCCTCTCCTCGCCCTGTCGCAACTCAACCGTTCAGTAGAGCAGCGCGGCGGCCGACCGCGACTCTCCGACCTCCGCGATTCGGGCTCAATTGAGCAAGATGCTGATGTGGTAATGTTCATCCATCGCGAAGATAAATATAACGAGAATTCGGATAAGAAGAATATTGCCGAGATTATGATTGAGAAGCATCGCAACGGCCCAACCGGCTCGGTGGAGCTCTACTTCGACGAGAAGCATGTCTGCTTTACCAGTATTGAGAAGGGTGACTTCGGCGGCTTCTAATCCCTTACCCCTATGACGAATCCCATCGACCGTTTAATCAACTCCTTTAAGCGCTTCCCCGGGATCGGGCCGCGCCCGGCGCGGCGGGTCG
>JBBTTW010000024.1:0-3131 GCA_038064055.1 Patescibacteria group bacterium | reverse complement strand
ATCTACTAGGGGAAACAGAATATTTGCATCTACAACGAGCCTCATTAGAGAAGCAGATCAAGCAATTGGAATTGGGCGGGGTGGTGCACTTAGTGGGGCACAAAGATGAGGCCGCAACTTTGCTCTCCGCGTTCGACCTCTTCACCCTCACCTCCACGACCGAGGCCCTACCTTATGTCCTCTTAGAAGCCGGCCTTGCCGGCTTGCCGGTGGTGGCAAGCGCCGTGGGTGGCATCCCCGAGATCGTTACCAGTATGGAATCGGGGATCTTGATCAAGCCGCGCGACCCGAGTGAGATTGCGAAAACCTTACAATTCTTGATTAAAAATAGTGAGAAACGTCGAAAGTTCGCCTCGAAATTGAAGCAGACGGTGCGGTCTGACTTCTCAACAGCTCGCATGGTTAAAGAAACTATGGCCGTGTATACTGATGCTCATGAAGTTAAAAACTAAAGGGTCACGAGGATTCACCCTCATCGAATTATTAGTGGTAATTGCAATTATCAGTTTATTGTCGAGTATTGTCTTGGCGTCGTTGAGTACAGCGAGACTTAAAGCTAAGGATGCATCTATCAAAGAAACTATGATATCTTTGCGTTCCGAAGCTGAACTTGGTTTTGCTTCTGGTGGTTATGCTTACAGTTTGTGTACAGAGGTCGATCAAGGGGTTGTTGGTTTTCCGTCGGTTCAAGGAACACCAGGCAATCTGTATAATTTAATATTGGCAATTCAGAATTTGACTCCTAACACAGTACAATGTGGCCAAAACACGGGATCGGCCCACGTGTTAGGTAGACCGACAGCATGGGGAGCAGCTGTAACATTAAATGACGGAACTGTTTTTTGCGTAGACAGTCAAGCAAAAGCAATTATTTCGACCGTCTCCGCTACCAATGAAATCACTGCTAGTTACGGAAGTGTTGACGTCGTCTGCAATAACGGTTAATCACACCCCACCCAAAAACTCATTTTGTAATTCGTCGCGGTGGAAGGCGAGGGAGTAACGTCGCATGCCCATAAGGATGCCGAGACCGATAAACTCGGTTAGTAAGTGGGAGCCGCCGTAACTCGTGAAGGGTAAGGTGAGGCCGGTCACGGGCAATAAACCTACATTCATTCCCACGTTGATAACGAAGTGAGAGACGAAGAAGATGGCGAGTCCGACACCATAAAGCGTCTCGAAATTAGTGGCGCCCCGCATGGTCGTCTGCATTATCCGCCAGATCACAATGCCGAAGAGAGCGAAGAAGAAGAGGACGCCAATTAGCCCCCACTCTTCAGCGAAAGCGGCGAAGATGAAGTCCGTCTCATACTCGGGGAGGAAGTTGAGTCGCGATTGGGTGCCGAAGCCAACTCCCTTGCCAAAGAGTTGGCCCGAACCGACGGCGATGGTGGATTGGAAGGCGCTGTAGCCGGCACCTTGGATGTCGCCCAAAGGGTTTAAGAAGGTGAGGATCCGATCCTTCTGATTCTGGGTGAAGACGGAAAGCCAGAGGAAGGTGAGCGCCACGAGTCCCACCGCCACGACGATCGCCAAGTGCTTCTTCGACACGCCAGAGACCATGACGAGGCCGAGCCAAAGGGCAAAGATGATCACCGCCGAGCCGAAGTCGGGTTGCAGGAGGATGAGTGCGAAAGGTAGTAAGGCATAAAGGCCGGAAACTAAGATGTGCTTCAGGTGAGCAATTTCAATATGTCGCCGGGAAAAATATTTTGCCAAGATGAGAATGAGCGCGAGCTTCATAAAGTCAGCCGGCTGGAAGGAGAAGGGGCCGAGATCGATCCAACCGCGCGCGCCTTTAATACTCTCGCCCAAGAAGAGGAGGCCGGTGAGGATGGCGAGGAGGCCGGCGTAGATGGCCACCAAGAGACCACTCCGACGCAAGAAGCGGAAGTCGATCTGACTTAAGATGAAGAAGATGAGGAGCCCCAAGCCAAGCCAAAGTAACTGCCGGTTGAAGAAGTAGCTTCGCGTGGTGAAGGACTTCATCGTCACGAGCCCCGCGCCAATGAGTGCGAGCACCGAGACGAGGAGGAGCCAATCAATTCGTTTCCAGAATTGGCTGCTTAATTGCCACATGGAGATAGAGGTCAATAAACACTGGCTCCGTCGGCAGGGGCCGCGGCCAACTGAAACTAATTTCCTTCGTCTCGCCAGCGGCGAGTTCGGAGATGAGAGTGAGACTTGAGGCGATGGCATTGCGCTCACCGTCGGCGAGCACCGCGCCCACCTCAAGCTCACGGTAGAAGCTGGTGGAGCGATTCGTTACCTTCGCCTTGAGTAAGGGGACGGGGAGATTGGTAAATTGCTTATCACTCGTTTCGAAGTCGAAGCGGTCGCTCGAGTAACGCCAGCGCGGCGTGGTGGTGAAGTCGATGGCCACCCGCGCCGGTGTGCGCTTGCCGACGTCGATATTAGTTTTGAAAATTAGCGCCTGCTCGAGCGGTGCGAGATTGATGGTGCCGGTGACCCGCGTGACGAAGAGATTCTTCTCATCTAGGATGCGGGCATTGTAGGTCACTTCATCGAGGGCCAATTTGGAATTGGGATTCTGGACGAGAGCAGCGAGGTCGTACGTCTGGCCGCCGAGCGGCAAGACCCGCGACCAGAGCACGCGCACCGGCAAAGCCTCGGCTTGGCAGACAAGCAAGCAACTGCCGCCGCAATCAATGCCGAGCTCATCTTGGTTACGCTTACCATCGGAGCAACTGGCTGTCGGCCAGAACCACCAAAGACCCCCCGCGGCCATAATGACCAAAATGAGGAGTAAGATAATCAGGAAAGAAAATTGGCGCCGCGCGCCCCAAAGCGACATGCCATCATTTTAGCTTGTTCGAGACTTTAGATCAAAGACTGTGAGTTGGCGGCTAGCTACTCTCCCCTTGCGAGTACCATCGCCACTACGGTGCTTAACTTCCGAGTTCGGAATGAGATCGGGTGGACCCACCGCGTTAAACCACCAACTCACAAACTTCGATCAACTTGGCAACTTAAATTAAATTATCTCGACCCGCCTGCGGCGGGGAAAGTGATTCTCAAATTTCCCAATGGGAATGGGCGGATTAGTACGCCTCGGCTCAATCCATTACTGGACTTACACCTAGCGCCTATCAACGTGATCATCTCTCACG
>JBBTTW010000023.1:0-17109 GCA_038064055.1 Patescibacteria group bacterium | reverse complement strand
TCCCGCATGCCGGTTTTCGAAACCGGTGCCTTCAACCACTCAGCCACTCCTCCAGTGTCTTCAAACTAACACTTTTTTGCCATTTTCGCAAAAAGTGCTATGATTCTTCTGGCCTAAATCACTCATAGGGTGAGTGATCGGCCGAACATTTGCTGTGCAAATGTTTTAGGCCCTATCGTCTAACGGTTAGGACGCCGGCTTTTCAAGCCGTTAATCCGGGTTCGATTCCCGGTGGGGTCAGCAAGTTTCTATTTTTTATGATCATCCTTGGGATTGAGACAAGCTGCGATGAGACAGCGGTGAGTGTGGTGCGCGCCACGGGGGGTTTAAAGAACCCTAAATTTAAGGTGCTCGCCCACGTTGTCTCATCCCAAACGGCCCTCCACGCGCCGTGGGGTGGCGTGGTGCCCTCACTCGCCAAGCGCGAGCATGGTAAGAATCTAGTGCCGTGTTTGGAGAAAGCACTGGCAAAAGCCAAGTTACTAAAAATAAAACCTCACGCCCCAACCCCCTCCCCAAAGGGAAGGGGGAGTAAAAAGTCGGCCCAAGGCCGATCCGCCTGGGGCGGAATTCTCGAGCGCGAGCCGGAGTTGCTGGAGCAGTTTTTAAAATTTATTTCAACAATCAAGGTGCCGAAGATTGACGCCATCGCCGTGACGCAGGGTCCGGGGCTTGAGCCCGCCCTCTGGGCGGGCCTCAACTTCGCTCGCGCTCTCGCGCTCGCTTGGGGCAAGCCCCTCATCCCCGTCAATCATATGGAGGGGCACCTGTACTCAGTGCTAGTCGAAAGTGAAAAGTTAAAAGTTAAAAGTTTTAAACTTAAATTTCCGACTTTGGGGTTACTGGTATCCGGTGGGCATACGGAATTAGTGTTGGTGAAAGATTGGTTAAAGCACGAGTTAATCGGCGCGACACGCGACGACGCCGTGGGCGAAGCCTTCGACAAGGTGGCTCGCCTCCTCGGCCTTCCCTACCCGGGCGGACCGGCGTTGGCGAAACTCGTTGCCCAAGGACCACCCTTGGAGCAAGGTCTTAAGGGTAGTCCTTGGGCGCCTCTGCCCCGACCGATGATTAGTAGTCCAGATTTCGATTTCTCTTTTTCTGGTCTTAAGACCGCCGTGCTCTATCGAGTGAACGATTTGAAAAAACAGAATTTATTCGATGATAAAGCTCGGCTCGAACTCGCCACCGACTTCCAGCAAGCGGTGATCGACGTCTTGCTGGCGAAGACGCTCAAGGTGATCACTAAACACAAACCGAAAACTCTGATTATCGCCGGCGGCGTCTCGGCCAATAGTGAATTGCGCCGGCAATTCACTAGTGCGATTAAGAAGTTGAGGCCGGCCGTCAAACTCCTCATCCCACCACTCAAGCTCTCGACCGACAACGCCACCATGATCGCGGTGGCCGGTTATCTCCAATTAAGCCGCGGATCGCGACCCAGAAAATCAATTCAGGCTGAGGGTAATTTAAAAATTTGACAGAATATTTATTGGGTGTTAATCTTCAGGTAGATTGCTCCGGGTACCTGTAGTTTTTGAGAAAGGAGAGTGGGAAATGAAACTTCCGAGGCTTTCCCATCTACAAGCTACCGTCCTAGCGACGATTGGCCCAAGCTGGATGCGGGGAGAAGAGATCCGTCAGCAGTGCGGCTTAGGTCGTTCGACCTTCTATCTGTTGATGAAACGATTGGAGGGAGGTTCTTTGGTCCGAGGCAAATATAAACTTACATTTGTCCGAGGATGGAGAGCCAAAGAAAAAAGTTACAGGTTGACTCGAGGGGGATCAGCGGAGCTGAAGAAAGTCAGAGAGTTTTATCGAAAACTTTTTCTGACCACAACCACCTAAGAAACATTAGTTAGCCATTCCCCAGTGCCCTTACCCAAGGGCGCTCTTTTTTTGCTATAGTTAGCTAGTGAATCTAGACGAGCGCTTACTTAAGCCCTATAACCCCGCCACCACCGAAGACCGGATCTACCGCGAGTGGTTGGCCAAGCGCGCCTTCGAGCCCCAAGGCGAGGGTGAGGCCTTCTCCATGGTGATGCCGCCACCGAATGTGACTGGGGTGCTCCACTTGGGCCATGCGGCGATGATTGCGATTGAAGACATTATGGTGCGCTACGCGCGGATGCAGGGCAAGCGCACCCTCTGGCTCCCCGGCACCGACCACGCCGCCATTGCCACTCAAACTAAGGTGGAGGAGATGATCTACAAGGCGGAGGGTAAGACGCGGCATGATCTCGGCCGCGAGGAGTTCTTGAAGCGCGTTACCGCCTTCGCCACTGAAAGTCATGATAAAATTGTCGAGCAGATTAAGAAGCTCGGCGCTTCCACTGATTGGACGCGCGAGGCTTACACCCTAGATGAGCGACGCGCCCGTGCCGTGCGCGAGGCCTTCGTACGGATGTACGAAGCGGGTCTCATCTATCGCGGCGAGCGAATTGTGAATTGGGACCCCCGACTCCAAACCACCGTCTCCGATGATGAGCTTGAGATGAAGGAGGTGACGGAACCTTTCTATTATCTAAAATACGGACCTTTTATAATCGGCACGGCGCGGCCGGAGACGAAGTTTGGCGATAAGTACGTGGTGATGCATCCGGCCGACAAACGCTACGCTAACTATGAGCATGGGCAGAAGCTTGAAGTAACTTGGCTTAATGGCCAGATCACCGCCACGGTGATCAAAGATGAGAGTATCGACATGACCTTCGGTACGGGAGTGATGACGATCACCCCCGCTCACGATACGACTGATGCCGCCATCGCCGCGCGCCACGGCCTCGAGAGTGAGCAGATTATCGACTTGAAGGGGAAGCTCTTACCCATCGCCGGCGAGTTCGCCGGCTTACACATTAAGAAAGCGCGTGGGGCAATTGTAGAGAAATTGAAAACCCTTGGACTCGTCGAGAAGATTGAGGAGAAGTACGTCCACAATGTGCCAGTCAATAGCCGCGGCGGTGAGACAATCGAACCGCAGATTCTACGTCAGTGGTTCGTGGATGTGAATAAACCGATCGCCGAACGTAATGGCGCGAGCTTGAAAGCGCTCATGCGCGAGGCGGTGGCTTCCGGCGGCATCAAGATTATCCCCGAGCAATTTGAGAAAATTTATTTCCACTGGATCGACAACTTGCGCGATTGGTGCATCTCGCGCCAGATTTGGTATGGTCACCAAATTCCCGTCTGGTATCGTGGTGAGGAAATATACGTTGGGGTTGAGCCACCATCGGCCGCTTGGCAAAGTGAGGGTTGGGTCGCAGATCCCGACACGCTCGACACTTGGTTCTCCTCCGGTCTCTGGACCTTCTCCACACTTGGTTGGCCGGAAGCCACGGCCGATTTGAAGGCCTTCCACCCCACCACCGTACTCGAAACGGGTTACGATATTCTCTTCTTCTGGGTGGCGCGGATGATCCTTATGAGTCGTCTTCTACTCAATCAATTGCCTTTCAAAACTGTTTATCTCCACGGCCTCGTCCGTGATGAGAAGGGCCAGAAGATGAGCAAGTCGAAGGGCAACAGCGTTGACCCTCTCGCCATGATCGCGAAGTATGGTGCCGATGCTCTCCGTCTCTCACTCATTATCGGCACGAGTCCGGGTAGCGACGTCCGCATTTCGGAAGACAAAATTCGCGGCTATAAAAATTTTAGCAATAAGTTGTGGAACATCGCTCGTTTCATCCTAACCGCCATCGAGGGCGAAGTGCCGGCCCGGCCCGAGAGCTTAAGTGCGAGCACCACCTCAAGACTCGCCGAGTTGGAGGCTGTGACGAAGGACATTACTGACGACATTGAGCATTACCGCTTCTACCTCGCCGGTGAGAAGCTCTACCACTATGTCTGGCACACGTTAGCTGATAAAATAATTGAGGCGGCGAAGGCGCCGCTCCAAGTGCCAAGCGAGGCGCCGGAGATCCGTTTCCTCCTCTACACCATCTTCGATCGTATGCTCCGCCTACTCCACCCCTTCACCCCCTTCATCACCGAAGAGCTCTGGTCACTCTGGCCGAAGACGGAGCGCGAGCTTCTCATCAACACCCCATGGCCGAAAATATAAATTTAATTCTCTACTCTCTTGGCGGCGGCTTCTTGCCGCCGCTCATCTGGCTCTGGTTTTGGCGGCGCGAAGACAGAGCTCACCCCGAACCGACGCGGCTCGTCCTTCGCGTCTTCTTGGCGGGAGCCGTGAGTGTGGCCTTGGCCTACCTCTTCGAGCGGGCCATCTGCGACCTCGCTTGGTTCAACGCCGCTTGTGGTGAACTCTCCCAAGCCAGCTGGCTCGCAATGAGCGTCCAGACGAAGACTCTCCTTATCGCCTGGGCCAGTATCGAAGAAGTGTTGAAGTTACTAGCCGCTTACCTCATCATCTTCCGTCAGCCGGCCTTTGACGAGCCGGTCGATGCGATGATCTACCTCATTACCGCCGCGCTTGGCTTCGCCGCGCTTGAGAATTCTCTCTTCCTCTTCCATGCCATGACGGAGATCGGGCCGGCCGCCTTCCTCCTGACCGGCAATCTTCGCTTCCTCGGAGCGAACGTAATTCATGTTGTCTCCTCGGCTTTTGTCGGAGGGATGATGGCGCTGGCATTTTGTTTCTCCGGTTTTAGGCGTTTCGTTTATATGCTCATCGGTCTTATTACCGCTATCCTCTTGCATGCTTTGTTTAACTTCCTTATAATTATCTCTAGCGGCAATCAGATTTTCAAAATCTTATCCCTCCTTTGGCTTCTCGCCATCCTCGTGATTCTTATGTTTGAAAAAGTTAAGACCGTCGTCTGCTTGCCCCAAACTAATAAAGCTAACCGTGTTTAAAAACAAACGATCATTCTTCGAACGGCTAACGGGCAGTATCCCAAGCTTCAACCACGAGGGGGAGGCTGCGGCCGAGAACGTTAAGACCGAGACTACCGTTCGGGCTGGTGAGAATTGGCTCAAAGAGACAGCCGAAGAGGGTGAGCTCGCCGCCGATGTCTACCAGACTCCCAATGAGATTGTGATCAAAGCCATGATCGCCGGCGTTAAGCCGGAGGATCTTAATATTTCAATTACCCGCGAGATGGTGACGATTCGCGGCAAGCGCGAAGATATTGAGACGGTGACCGACACGGATTACTTCCAGAAGGAGCTCTACTGGGGCGCCTTCGCCAAGACGATCCTCTTACCTGCTGAAGTTGAGCCTGAAGAAGCCGAAGCCATCGAGCGCCATGGCCTCCTAACCATTCGCCTGCCAAAGATTGATCGCGAGCGAGTGCAGAAGCTCAAAGTTAAATCGCTCTAACTCGACTGCGAGTGAAATATTTCCGAATCTCCTCGACAAATATAATGGAAGTAGCGATGCCGATGATAACCAACCACTCCGACCAGAGGAGTGGTACGGTGCGGAAGAGTTGCTGCATGAAGGGGTTGTAGACCAAGAATAATTGGAGCAAGATCGTGATTATCGTCGCTCCAACGAGAAACTTGTTTGACCAAGGATTTAATTGAAAGATTGATTTGTGCTCGGATCGGCAATTCCAAGCATTGAACCATTGGAAGACGGCAAGCAGGGTAAGCGAGATCGTCCAGCCGCGGGCGAGATCGAGGTCAACATAATTTTTAAACAACCACAACGTGCCGAGCATCATTGGGATCGCCATGAGGAACATCCGTTGAACCATCAGTTTATCCACGAGGTACTTCTTCGGCCGCTCAAACTTAGCACTAAGCAGACCGGCCTCCTTCGGCTCCATCGCGAGCGCCACGTCGAGGAAGCCGTCGGTAACGAAGTTAAGCCAGATAATTTGCGCCGGCAAGAGCGGTAAGGGGTAACCTAAGAAGATGGCGCCGCCAATAACGAGCACCTCACCGATACTCGTCGAGAAGAGATAGAGAATAACCTTTTTAATTGTTTTATAAATACTCCGACCCTCTTCGATGGCCGCGACAATACTACCAAAATCATCGTCGAGGAGGAGGAGATCGCCTGCCTCCTTCGCCACTTCCGTCCCAATCTTCCCCATCGCCACGCCGAGATCCGCCGCGACGAGCGACGGCGCATCGTTGACGCCATCGCCCGTCATCGCCACCACCTCACCGCGCGCCTTATAGGCTTGGATCAAGCGGAGCTTGTGCTCCGGCGTCACGCGGGCGAAGACGGAGACGTGACTAAGCTCATTCTCGAGCTCACTTGGTGAGAGCGCGTCGATCGCCTTGCCCGATAGCACGCGGTCGCCCTCACGGTAGATCCCCGCCGCCCGGGCGATCGCTTCAGCCGTCGCCTCGTGATCGCCGGTAATCATCACCACTTTAATCCCCACTTCTAGGACCTTACTCACCGCGAGCGTCACTTCCGGCCGCAAGGCATCGCCCAAGGCGTAGAAGCCGACGAAGGTTAGGGCCTTAACGCGCTCGGCGTCGAGAGCTTTGGCCTTGCTCTCTTTAAGCGCGAAAGCAATGACTCTTAACCCCTGCCGCGAGAGCTTCAAGATCACGCTCTCAAGCTCCTGACGCTTCTTCGCCGTGAGCGTAACCGCTTCACCGCCGACCCACAACTTACGCGAGAGGCCAAGCACCACCTCCGGCGCGCCCGTCACGGTGAGGAGCTCGTGTTTGGGCTCTCGATGGAGTGAGGCGTGGTACTTAGTGGTGTAGGTGAAGGGGAGCTCCCCGACAAGGGGTGACTCTTGCTCGAGATCGAGCTTCTTGAAGCCGAGCTTGTGCGCGAAAACGACGAGCGCCGCTTCGGTGGGGTCACCCGCCACCCGCCACGGCCCCTCGTCGGCTGCCTTCAAAACGTGCGCATCGGCCGTTAAACAAGCCACCTTACCCGCGAGCAGAAGTTCCGGGTGATTAGGCGGATCGATCGTCTGGCCATCCAAACTGACTTCGCCCCGCGGGTCGTAACCTGTACCACCCACCTCAAAGAATTTACCCTCAACGTAGACCGTCTGAACTGTCATCTCATTCTTCGTAATCGTGCCGGTCTTATCGACAGCAATCACCCGCGCTTGCCCAAGCGCCTCCACGGCTTGCAAACGCTTAACCAAGACTTGCCGCTTACTCATTCGCCAAACGCCAGTGGCGAGGATGAGTGTCATCACGATCGGCAACCCTTCGGGGATAATGGAGACGGAAAGCGAGACCACCACGGCAAACATATCGCGGAGCGATTCGCCCAAGATGAGGCCAGCCGTAAGCAGAATAAGGTTAATCCCCAGAACGGTCAGGATGATGATTCGCGAGAGATAGCGGATGTTCGTCTTAAGCGGAATCTCCGCCTCAACGCTCGAGATTTCGCGAGCAATGTGACCAATGACCGTCTCTCCGCCCGTCGCCACCACCACCGCTCGGCCGCGGCCGGTCACCACATAAGTACCTTTAAAGACGAGATTCTTCTCCTCCGCGATCGGCCGCTCGCCAGCCGGGAGAACGTCACTCACCTTATGCACCGACTCCGACTCGCCAGTGAGCATCGACTCATCAACTTTTAAATTATCGGCGGTAATCAACCGCGCGTCGGCCGGCACCCGTTCACCCTCTTGTAAAAGGATAATGTCGCCCGGGACAACCGCCGTGTCGATGATAATCTCTTCTTCGCCGTCACGGATAACGGTGGCCTTCGTTTCGACGAAGCGCTTGAGCGCCAGCAGAGTGTTCTGCGCTTTACCCTCTTGGATCGTGCCCACAACGGCGTTAAAGAGGAGAACGGCGAGAATGATGAGGCCGTCGACTCCCTCGCCCATCGCGAGGACGATGAGGCTCGCCACAAGGAGAATGTAGACTAATGGACTCTCGAATTGCCGAAGAAAAATGAGGAGTAAACCGTCGACCTTGGCTTCCGGCAAACGGTTTAATCCTATCGTTTCCAATCGGCGCTTGGCTTCAACGGTCGTTAAGCCATGATCACTCGAGTGGGTAAGCTCGAGCGTAGTGCTGATAGCTTGTGAATGCCAAGAACGATTCATTGAGTGGTCTTGAGCTTATTTTAGCAAAAAAATCACTAGTTGGGCACGGAATGATCAGTGGTAAGAACCGGAAAACCATCCGCCGCGGCGGATGGTCCCCCTTTCCCCTTCTCTCCTCCACTAATCTTTACGGATTGGTGCGGAAGAGGTTTGGTGAAGTAATACTTATATTACCGGAGTTATCAATCGAACGGTTAACATAAGAATACGTTGTGTTAGGTTGAAGTCCTTGGAGCGTCATTGATTGAGCATAACGGCCAACGGTATTATTGACGACCGGTACCCCACTGATGAAGGGCTGTTGGAAGTGGGCCGTCGCTTCGTCTGAGCGAATATTCATTGTGTCGTAGTAGGTCTGACCACGCGCCGGCTCATTGGTCGTCCAATTGATAGTAGCGCTAGTTGGGCTAGTCTGGATCGAAGCGTTCGCCATGACGGGAAAGCTCGTATCCAACCCGAGACCGGAAGACATAATGTTGTTAATTTTCGCTTGAGTCATTGGGCCAACGCGACCCACCTGTGGAATGTCGTAAGCGACTTGGAACTGCACCACCGCCGCTTGAGTTAAGGGGCCAAAATGCCCCGTTACCATGCCTTCAGGATAGATGAGAGAATTAGTGGCCAGAAACTGTTGCAGTTCTGTAACCTCACTGCCACTTGAACCAAAATCTAATTCCGTGTTAATTGCCGCCTCCGCCTTTAATATCCCGAATGACGACACAACGAGTAGAGCGAGGAGCATTACCATAGAAGTAAGGCCACCTCGAGTCAGATTGAATGTTTTAAGCATTAATATTTATTGATAGTTAAATTGATTGATTAATAGAAGACTAAATATGGTCGACCTTACCTAAGAAATGAGGGGTACATACTCTAATGATGCCGAATCAAAGTGATGACGATTACACGCGCCTTAAGGCCTTAACTATAACTATTAACACCATCGCACCAAGTACCGCCACCACAAAACTTTGGATATTAAAGCCGGTTATATTATTTTGACCCAAGGAACTTAGGAGCCAACCGCCGATTACCGCCCCTACGATACCGACAATGATATTGAGGCCGACTCCCTGTTCCGAATTCGTCTTCATTATGAGCGAAGCGACCCAGCCGACCAAACCACCAAAGATGATCCACAGAATTATTCCCATTTTAATTATTTTTTATTATTTAAACTAATAATTTACTCTAACTGATTGTTTAACTTAATCGCCGCTTCTACGGTCGAGACACTCTTACCCATAATAAAGAGTTTAATCACTGCCAAGGCGATGATCCAGAAGACGAACATGGCGAGAAGGGTTGTCCATTCAAAGACCCCTCCCTCGACTGGAGCGATGCGGAAGACGCTGACAAAGGGGGCGACAAAGATATACGTGCCAGCATAGATGAAGCTTGAGAATCCCGCTTCCGGATTAGCACCAAGAAACTTCAACCCTAATCGGAAAGCAAGTAGTACCTCGACCAAACCGAGTAGGTACCAGACGATTTGCGTTCCCCGATAAAGCGGCTTAGTGGTAGGTGAATTGAATGAATCCATGTTTTTATTTAGACTGATAAATCAGTCGAACTAGCGGTCTTAAAGTTAATAATCGCTCCATTGACTGTTCCGAACTGGTTTTGAGCATTCAAGCGATAATAGTAACTGGTGAAGGCCGCTAAGTTTGAGAGTGATTGAGAGGCCGCCACCGCCACCGTCCCATCACCAACGGAGACGAAGTTGGTCGTACTACCAAGGTTAGGTGAGAGACCATACTCAAACCAATATTGAGTAGCGGATCGGTTTGGCGTAATCTCACCGTTCAGATTAACAGTGGTCTTAGACACACTCGAAGCGGGGGAAGTCTTAACATTAGGCGCACTACCAACGGGAGAGGGGTTGCCGTGAGTGGTTAGGAAGGAGTACTGGTTGCCGACGACATTACCAAATCCATTCTCCGCCACCAAGCGATAGTAATAAGTCGTATCTTTCGTTAAGCCGGTAATGTAGCCTGGGGCAGAAATTGAGTTGAATCCAGAACCAATCATTTGGATCGAGGTCTTGGTCCCCAAGTTTGTCGTCAGGCCATACTCGTACCAATAGTTAGTAAAGGCACCATTCGGTGACACCTTACCCTTAACAACCACGGTTGTATCAGTTGGCACGGTCGTTGGATCAGTCACCACCGTCGGGCGACTTGGATTATTATTAGTAACGATGGGGATAGTGTTTGAGTTATTACCCGAGACAACTGGCGCCGCAGCGGGGCTACTTGCGCCATACATAACTAATCCCGCTACAATGGCGATGACGATAATGCCTCCGGTGATGACAGTGGCTTGATTCATCTTATTTATTTTTACGATTATTTTTTAATTTTTTAATCTCTTTCTCTAATTCTTTAACCTGACTACCGAGCTCTCCCGTCCGAGCGGTAATCTTCGTCTCGAACTCCTTTGTGTGTCGAGACAACATTTCTGCCACGTCCATCATTTCGGTAACGTCTTCCATCGCTAAGAGAATAATTGGTGGAAGGTGTTTGGTTGGAGTGTCGGCCTTAAAGTGAATTTGGCGGGCATTTAAAATTATGATCTTGCGACCAACTAAGGGAAACTCATGAGTGACTTCGAAACCCCTAAAGAAAGTGTGTTGGGGTAAGACATCCTCAAGTAACTTCCGTAGGGCGGGGATGTCCCATTGCCCATTACCTAATTTGTAGATCACCCGACCTTCCGTATCTGTGGCAGACACGCGGAAGGTCTGGTAGAACGGCTCGTTAGCCGCTATTACCCTAAGATCCTTATCGAGGATTAAAACTGGCTCACGTACGACGTCTACCACCGTCTTAATGTACGTCCAGCCTTCTTCCCAGAAACGACCGAAAAAAACATTATTACTTGCGTCCATAACCATAGAGCCGTTAGGGGGTAGTGATTATTGCACTCCACATTGGGCAAATCACCCGATTGCTCTCTGGCAATCGGGTGATTTGCTTCAGTCGCAAGATCCCTTGATCTACTATTTCAGCGACTTCATCGCTTGACCCCAAGCGAGCTTGTAGTGGTCAATGGCTTCGGCCACTTGACCTAGAGCCAAAGCAGAATCACCAGCCGCTAAGTCAGCGTTGGCTCGAGTCAGTCTCGAGGCTTCGCCACCTTGGGCTGTGGCATCCGTAATTTGCGTCAAGGCTAGACCTCGGTCAATCGCCACAATCCGTTGGACAAAGGACTGGAGAATTGAGTCGCTTATCAAGCTTTTGTCGCTCTTGGCGAGCTTGTCTAGACTACTGGCCGCCTTCCGCTCTTGGACGAAGACGACTTGCCCCTTGTCCATATACAAGTGGGAAGGATCGCTCCAGCGATCGGTATCGATCGAAAGCGTCATGTGTTGAATCGCATTAGTAATCACCACTTGATCGAGCTTCGTGCTGGTCGCAGTGGTCAAGGTATCAAGCAGCGTCCCGAGGTCAGTGATGACGCCCTGCTTAGCGTTAAACCAAGAAGTAGTCGGGGTAGGAGGAACCGTCGCCCCGGAAGCTGACACCGTACTCCCATCGAGGGTCACTTGAGTTTGCGCCAAGGCGCGACCATTCATGACCGCTCCGGTTTGAATAATGATTTCCTTGGCACTTAAAATAGTACCGTTGAAAGTCGAGTACGTCCCCAAGGTCGCTCCAGTCAAACCGCCAACTTGCCAGAAGATGTTCGAGGCGGCGGCGCCACCTGAGAGGATCACCTTAATTCCTGACGGGACGCTCCCAGCGGAGGCGAGATTAAGATCGCCGGCGATCTGGAAGACCCAAACATCATCGGCATCACCACTAAGCGTGAGGTTAGTTGGAATTTCAACATTGGTACTCCATTTATAAAGTCCCGGGGCGAGAGTCATCCCGCCAATATTGCCCGCACCCAATTCGGTGGCCGTTGGATTAGTTAGACCGGCCGCATTGGTGTACGCTGTTCCCATATCCAAGACTGCGTTGTCGACTAAGGTTTTGTTGGCTAATGGTGGGTTACCAGCAAAACAGGTTTGACTACCACTCCCCATATAGGCGGCGTCAGTACCATAAATCGTTCCACTTACTTCTGAACAAAAAACAGTGTTCATCGCGGCGGCGGTAATTGGACTAGAACCAATGTTTCCAGTTACGACTGAAGTATGACTGCCCGTATTCGTGATTCCCGTTTTAGACAGAATGGTAAAATTACCGGCTGACAAAAGATTAACTGCCCCAGGGAGAATCACAACGTCCGGTAAGATAGTCGCTGGGTCACCAACTAAATTAATGTTCTCCGCGGTAACAATCTTACCATTCGCCAGTGTCACCGTCGCCAGCACTCTCGTGGCGCCAAGACCCTGATCATATTCGCTCTCTCTCACATTGGTCCAGTAACCGTCGGTGAGATAGTCGAAAGTACCAGAGACATCAAACGGCGATGAGATCTGGGTACCAACAATATCTACACCAACTTGGGCTGTAGCAGTATTAGTTTGGAGTAATGTCGCTCCGCTAAATAGCTGAACAACTACTGATTGGACGCCCGCAAAAGTGGCGTCAGTTAGACCGAAACCGGCCGTGTAGCCACTAAGTTGACCGAGACCGGTGTCGTAATCAACCACACCGAAATCTTCAGCCGCTAAGGCTCCGAGCGGAACGGCATTACCACTCAAGGTGTGCCACTCAAGTGGTAATAGACCACTCATAGAACCATCGGTAGCGATGACTCCTGAGACTTCAACCGAATAGCCAGGATTAAGCGGGCCGGCATAAGTGGTCGTGAAGGTAATGGTATTACCAACCACTTGGCCGGTAATCACTTCTGCAGTTTGACCGTCGGCCGTGTAAGGAGCACTACCGGCTGGGTAACCACCAACTCCAGTAAACGTACCGTCTGGATTTTGAGTCGTGATCGTTAGATCGTGAGCATAGGTGTCGGCTACTAACCATTGGTAGGATCCTTCGGCATTCCAGTTGGGTGGAGCCGCCGCGCCGACCGACAAGGCGATGACCAAGGGTAGGATGAGCAACGCCATCACAATTGTGGTGACAATATTTTTTCTCATAATTATATTTTTTATTTAATCTTTACTAATTTTAAATTGACGTTATTGACAATGAGATTTGGGCCTCGATATCTTCGACCATTACCTTATGAGCGCCTTGATATTAACGCCGTTAGGTGTTTTAGATTATTGCAGCCAACTTAACTCACCAGAACGTGCTACACTCAGGTTAATCTAGTTGTCATACTTAAGTAGCTAGTTTTAGTCATAAAAACCAGAGGAAAGCTCGAGTAAAAACACTATCTTGTAATAGTCTTGTAATAAATTGACGGGAGCAACGGCATCTATATAATGACCCAAAAAGAGGAGGTAAAAGAGGAGGTTCAGCTCCAAACCATTTTAACCATTGCTCACTTTGATTTTAAGAGGGGGCTTAATTCTCATGCCTTTTTCAAAATTCAAGATCGAGCGATTAGTGAAGATTTGGTTCAAAGTACCTTTATGAAGACCTGGCGTTACCTCGTTAGGGGTGGAAAAATTAATCTGATGAAGGCTTTCCTTTACCACGTTTTAAACGATCTAATCGTCGATGAATACCGAAAAAAGAAGAATAAAATGATTTCGCTTAATATCCTATCGGAGAAAGGCTTCGAGCCTAGTAACGATGATTCGGAAAATCTTTTTAATATCTTAGACGGCCGAGCGGCTCTGCTCCTCATACGATATCTGCCGGAGAAGTACCAGCGGGTGATGCGAATGCGATATGTGCAACTCCTCTCATTGCGAGAGATCTCACTCATTACTGGCCAATCTAAGAACACTGTAGCTGTCCAAGCCCATCGAGGGATAAGCAAGCTTAGGCTACTTTATCATCGCACGGAACCCCTGCCAATCTAGAACTTGGTGCCGAGGGCCAGAGTCGAACTGGCGACCTACCGCTCTTCAGGCGGACGCTCTAACCAACTGAGCTACCTCGGCATTATTGTTGACTGATATTTACTGAGTCCCGACGCTTTGGTCGGGACCCCGACTTCGCCAATAGCGAACGTCGGGGCTACCTCGGCCTAAGAGTAGGCTAACATAAATCGAGAAATTATTTAAGTACGTTGAGCGCCTGCATAAATTGCTCGAATTGCTGCCAAATTGACGGCCATCGTTCAAGGAAGGGTTGGAGGTAGTAGTAGGAACCGGCGGCGGCCACGATAACGAGGAGCCATTTGGCGATAGATAAGAAGGCCGACCATCGATGCGCTCGCTGGAGGCGATGGAGCATGAGGTTATTCTCCTCCACCTTCTCTAAAATCTTTTGCAAATTTGGTCGATCTTCGGGGTACATATTTTATTTTAAACTTTTAAATGCAGGCAAGGAATTGACCGAAGTAAGACTCATTTGGTTCCCGCTTTAGATGAAAGCGCTGGTTAGTATCGACAATGATCTCATCTTCTCCGCATTTACGAATATCTGACTCTTCGATATCTTCTCGTGGCGAACAATTCCATTTACCGTTAAAAGAATCGCAACTACGAATCAAGCTGACTTGCCCTGTACTTAGACTTAAGTCGTAAATACTTTGATAAGACCAGCCCGCATCTCCCCCAGCTTGAGAAATTCTAGCATGATTTTTAGCTGGGTCATAATCGATTAATCTCAAGCCATTAAATAATCGGGATTTAATTTTCTCCGCAATATCATCGAAAATAACCCTGTCTGTTTGCTTTTTAAGATCAAACTCGTGGAAACTACATTGAGTAAGACTTTCCTCGCATTCACCCTTTTGGTATGCAATCAAATCCCCTTTAACCATCATGTCGACGACGCTATTTGGGTTTAGGTATTTGTCAGTGGGAACGATCCCAGGGATTGGCACGGTGGAAATTTGCTTTGATTCCAGATCAAAGTTTTTTAACTCTCCAGCGGGAGAGATGAAGAAGATTTTGTTATTACTAAACTGAAGCCGCTCAGTAAAAAAGTTATTGGGTATTATCCCTAAAACTCGATGCGTTTTAGTGGCCGGGTTAAAATTTTTAATCACATACTCCTCTAGTAAATTAGAATCGTTTTCTGGTTTGGGCGACTGCTCGTGATTTTCATGAGCATAGATAACTTGGGTCGTAGAAATGCCACTTGGGACCGTCTCTGGTTCAACCGTCTTAGCCAGAGCGTAATGATCGATAACTTGATTAAGTCCAGATAAGACATCGACAATGATCGTTTTCGCTGGACTAAAAGTTCCACCGAGTTCATACATATTAATAACAAACTTATCATTATCGATCCATCTCTTGGGACCCAAATGACCTCGAGCCAACTGTCGACGCTGACCAGAGATTAGATCATAAAACATAATTCCGACATCAAACTGTCCGGATAGTCTTTTCTCGTAAACTACCCGAGTCCCATCGGGAGAAATGACCGATCCTTGAATCTCGGCCCATCGACCACTATCGACACTGAGGCCATTTCTCTCTCCCGTCTTGGTTACTATAATTTCCACCTTACCGGCACCATTGAGGGCATTGTTGTTCCGATGGAAAGACCACTTATCCCCCTCAGCAGAAAGACTAAATTGAAGATCACCAAAAACAAATTGTTCTTGACTCAAAGGAAAGTCTGATGTTTTAGTACTTAAATAATAGAAACCAATTTTCTGTCCTCGACTAGAAACATCGTCCGCAGTTAGAAGCAGTTTGTCTGGCCCAGCAAAACCCACCACATTATTTTTAGAGTCTATATCCAACTTTTCTAGCAGGTTGTTTGAGTCATAGAGATACCAAGTCGTCGTTCCATCCTCCTCAAAAGTTGCCCCCTCAAGCGTTGAAAAAACAAATTTCTGACTATCTGGAGACCACTTCACTTCCTGCATCAGGGAACCAGCCCCGCTGATGATGCTTCGGGAGCTTAAATTATTATGTTTTAGTAAAAATAGATTGGAAAGATAACGACCAGAGTCATTGATTGAACCGGTCACGTAAACGGAAGATTTGAGGTCGGGTGAGGCCCAGACTTTCTCAATATTTCTTAAACCAGTTTTCTTAATTGTCTCAGATTCAGATATTGGGTGAAGATATAAGCTAGGGCTATTGGTTAAGGGAGAAGGGGCAATAAATGGATAATATGGTATATCTTTTTCTTGAGTCTTACTTACGAAAGAAGGCCGACCGGGTAAATATCCTAAATTATTGGGACTTGAAAAAGCTAGAACAACCAAGATTGAGACAAAGGCTGTGAGCAGTAGAGACGACTCCCTATTCATTAATTATAGTATACCACAGCTATTGCTCTCAGCAGGAATTCCCGCCCGAACGACCGGGTCGCCGGTCGGGCGGGGAACCTATATATTGCCCCCTGACTGAATCGAACAGTCATTTACCCCTTAGGACGGGGTTGTTCTATCCATTGAACTACGGAGGCTAGTTTTTAGAGCCCCAAGAGGTCGGCCAGTTTGGCGCGGTTGTAGCCCACCACCACGGACTCGTTTGAGCCATCAGCCTCGCTCACGGTAATCACCGGCACACCCATTTGACCACTCTTCGTCACCATTTCTTGGCGCCTCGCCAAGTCGGTGAAGACGTTATGCTCCTCGTAACCTACCCCACTCGCTTTGAAGAATTCTTTGGTCTGGCGGCAGTAAGTACAGGTGGGGGTGGTGTAGATGGCAACTTTTTTATTAGTGGGCATGGTGATTTTTATTAAAAAATAAGCTGTTAAGACTTAGATTGTACTATGGTCGCTACTCGTAGCGCAAGGCCTCGATTGGGCTCTTCTCCGCCGCCCTGCGGGCGGGGTAGATGCCGAAGATAAGACCGACCAAAGCGGAGACGAGGAGACCAAGAATAGCGCCGGAGAAGGGGAAGGCGAAACGCCAACCAATCGAGACGATCTGGCTTAAGACGAAAGCGGTGGCGAGAGCGAGGAGAGCACCAAGGATAATGCCGATGACACCCCCAAGGCCGGTCAGCAGAACGGCCTCCAGTAAGAATTGGCGGAGAATATCTTTATTCGTCGCGCCAAGAGCCTTACGCAAGCCGATCTCGCGCGTCCGCTCGGTGACGGAGACAAGCATGATACATGAAAATATTAGAAGATTTCCTCAAGCAAGAGAAGTTATTTCTGAGAAAATTTGTGTTGTGAGTGAACCTAAAAGAACGTAAAACGCCCCTTGATGTACTAACTGA